>NZ_JBJDMY010000009.1:0-229358 GCF_044900305.1 Agrobacterium sp. NPDC089420 | reverse complement strand
ACCGGCAAAGCTGACATTGGCGGGGTTGAGCAGATTGTAGTTCTGGAACGAGAACCACAGCGTCATCGCCAGAGGCACGATCATCCAAACCAGCAATAACAGCACCGATGGCGCAAGCATCACCCGCGCCAGACCGCTCGTGTTTCGAGTTGCCATTGCACTCACCTCCCCTTGGGTACAGGCGTCACGACATGCGCCCGGCATATCCGGAAGAACCGGCTCATTCTTATTTTGATTTGAAAGGCATTAGAGCCGCCTGGCGGCTTCCGACCCGGAGTGTTCGCTGCCCGGCATTGGCGCCGGACAGCGATCTTCGGGAGGATTACTTGATGTAACCGGCGCGGGTCATTTCACGCGTCGCGGTCGACTGGGCACCGGCAAGCGCATCGTCAACGCTAGACTGGCCGGCAACGACCGCCGAGAACAGCTGACCGACCGTGGTGCCGAGCGCCTGGAATTCAGGGATCGCCACGAACTGACCACCGGTATAAGGCACGGGCTTTACAGTCGGCTTGGTGATGTCGGCGGCGTCCATGGCGGCAAGCGTCGGCTTGGCGAAGGCGGCTGCCTTTTCATATTCGGCATTCTTGTAAAGCGAGGTGCGGGTGCCCGGAGGCACGTTTGCCCAGCCTTCCTTGGAGGCGACAAGCTCGGTATATTCCTTGCTGGTTGCCCAGGCGATGAACTTTTCAGCCGCTTCCGACTTCTGCGAGCTCTTCGGGATCGCGAGGTTCCACGACCACAGCCAGTTGCCATGGTTCTTCAGCTCGCCATGGGTCGGGAAAATGGCATAATCGACCTTGTCGGCAACGGTGGAATCCTTCGGGTTGGAGACGAAGGAGGCAGCCACCGTGGCGTCGATCCACATGCCGCATTTGCCCTGCTGGAACAGCGTCAGGTTTTCGTTGAAACCGTTGGAGGAGGCGCCCGACGGGCCGGCATCCTTCATCAGATCGACGTAGAACTGCAGCGCACTTTTCCATTCCGGCTGATCGAATTGCGGTTTCCAGTTTTCATCGAACCAGCGGCCGCCGAAGGAGTTGGTGAGCGCGCTGATGAAGGCCATGTTTTCGCCCCAGCCGGCCTTGCCGCGCAGGCAGATGCCGTTGATATCGGCCTTGCGGTCGGTAATCTTGCGGGCGGCGTCGCCGATGAATTCCCACGTCGGGCTATCCGGCATCTTCAGGCCGGCTTTTTCAAACAGGTCCTTGCGATACATGATCATCGCGGATTCGCCGTAGAAGGGCGCGGCGTAAAGCTTGCCTTCGCTGGAGAGGCCGCCGCGGATCGCCGGCAGCAGGTCGTCGACGTCATATTTGTCGCCGAGCTTTTCGAGCGGCAGCAGCCAGCCCTGCTTGGCCCAGATCGGCACTTCGTAGTTGCCGATGGTCATGATGTCATATTGGCCGCCATTGGTGGCGATATCGGTCGTCACGCGCTCACGCAGGACGTTTTCTTCAAGCGTCACCCATTCGACCTTGATGTCGGGGTTCTTGGCGGTGAAGTCCGAGGTCAGACCCTGCATGCGGATCATGTCGCCGTTGTTCACGGTCGCAATCGTCAGCGTCTCGGCGGAAGCAAGGGTCGAAAAGGCGAGTGCCGAGCATGCGCCCAGCAAAATGGTCTTCAATGTCATATCTTCCTCCCAGAAGAAAAATGATGAGCATTCGCTTTGCTCTGGGGCATTTACTCACTTCATGGGCAAAAATGTCAAGCGACATCCTGTGCTGCGACGCACATGGGAAAACCAAGCCTTTGATTTTATGCATTTAATTTTTGCTCAGTGCGTGAGCAAATATTCGCTCGTGACTTCATCGGTGATGAGGCCGTTTAGAAGGCCACCCCTCAGCGCCGCCAGAATCGAGGCGTTCTTGCGCCCGCCCTGCGCCATGCCGATCACCGTACAGGTCTGCCGCGCGGGGATGGGAACGGAGGCGACACGCTCATTGACCGGATGGTCGAGAATATGTCCATCGGCATCATACATCCAGCCGCAAATCTCGCCGACCGCCCCGCTTGCCATCAGCGCCTTCATCTCATCGACGCCGAGGAAACCATCAACGCAGAGCGGCGCGTTCTCCCCGAGTTCGCCGACACCGACGAAGGTGACATTGGCGGCAGCGCCGAGCGCCAGCGTGGAGCGTACCATGGACTGATCATGCAGCAGCTCCCGCTCTTCCGCAGAAGAGCACAGAACCGGCAGCGGCATCGGAAAATGCCGCGCCTTGATGGCATCGGCCATGCTGAAGATGACGTTATAATAGGCGGCCGAGCCGTCCGGCCCGATATTGCCGGTGAGCGAGACGATACGGTGCTGCGGGCATTCCATCGGCGGCAGCTGGTCGACAGCAGCCTTCAAGGTACGGCCGGTGCCGATGGCAAGCACGATGGGATCGGCGTTTTTCAGCCAGCGCTCGATCTCCGCCGCGCCGGCCTCGGCAATGCCGACGGTGGAGGAGATCCCGGCCGGATCGCTCGGCACCACCTCGATATATTTGAGGGCAAATTTTTCCTTGAGCCGCTCGGCTTTTTCGAGACAGGCGGCGATGGGGTGATCGAGCCGGACCTTGATCAGCCGCTCGGCGACGGCAAGCGACACCAGCCGCTGCGCCGATTGCCGGGAAATGCCCATGGCGGCGGCGATCTCATCCTGCGTGCGGCCGGCGACATAATAAAGCCAGCCGGCGCGGGCTGCATCGTCCAGCCGTCCATGTGCGTCGTTTCGTCTGGCCATGCCGCTGCCCTCTAGGAATTATGCTTGCGCATTTGCTGGCATTTTTTTGCGCCGGCTGTCAAACGGCGGATGGGCGGAAAGACTATGCGGCGCGAAAATTGGCGGATGAGGAACGGTGACTGACGGCTTATGCGTCCGTGTCGCTATTTTTCCGTCATTCCGGCTTGAGCCGGAATCCAGCCAAGGCGCGTCTGCGCCGGGAGAAGAGTCTTTCGCGATCAAGGACTTGATCGCGCTGGACCCCGGATCAAGTCCGGGGTGACGGTGCTGGGTTTATGCCCGTACCCTCAATCAAGCCGCTTCCTGCACCAGATGCCCTGCGGAAACCTCGCGGTAATGGCGCTCAGGCGGCACATAATCCACCGGCCGGATCGGGCTTTTGATCTCGTCCGTCGCCATGTTGCGCCGGATCTGCCGCCGCGCCGGGTCCGGCACTGGAACCGCCGACATCAGCTTTTTGGTATAGGGATGCTGCGGATTGTCGAAAACCGCCGCACGCGGGCCGATCTCGACGATCTCGCCGAGATACATCACCGCCACCCGGTGGCTGACGCGTTCCACCACCGCCATGTCATGGCTGATGAACAGGAAGGCCAGATTGAGGCTCTGCTGCAGGTCGAGCAGCAGGTTGCAGACCTGCGCCTTGATCGACACATCGAGCGCCGAGACCGCCTCGTCGGCGACAATCACCTTGGGATCGAGCATCAGCGAACGGGCAATGGCGATGCGCTGGCGCTGGCCGCCGGAAAATTCATGCGGGAAACGCCGCATCATATCCGGGCTCAAGCCCACCTTTTCCAGGAGGTCCGCCGCCTTGTCGCGGGCCTGCGGCTTGGCTCCGAGGCGATGTTCGATAAAGGGTTCCATGATCGCCGTGCCGATGCTCATGCGCGGATCGAGCGAGGCGAAGGGGTCCTGGAAGATCATCTGCACGCTGCGGCGCATGGTGCGCAGCGTCGTCTTGTCGAGTTTCAGCACCTCGTAGCCATCGAGCATGACATTGCCGGAGGTCGGCTCGATCAGCCGGGTGATCGACCGCCCGGTGGTGGACTTGCCGCAACCCGATTCGCCCACGAGAGACAGGGTCTCACCCTCGGCAAGATCGAAGGAGACCTTTTCCACCGCATGCACGGCCCCGGATTTACGCCCGAAAAGGCCGGAGCGGATGTCGAAACGTGTCGTCAGGTCCTTGACCGAAAGAATGGGGGTCTTGCCGCCCGATACCGTATCCTTCACCTCCACCACAGGCTGGCTTTCGCCGGTCTTGATGTCGATGATCGGGAACCGAGCCGGCAGCACCCGCGACCTCATCGAGCCGAGCTTCGGCACCGCCGAAAGCAGGGCGCGCGTATAGGGGTGGCGGCCGCGGTGGAAGATGTCGTCGGTGGTGCCGGTTTCCACCACATCACCGCGGAACATGACGATGGTGCGGTCGGACACTTCCGCCACCACACCCATGTCGTGGGTGATGAAGAGCACCGACATGCCCTCCTCTTCCTGCAATTGCTTGATGAGGTCGAGAATCTGGCCCTGAATGGTGACGTCAAGCGCCGTCGTCGGCTCGTCGGCAATCAGCAGCTTCGGTTTGGAGGCGAGCGCCATGGCGATCATCACGCGCTGGCGCATGCCGCCGGAAAACTGGTGCGGATAATCGTCGAAACGGTTCTTCGCATTGGGAATGCGGACCTTCTCAAGCAGGCGGATGACCTCGGCGCGCGCGGCGGAAGAGGAAATATCCTGATGCACGGTCAGCGCCTCGGCGATCTGCTTGCCGATCGGGAAGATCGGGTTGAGGCTGGTCATCGGTTCCTGGAAGATCATCGAAA
Organism: Agrobacterium sp. NPDC089420; assembly: GCF_044900305.1. Taxonomy (NCBI): domain Bacteria; kingdom Pseudomonadati; phylum Pseudomonadota; class Alphaproteobacteria; order Hyphomicrobiales; family Rhizobiaceae; genus Agrobacterium; species Agrobacterium sp. NPDC089420. The sequence goes on along the minus strand of NZ_JBJDMY010000009.1, from coordinate 224,798 downwards.
TGTCCTTGCCGCGAACCTTGCGCATCTCCTCTTCCGGCAGCGCCAGCAGGTCGCGGCCGCCAAGTATGACCTTGCCTTCGATCCGGCTCGTCTTTTTATCGAGCAGCCGCATGATGGAGAGCGAGGTGACGCTCTTGCCCGAGCCGCTTTCGCCGACGATCGCCACCGTTTCGCGCGGTGCGATCTCGAAACTCATATTGCGGACCACGGATTTCCAGCCGCCATCGACGCGGAAGGATGTGGTGAGATTCTGAACCGATAGAACCGGGCTTACCGAACCGCCGGTCTGTTCCATGGACGTTGCCGCCAAAAGCATGCCGATCTCCTGAAAAGCAGAAGGCGGCCATGAAGGCCGCCGGATGTCTTATGCAGCAAGTGCGGTTTCGGCCATCGAAACCCAGTAGCTGATGCCGTAAGGCAGCGCGTCGTCGTTGAAATCATAAGCCGCATTGTGCAGCCCGGCAGTATCGCCATTGCCGATGAAGATGAAGGCGCCGGGGCGCGCTTCCAGCATGTAGGAGAAATCCTCGGCGCCCATATGCGGGTTGGGATTGGTGTTGACGGCATTCGCGCCCGCCACGCCCATGGCCACGCCGGTCGCAAATTCGGTTTCGTCGCTGTGGTTGAAGGTGACGGGATAACCGCGATGATATTTCACCTCCACGGTGGCGCCATGCGCCATGGCGGTGGCGGTCGCCACTTCCTTCAGTCGCTTTTCGGCGAAATCGCGGGTTTCCGGCAGCAGGGTGCGCACCGTGCCCGTCAGCGTCACGGCACCGGGAATGACATTGACGGCCGTACCGCCATGGGTGGTGGCGACGGTGACGACCAGCGATTTCAGCGGGTCCGTCTCCCGCGAAACAATGGATTGCAGGGCGATGATGACATGCGCCGAGGTCAACACCGGATCGATGGAGAGATGCGGGGCGGCCGCATGGCTGCCCTTGCCGGTGATGACGATCTCGAAACTATCCGCCGCTGCCATGGTGGAACCCTTGCGGATGGCGAATTGCCCAACGGGAATGCCCGGCTCGTTATGCATGCCATAGACCTGCGAAATGCCGAATTTCTCCATCATTCCATCGTTCAGCATGGCGAGCGCGCCCGCACCGCCCTCTTCCGCCGGCTGGAAGATCACGGCCACGGAACCCTTGAAATTGCGGGTTTCGGCCAGATATTGCGCCGCACCCAGAAGCATGGCGGTATGCCCGTCATGACCGCAGGAATGGGCCTTGCCCGGCGTCTTCGACGCCCAGGGCTTGCCGCTGGTCTCGAGGATCGGCAGCGCGTCCATGTCGGAGCGGAAACCGATGGTCGGGCCATCGCCGTGCCGACCCTTGATGATGCCGACCACACCGGTCTTGCCGATGCCGGTCTCGACCACGTCGCAACCGAATGATTTCAGCTTTTCGGCCACGAATTTCGATGTTTCGTAGACATCGTAGAGCAGTTCCGGGTGCTCGTGCAGATGGCGCCTCCAGCCGGCAACTTCTTCCTGCATTTCGGCCACACGGTTCAATATCGGCATTCTCTTTTTCCCTTTTTTTGTTCCCCGCCGGGTTGTCGGACGCCATATTGCGTTTGGAATTTCTCCTTTTGCAAGCATGAATTTTGCTGCATGAGCGAAAAATAGGCCCAAAGTCGAATGGCTCAAATTTTGTTCATCAATGAGACTTTGGGGCTTGCTTTTCAAAAAAACTGACAATAGCATCATCGGGAATGGAGGAATATTCCGTAGCAAAGTCAAATACTTAGAATAAAAGACTTTGCCCATGACGACAGGAAAAGCGTCAAACATTCAAACAGATAAAATCTTAAAAGGGGAAAACCACGATGAAGAAGCGCAGCGTTCTCTTTGCCAGCACGGTGGCGGCCATGGCTCTCGCAGGCTCTGCCGCCCATGCCGAGCGCGGCAGTGACGGCGAACTGAAAATCCTGTTCTGGCAGGCCGTATCGACACTAAACCCTTATCTTTCCGCCGGCACGAAGGAAGTCTACAGTTCGTCGATGGTGATCGAACCGCTGGCGCGTTATGACGAAAAGGGCGAGCTGGTGCCGATGCTGGTGACCGAAATTCCAACGGTCGACAATGGCGGCGTCGCGAAGGATCTGCTCAGCATGACCTGGAAGCTGAAGAGCGACGTCAAGTGGTCGGACGGCACGCCGTTCACCGCCGAGGATGTGATCTTCACCTGGAAATATTGCATCGCACCGGATGGCGGCTGCGCGCAGGCGGCGCAATATGAGGGCGTGAAGAATGTCGAGGCCGTCGACGCCCACACCGTCAAGATCAGCTTCACCGAACCGAAACCCTACCCCTATTCCGCATTCGTCGGCGCGCAATCGCCCGTTATCCAGAAGAAACAGTTCGAAAACTGCGTCGGCGCCGCAGCCCCCGGCTGCACATCCGCCAATTTCGGCCCCATCGGCACCGGCCCCTTCGTGGTCAAGGATTTCAAGCCGAACGACGTCATCAGCTTCGTCGCCAACACCAATTACCGCGATCCCGCCAAGCCCGCCTTTGCGACCGCGACCCTGAAGGGCGGCGGTGACGCCGCTTCCGCCGCGCGCGCCGTGCTGGAAACCGGCGAATTCGACTATGCCTGGAACATGCAGGTGGAGCCGGAAATTCTCGCGACCATGGTGGCCGCCGGCAAGGGCAAGCTGGAAACCGCTTTCGGCACCCAGGTCGAGCGTATCAATCTGAACTGGTACAACCCCGATCCTTCGCTGGGCGAAAAGCGCTCCACCAAGCAGGGCGGCCCACACCCTGCCCTTTCCGACCCCGCCGTGCGCCGTGCGCTTTCGCTCGCCATCGACCGCGATGTGATCGACGAAGCCGGTTACGGCGAGGCCGGCAAGCCGACCTGCAACATCGTGCCGGCTCCGGAAGCCGTCGCTTCCACCAAGAATGACAGCTGGTGCCTGAAGCAGGATGTGGAAGGCGCAAACAAGCTGCTGGACGATGCCGGCTGGGTGAAGGGCGCCGACGGCATTCGCGCCAAGAACGGCGTGAAGCTTTCCTTCCTCTATCAGACCTCCACCAACTCGGTTCGCCAAGCCACGCAGGAGCTGGTGAAGGACATGTGGTCGCAGATCGGCGTCGCCTCCGAACTGCGCAATGTCAGCGCCTCGGTCTTCTTCGGCGGCGATCCGGCCAGCCCGGACACCTTCCAGAAGTTCTATGCCGACGTCGAAATGTACACCAACAATTTCGACGGCACCGACCCGGAAAAATATCTGGCGGAATGGCTGTGCGACAAGATTCCGGCCCCCGAGAATGGCTGGCAGGGCCAGAACATTCCGCGTTATTGCAACCCGGAATTCGACAAGCTGGTGGGTGAACTCTCCAAGACGGCCGACCTTGGCAAGCGCGCGGAGCTTTCCAAGCAGCTCAATGACATGCTGACGGAGGAAGGCGCGCATATTCCGCTGATCCACCGCGGCAGCGTTTCCTCGCATTCGCTGACGCTGGAAGGTGTCCGTATGAATGCCTGGGATTCGGAACTCTGGAACGTCGCGGACTGGTCCCGCAAGAAATAACACGCGGATGCGCCGGCTTCTCCACCCGGAGGGGCCGGCCTTCTGCATGCCCCTGGACCATGATCTGAAGACACATTTGCCGCGTTACGGCGAAAACGCTCCCAATTTTCGTCCTGCCGCGCTCTGGGTCTGGAGAGTTTCAGATGTTTACCTTTACGCTCCGGCGGCTTGCCTTTGCCGTTCCGACGTTGCTCGTCATCAGCTTCGTCATCTTTGCGCTGCTTGATCTCGCGCCCAACGACCCGACCGGCGACCTGCCGCTGACCATTCCGCCGGAAGTGCGCGAAAAAATCCGCGCCTCGCTCGGTCTCGACCAGCCCTTCGTCACCCGCTACCTGATGTGGCTGCAGCAATTCTTCATCAACGAACCGCTGAACCTCTTCGAAAAGCTGACCGGCTGGCAGATCGGCGATGGCAGCCGCATGCGGGTGCTTTCGTGGGCGACACGCAGCCCGGTGGTCGATCTCGTCATCCAGCGCATGCCGCAGACGCTGTGGGTGGTGGGCCTTGCCTATCTCTTCGGTGCGCTGCTGGCGATCCCGATCGGCGTCATTTCCGCCTATAAGCAATATTCGATCTTCGACCAGATCGGCACCTTCGTTTCCATGGTCGGTTATTCGGTGCCGACCTTCTTCACCGGCGTGCTGCTGGTGGTCATCTTCAGCTCCCATCTGCAATGGTTCCCATCCGTTTACGACACCAATCTGAGGGTCACGGACTGGGCAAGTTTCGTGGCGCAGGTGAAGCAGATGTTCCTGCCGGTGCTGGTGCTGACGCTCTACAACGTCTCGCAGATCAGCCGCTTCGTGCGCGCCTCCATGCTCGACAATCTGCATCAGGATTATGTGCGCACCGCACGCGCCAAGGGCGTGAAGGAAAAATCCGTCCTGCTCATCCATGTGCTGCGCAACAGCCTGATCCCGGTCGTTACCGTGATTGCGCTCGGTGTGCCGACGATCTTTTCCGGCGCCATCATCACCGAGCAGATATTCCGCGTGAACGGGCTCGGCCAATTGCTGATCACCGCCGTTCAGGGCGCGGATATTCCGCTGGTGCAGACGCTGACCTTCATTTTCGCGGTGCTGATCGTGCTCTTCAACCTGATTGCCGACGTGCTGTACGGCATTCTCGACCCGAGGATCCGTTATGACTGACGCCACCATCGCAGCGCCGACGGTTGCGGCCACCCCCACACAATCGGCTCTTGCCGATATCTGGAAACAGTTCCGCGTCCACAAGGGCGGCGTGGCGGGGCTCTTCGTCTTCGTCTTCATCCTGCTCGCGGTCTATGTCGGCCCCTATATCCACACCGTTGCCCCGAACGCCATCAATGTAAAGGCGCGCAACCAGTGGCCGTCGCTGGCGCATCCCTTCGGCACCGACAATCTCGGCAAGGACATGCTGGCGCAGGTTCTGGCCGGCGGGCGCATCTCGCTTGCCGTCGGCATCACCGCCATGCTGCTGGCGCTGTTTCTCGGCACGCTGGTGGGGGTGCTGTCCGGCTATTTCCGCAGGCTGGACGGACCGCTGATGCGGTTGACGGACCTGTTCCTGGCCCTGCCGCTTCTGCCGCTGCTGCTCGTCATCCTGATGCTGTTTCGCGATACGCTGCGCGCCGCCTTCGGGCCGGAGAGCGGCATCTTCATCCTGATCGTTTTCGTGATCGGCATCACCAGCTGGATGCACACCGCGCGTATCGTGCGCGGCGATGTGCTGACGATCAAAAGCCAGGAATTCATCATGGCGGCGAAATCGAGCGGCATGCGCGAATACCGCATCATTCTGAGGCACATTCTGCCGAATGTACTGAGTTCGATCATGGTGTCGGCCACGCTTGGCATCGCGTCCGCCATCATCACGGAATCGGCGCTCTCCTTCCTCGGCCTCGGCTTTCCCTCCGACTTTCCGACCTGGGGACGGCTGCTGTTTGATGGCGCGAACTTCCTGCAACTGACGCCGTCGCGCGTGCTGTGGCCGGGTCTGGCGATTTCGCTGACGGTTCTGAGCGTGAATTACATCGGCGATGCCGTACGTGATGCACTCGATCCAAGGGCGCTGAAGAGCTAAACGCTCTCTCCCTCATCCCTGTGCTCGTCACAGGGATCCAGCCAGCCCAAGTCCTTGGGCTGAAAGGACTCTCCCCGTCGCGCAGACGCGCGTCGGCTGGATTCCTGTGACATCCTCGGGCTTGTTCCGGGGAACAGGAATGAGGTGGAGGGGATGCCCCGGCACATAAAAAACGAACGCGTCCTAGTGGTAATTCACCTTCTCCGCATCGAGAATGCTGTCCGCATCCAGCGCCGCAATCGGAATATCCGTCCGCACGGGAATATCGCCGGAAAGCTGCAGCGCGAGATAACGCCCGCAGCAGACCCGCAGGAACGAGGTGAAATTGCCGAGATCGTGCCCGGCATCGATCGATTCATTATAAAGCTTGGCGATAAGCTGCACACTGTTCATGCCGTCGCGGCGCGCGATCTCGTCCAGCGTCGCCCAGAAGAAGTTCTCAAGCCGCACGCTGGTGACCATGCCGTCGATCCTGAGCGACCGTGTATGGCTTTCCCAAAGCGTCGGGTCTGCCTTGATGAAGAGCTTGCACATGGTTTCCTCCCTCACCACGCTCACAAGGATAGGCGGAAAACGGGGCCGGAAAAAGCCCCGTTTCGCCAGCCTTATTTGCCGAGCACGGCCATAAATTGCGAAAGCCAGGCCGGATGCGCCGGCCATGCGGGGGCCGTGACCAGCTTGCCGTCGGTGACGGCCGCATCGATGGCGATATCGGCATAGATGCCGCCCGCAAGCTCGACTTCGGGGCGGCAGGCGGGATAGGCCGAGCAGGTGCGGCCCTTGAGCACGCCCGCAGCCGCCAGCAATTGCGCGCCGTGGCAGACGGCGGCCACCGGCTTGTCGGCCTCGAAGAAATGTTTCACCGCCGCCAGCACTTCCGGATTGAGCCGCAGATATTCCGGCGCACGGCCGCCCGGAATGACCAGAGCATCGTAATCCGCCACCTTGATATCGGCGAAGGTGGCGTTGAGCGCAAAATTATGGCCGCGTTTCTCCGAATAGGTCTGGTCGCCCTCGAAATCATGAATAGCAGTGGCAATGGTCTGGCCCGCTTTCTTGCCGGGGCAGACGGCATGGACCATGTGGCCGACAGCGAGCAGCGTCTGGAACGGCACCATTGTCTCATAATCCTCGGCGAAATCGCCGGTGATCATCAAAATCTTCTTCGGCATGTCTGCTCCTCCCGTTTTCGAATGCCTTTGGGCACCCTAACAGGCAGGATCGAGATGCGGGTATTATGGCAATACTACATGGCCGATAAAGGTGGGATCAGCCGGCCTGCGGCGGCTTCGGCCAGCGCCGCACACCACCGCCCCACTCCTCGAACGCCCTGGACAGTTTGAGCACGAACAAATCCTCGTAACGAGGACCGACGATCTGCAGACCGATGGGCATGCCGGATGTCGAAAAGCCGCAATTGATCGAGGAGGCCGGCTGTTCCGACATGTTCCACGGCACCGTGAAAGCGATATGTTCGAAGGGCCGTGAGGGGTCATTGGTGGGCGAGGCCCAGTCAGCCGGGTAAGACACGATGGGATTGGTGGGCGAGATAACCGCATCCACCTCCTGCATCAGCCGCCCGCAGGTCTTGCGCATTTCCATGGTCTGGTTGAAACCGAAGACCGCGCGCGAACCGGTGACCTCCGCCCCCTTCCCGGCCCATTCGAGGATATAGGGGAGGATCGCCGCGCGGCGTTCATCGCTCAGCGCCGCCATGTCGCCCCAGAATTTCGCCCGCCAGAAATCATCCAGCCCATCCAGCATCTCGCGCGTCAGCACCGGCTGGACGGGAATGATGATGGCGCCGGCCGCCTCGAACAGCTTCGCGGCGGAAAGCACGGCGTTCCGTACCTCTTCGTCCAGCGCCAGGCCGCAGCCGGCATCCAGCATCAGGCCGATCTTCAGGCCTTTCACATCTATATCGAGATCCATCCAGTCGATACTGTTTGGCGGCAGCGAGGTGCCGTCCCGCCAGTCGGGCCGCGAAAGCGTCGCCATGGCATAGGCGGCATCAACCACGGTGCGGGTCATCGGCCCGGCGCAGCGGCCGGTATAATAGGGATCGACCGGGATGCGGCCCTGACTCGGCTTGAAACCGAACAGCCCGGTCCACCCGGCCGGCAGCCGCACCGAGCCGCCAATATCCGTGCCGACATGCAGCGTGCCATACCCCGCAGCGCCGGCCGAAGCCGCGCCGGCGCTGGAGCCGCCGGGGTTCTGGGTGGGGTCCCACGGGTTGCGGCTGAGCTTGTGGAAGCTGGAAAGGCCGGAGGAGAGCATGCCGTAATCCGGGCAGGTGGTCTTGGCATAAAGGATCGCGCCGTCTTCCCGGCAGCGGGCGGCCACCGGCGCGTCTTCTGCCGCAGGCACCAGTTCCACCGCCTTTGTGCCGAGCGGTACGGGATGGCCCTTCGTGGCGATGAGTTCCTTCAGCGAGACCGGAAGCCCATCAAGCGCGCCGAGCGTCTCGCCCTTCCGCCAACGCTCCGTCGACGCCGCCGCCTGCCTGCGGGCATCTTCGGGGTCATAGGCATAAAGAGCATTCACAGTTGGCTCGAAAGCCTCGATACGCGCCTCCACCGCCTGCCAATATTCCGAGGGCGACAGCGTCTTTTCCCGGTAAAGCGCCAGGATTTCGAGCGTGTTGAGGTCTATGAGATCGGTCATGGCATCGTCTCGTCAGAAAAACAGGAAATGGGGGCGATATCGGCTTTAGGCGATCAGCTGGTATCGCGCGGGTCGAGCAGATCGCGCAGGCCATCGCCGAGAAGGTTGAGGCCGAAGACGGCAAGCGCAATGGCGAGGCCGGGCATGATGGCAAGCCAGGGCGCCACACCGAGATAGGTCTGGGCATCGGCCAGCATCCGCCCCCAGGTGGCGGCGGGCGGCGGCATGCCGAGACCGAGGAAGGAAAGGCCGGCTTCCGTCAATATCGCCAGACCGAGCTGGATCGTTACCTGCACGATGATCTGGTTGGAAATATTCGGCACGACGTGGAAAAGCGTGATCCTGGCGCGGTTCTGGCCGATGCTGATGGCGGCGGTAACATAGTCCCGCGCCCATATCTGCAGTGCGGCGCCGAGCGTCAGCCGGGCAAAGACCGGCACCATGAAGGTGGCGATGGCGATGATGGCGGTAAAGCGCCCCGTGCCGATGAAAGCGCCGAGCATCATCGCCGAGAGGATGGGCGGCACGGCAAAGATGATGTCGCAGATGCGCATGACCACGGTTTCGGTCAAGCCACGCAGGGCCGCCACCGCAACACCGATGGCCGTGCCGACGGATGCGCCGATGGCGACGGCGGCAATGGCGGTGGAGAGTGAATTCCACGCGCCGGCCATCAGCATGGAGAGCACATCGCGGCCGAAATGATCCGTGCCGAGGCCGCCATAAACCAAGGGCGATTTCAGCTTCTGGACGATCTGCATCTTGGTCGGTGAAACCGGCGTCCAGACCAGCGACAAAAGGGCAACGGCGATGAGGAAGGTGGTGACGGCGATGCCGATGACGAAGGCCGGACGGCGGCGGATAAATCGCATCATCGCGCACCCGCCCGCAATCTCGGATCGATGAAGAGATAAGCGATATCGACCACGAAGTTCATGATGATGACCAGCGCCGAGAAAAACAGCACGACGGATTGCATGACGACGATGTCCCGCTGCGTCAGCGCCTGATAGGCAAGCCGCCCAAGGCCCGGCAGGTTGAAGACATTTTCCACCAGCACAGCACCTGCAATGAGGAAGGTGAATTGCAGGCCGATCATGGTGACGACGGGTATCATCGCGTTCGGCACCGCATGCCGCCACAGCGCCACCCGTTCGCTCAAACCCTTGGCGCGGGCGGTGCGCACGAAATCCTCGTTCATCACCTCCAGCACGGCGGAACGGCAGACGCGGGTGAGAACGCCGGCCTGCGACAGCGCCAGCGCGACCGCCGGAAGCACCAGCGCCGTGAGAGCGGCCGAAAAGCTTGGCGTCCAGCCGGGAAAGCCGCCGGCCGGCATCCAGCCGAGCGTGGTGGAAAACACGATGATGAGCAGCAGCCCGACCCAGAAGCCGGGCACGGCAATGCCCACATGGGAAAACAGTCCGGCGGCGAAATCCACCGTCCCGTTGCGGCTCCTTGCCGCCGCCACGCCGAGCGGGATGGCAATGGCGACAGACAGGCAGACGGCCAGCAGCGCGAGCGGCAGGGTAACGGCCAGCCGCTCGACAATCAGCCCCGCCACCGGCACGCCATAGGTATAGGACTGCCCGAGATCGCCGCGGAAAACGCCGGCGAGCCAGTGGAGGTAACGCAGCGGCAGGGGCTGGTCGAGGCCCATCTGCTTCTGCAACGCGGCAAGCGTATCGGGGCTTGCCGAGGTTCCGAGCATGATGGCGGCCGGATCACCCGGCAGCAGGCCCATGACGACATAAATGATGAGGGAAACGGCCAGCAGCGTGATGACGAGGCTGACGAGACGCCGGATGAGGACGGCTAACATCTGGCATCTGCTCCTTGCGTGGTTTTGCGGCCGGATATGGCAAATGGGTCTATCGCCATACCCGCGCATTCCTCCCTCATCCCTGTGCCTGTCACAGGGATCCAGCCGACGCGCGTCTGCGCGGCGAGAGAGTCTTTTCCAGCCCAAGGACTTGGGCTGGCTGGATTCCTGTGACGAGCACAGGAATGAGGTGGCGGGGGCAACTGCGCCCCACCATCCACGTCAAACCCTACTCTTCCCAATGCACGTCCGTCAGCACATTCGAAGGAATAGGCTCGTTTTCCCACAGCCCCTTCACCTTCCTGTCCCAGACACCAAGCTTCGGCATTACGAACAGGAACAGCGCCGGCACATCTTCGGCAAGGATTTTCTGGGCGTCGCCGTAAAGCTTTTCCTGCTCAGCCACATCCGCCGTCTTTTCGACATTGGCGATGACCTCGTTGAAGGCCGGGTTCCTGTAGTTGAAATAATAGGGATCGCGGGCATAGATATCGATATCCATCGGCTCGGCATGGGCGACGATGGTCATGTCGTAATCCGCACCCTTCAAGACATCCGCCACCCATTTGGCCGGAAACTCGGTGGTCTCGATGGTCATGGTCACGCCAATTTCCGCCAGCATCGCCTGCAGGATTTGCGAGGTGCGCTGGGCATAGGCCATTTGCGGCGCCTTGATGGTGAAGCTGAAACCGTCAGGATAGCCCGCTTCGGCCAGCAGCGCCCTGGCCTTGTCGACATCGTAAGGGTGCACGCCTGTCGTATCGATGTAACCGCGGTCATTCGGGGTGTAATGGCTGCCGATGGCGGTGCCGAAACCGGACCATGCGCCTTCGATGACAGTGCCGCGATCCACCGCCATCATCAGCGCCTGGCGCACGCGCTTGTCGTCAAAGGGCTTGCGGGCGTTGTTCATGCCGGCCACGACCTTCAGTTCGGTATTGCCGATAAAGGTGCCGAGGCGCTTGTCGCCGTCAAAGGAGGTCATCAGTTCCGGCGCGCCAAATTCCGGGAAGGCATCGATATCGCCGGATTTCAGGGCCGCCGCCTGCGCCTGCGGATCGGACACGAAGCGGAACGTCGCCTTGTCGAGCTTCACCGCCACGGCCTTGTCCCAATAGGCGTCGTTCTTTTCCAGCTCGACCTTGTCGCCCTTGGCCCAGCTGACGAATTTGAACGGCCCGGTGCCGATGGGTGTCGTGCGGTTACCCTCGGCGCTTTTCGGCGCGACCATGACGGAGGCCGGCCAGCCGAGCCAGTAGAGAAGGCTGCCGGCCGGCTGCTTCAGCTTCAGCACCAGCGTTGCAGCATCCGGCGTCTCGATACTGTCGATGGCGGCGAAGAAACGTTTCTGCGGATTGACGGAAGCCTCTCCGCGCGCCCGGTCCAGCGCGAACTTCGCGACGGCGGAATCGAACGCTTCGCCATCGTGGAAGGTAACGCCCTTGCGCAGCTTGAACGTATAGGTCTTGCCGTCAGGAGAAATCTCCCAGCTTTCGGCAAGCTGCGGCTTCACCTTGCCGTCGCGGTCGATCGTCACCAGACCTTCAAATACATTCTGCCAGGTGACCTGGCCGATGGCGACCGGCGCGGCGATGGTCGGATCGAGGCCGGTCGGCTCGACGGCCATGCCCAACGTCAACCCGGTTTTCGCTGCAGCCTCGGCACCCGTGGCCGAAAATGGCAACCAGAGCGCCGTACCCAATGCGAGGGTCAGCGCCGTGCGACGCGAAAACCTTGTCGCCTGCGAAAGATAAGTGCGTGGCATCATTGTCCCCTGTCTGGCGGCCGGGGCATTTTTGCCCTTCCAAAGACCGCCCGTTGCAAAAAGAGTGTCATGTTGCAGGCGCACACACAATCTCGATTTTTGTGTGCTCCGTGTAGCTGAAATGGCTACACGGAAACGCGAACTAAAATCAACCTCTCCGACAGAGACAACGACTGCCCCGCTTACCCCGCCGTCGCCTCGCGCATGAAACGCTCGATGAAATCGGCAAGCTTGGAGGCGGCGAAGGACAATTGCCGGTCGGGCGCAACACAGAGATCGATCTGGGTATGGATGCCCTTCTTGCCGGAAAGCGGAACCGCGACCATCTGGCCGCTGCGGATTTCACGCGCCACCGAAAGCGCGGGCAAGAGGGTGGCGGCGGCATGGCCGAGCACCAGCTCCTTCAGCATCTCCAGCGAACTGGTGATGAAGACGGGATCGAGATCGATGCCCGCATCGGCAAACAGCGTGTCGAAAGCCTGCCGTGCGCCAAAACTCTTGTCCGGCAGCGCAAGCGGCAGCCCGGCCAGTTCCTTCAGCGACACCTCCGGCTGGGCGGCAAGCGCGTGACCGGCCGGGAAGATGACATCATAGCTGATGCGGGTGCGCGAGCGCACCTTCACGCCCGAGAGCTTGGGCGCGAACAGGCTGACGACCAGATCGGCTTCCGCCGCGCCCAGCGCCTCCATCGCCTGCCGGGCGCTGGTAATATGCACCTCGAAGCGCAGCTTCGGATATTTGAGGCTGAACTGCGCCAGCACCGGTGCGAGAAGGTTCGCCACCGTCGCGCCATTGGCATAGACCGTGACCCGGCCGCGTTGCAGGCCTTTCAGATCGTCGATCAGCTGATGCACATGGTCGAGCTCGCGCAATGTCTTGCCGGCGCGGGCGGCAAGCAGCTCGCCAGCCGCCGTCAGCTTCACGCCGCGGCTGGACCGCTCCACCAGCGGCGAGCCGAAATAATATTCGAGGTTCTCGATCTGCCGGCTCACCGCCGTCGGCGCGACATTCAGGTTTTCCGCCGCCGCGCGCATGGAATTGGTGCGGACGAGTTCGTCGAAATACATCAGGGCGCGCAATTGCATGGTCTGGATACCTTGTTTTGGCCGACACCGTCCGTCATGCCGGGCTTGACCCGGCATCCAGCGCGATCAAGTCCTTGATCGCAATAGAGTCTCTGACCGCGCAGACGCGCGGTCGCTGGATTCCGGCTCAAGGCCGGAATGACGGAAGATGTCATTTGACCCGACTATAGCGGCGCCTCAACCGCGCTTGAACCCCTCGCTCGCCACCAGCAGCTGCCTTGTATAATCCGCGCTGAATTCCCGGGTTTCCAGTGCCTCGGCCTCCAGCATTTCCACCACCTTGCCGTTCTTCATCACCGCCAGGCGGTCGCACATGTGGCTGATGACACCGAGATCGTGGCTGACCATGACGAAGGTGAGGTTGCGGTCCTTGCGGGCCTGTTCCAGAAGGTTGAGGATTTCCGCCTGGATGGAGGCGTCGAGCGCCGAGGTCGGCTCATCGAGCAGCAGGATTTTCGGCTCGACGATCAGCGCGCGGGCAATGGCGATGCGCTGGCGCTGACCGCCGGACAGCTGGTGCGAATAACGGAAGCGGAAACCCGAACCGAGCCCCACCTCGTCCAGCGCCCGGGCAATGCGCTGCTCGCGATTGTCGAGACCGTGGATGACCAGCGGTTCGAGCAGCAGCGCATCCACCGTCTGGCGCGGGTGCAGCGAGCCGTAAGGGTCCTGAAACACCATCTGCACGTCGCTATAAAAGCTCCTGTCGCGGCGCTTGCCGGAATAGGAACGCCCGGCCACCATCAATGAGCCTTCATCGAAATGGTTGAGCCCGGCAATGGCGCGCAGCAGCGTCGATTTGCCGGAACCGGATTCGCCGACGATGCCGAAGGATTCACCCTCGGCGACATCGATGCTGACGCTGTCGAGCGCGATGTAACCGTCGAAATCCACCACCATGTCGCGGACGGAAAGAACTGTGCTCATGCGCGCCACTCCGGCTTGCGTTCCAGAACGGGCAGCGGATGGCGGTGGCCGCCGATTTCCGGCAGGCAGTTCAACAGGCCCTGCGTATAGGGGTGTTTGGCTTCCTTCAGATTGGCGGAAGACAGCTCCTCCACCACCTTGCCGGCATACATGACCAGAACACGGTCGCAGAAGGAGGAGACGAGCCTGAGATCATGGCTGACGAAGATCAGTCCCATGCCACGGTCGCGCACCAGCCTGTCGAGGATATCGAGCACTTCCAGCTGCACCGTGACGTCAAGCGCCGATGTCGGTTCGTCAGCGATCAGCAGTTCCGGGCCGCAGACCAGCATCATGGCGATCATGACACGCTGGCCCATACCGCCGGAAACCTCGTGCGGATAAAGATTGAAGACGCGCTCGGGATCGCGGATCTGCACCGCTTCGAGCATCGCAAGCGTGCGCTGACGCGCCTCGCCGCTGCCGATCTTTTCATGGGTCCGCAAGGTTTCCATGATCTGGCGGCCGATGGTCATGACCGGATTCAGCGAATATTTCGGGTCCTGCAGGATCATGGCCATGCGCTTGCCGCGCATGATCCGCCGCTCTGTCGCAGACGCCTTGAGCAGATCGATATCGCCGAAGCGCAGCGCATCCGCCTCGATGCGCGCGCTTTTTGGCGTCAGCCCCATGATGGCTCGGCCGGTCTGCGATTTGCCGGAACCGGATTCGCCGACGATACCGAGACGCTCACGCCCGAGCGTGAAGGACACGCCGCGCACCGCCTCCACCAGCCCGGTGCGGGTGGGGAAGGACACGCGGAGATTCTGAACAGTCAGAAGCGGCGCGCTCATTGGCCCGCCTCCTTGGGGTCCAGCGCATCGCGCAGCCCATCGCCCAAAAGGTTGAAACCGAGGCTGACGATGAGGATCGCCACGCCCGGCATGGCCGCAACCCACCATTGGTCGAGGATGAAACGGCGGCCGGAAGCGATCATCGCCCCCCATTCCGGCAGCGGCGGCTGGGCGCCGAGACCGAGGAAGCCGAGGCCGGCGGCGGTGAGAATGATGCCGGCCATATCCAGCGTCACGCGGACGATGAGCGACGACAGGCAGAGCGGCATGACGTGTTTGAGGACAATGCGGAAGGGCGATGCCCCCATGAGCTTGACCGCCGCGATGAAATCGGAGTTGCGGAAGGTCATGGTTTCGGCACGCGCAATGCGCGCATAGGGCGGCCATGAGGTGAGCGCGATGGCAAGCACCGCGTTCTCGATGCCCGGCCCGAGTGCCGCAACCAGCGCCAGCGCCAGAACGAGCTTCGGAAAGGCAAGGAAGATATCGGTGATGCGCATCAGGACCGCATCCACCCAGCCGCCGGCATAACCGGAAACCGTGCCGACGATGAGGCCGACGGGCGCGGCGATAATGGCGACCAGCAGCACCACGAACAGCGTCAGCCGCGAACCGTGGATGAGGCGCGAGAGAATATCACGGCCCTGATCGTCGGTGCCGAGCAGGTAACCTTCCGTACCGGGCGGCAGAAGCCGGGCATTGCGCAGGTCACCCTGCACCGGGTTATGCGGGGCGAGCACATCGGCAAACAGCGCAACGAACAGCAGCGCAATGATGATGCCGAGGCCGAGCAGCGCCAGCCGGTTTTCCGAAAAGCGCCGCCAGATGACATAAGCGCGGCCAAGGCGGGCCTGCTTGCGCGAGGACGGCCGGTCGGAAAGCAGCCATTCGCGGCTATAGGGTTTGATCGTATCTGTCGACATCGTCATCGGCTGCGCGTCCTTGGATCGAGCGTCCGGTAAAGCAGATCGGAGAAGAGATTGATGCCGACGAAGATGGCGCCGATCACGATCGTGCCGCCGAGAACGGCATTCATATCCGCATTCTGCAGGGAATTGGTGATGTAAAGCCCGAGCCCCGGCCAGGCGAAGATGGTTTCGGTCAGCACCGACCCTTCGAGCAGACCGGCATAAGAGAGCGCGATCACCGTCACCAGCGGCACGGCGGCGTTGCGCAGCGCGTGGAACCAGATGATGCGGGTTTCAGACAGCCCCTTGGCGCGGGCCGCGACGATATATTCCTGGGCGAGCTCGTTCAGCATGAAGGAACGCGTCATGCGGCTGATATAGGCGAGCGAGAAATAACCGAGCAGGGAGGCGGGCAGGATGATGTGGCGGAAGAGATCCCACAACACGTCCCATTGCCGCTGCCAGATCGCGTCGATCAGGAAAAAACCCGTGACCGGCGTGAAGCTGAATTCATAGACGATATCCATGCGGCCGGGATAAGCGACCCATTGCAGCCGGGCGTAAAAGACGAGCAGCGCCAGCAGGCCGAGCCAGAAGATCGGCACGGAATAACCGATGAGGCCGATGACGCGCACGACCTGGTCGGCAAAGCTGCCGCGCTTCACGGCCGCGAGAACGCCGAGCGGAATGCCGAAGACGGCGCCGATGATGGTGCCGATCGTGGCAAGCTCGATCGTCGCCGGAAACACCCGCTTGATATCCTCCATCACCGGATTGGTGGTAAGGACGGAGGTGCCAAAATCGCCCGAAAGCGCCTGCTTCAGATAAAGGAAGAACTGCTGCCAGAGCGGCAGGTTGAGGCCGAGCTGCTCACGCACCCGCTCGACCACATGCGCAGGCGCACGGTCGCCGACGATCGCCAGTGCGGGATCGATCGGCACCACGCGGCCAATGAAAAAGGTGACCGCCATCAGCCCCAGAAAGGTGGTGATGACGGTGACGGCGAAGCCGAGAACGGCTTTCACGCGGGCGTTCGCACGGCGTTTGCCCTGCCTCGCCCTGCTGTTTGCTTCAACGATGCTCAAGAGACCGATCCTTCCGGATCATTCCTTGGAGATCGTATAGACATAGTTGGTGTCGAAGCTCGGGCCGAGCTTCAGGCCCTTGAGCTTGGCGGAATAACCGGCAACTTCCGTCTGCTGGAAGATGATGACGAAGGGACCCTTCGCCAGAACTTCCTTCTGCAGGTTTTCATAGATCGCCGCGCGCTTGGCGCTGTCCTTTTCCAGAAGCGCCGACTGGGTTTCCTTGGTCAGATCAGGAACGTCCCAGGCATTGCGCCAGGCGAGCGTCTTGTTCTTGCCCTCATCGGAATTGTCGTAGTTGATGGTGAAGGTTTCCGCATTCGAGTTCGGGTCGAAATAATCCGAACCCCATTGCCCGATGTAGATATCATGCGTGCGGGCGCGGTATTTGGTCAGCGTCTGCTTGCCGTCACCCGGAATGATTTCGAGCTTGACGCCGGCCTGCGCCAGCGTCTGCTGCACGCTTTCGGCAATGCCGGTCACCGGCTGGGTGTTGCGCACATCCATACTTACGGTGAAGCCGTCCTTCAGGCCGGCCTTTTCGAGAAGTTCCTTCGCCTTGGCGACGTCGAGCTTGTAGGGGTTCTCGTCAAGCGCGCCGAGCTGGCCCTTCGGCAGGAAGGTCTGGTGAATCTCGCCGATGCCCTTGATGATCGTCGCACCGATCGCGTCATAATCGACGAGGTATTTGAAGGCCTCGACGACCTCCGGCTTCTTCAGGTTCTCGTTCTTCTGGTTGAGGCTGAAGTAATAAACGGTGCCCTTGGGCGCAGACGTGACGGCAAGGCCTTCCTTCCTGGAAACGGCTTCCATGTCACCCGGCTCGAGGTTGCGGGCAACATCGATATCGCCGTTTTCAAGCGCCAGCCGCTGGCCGGAGCTTTCCTTCATATGGCGATAGACGACGCGCTTCAGCTTCGGCTTCTCGCCGTAATAATTCGGATTGGCTTCCAGGATGACCGCCTCGTTGGCCTTCCAGCCAAGGATCTTGTAAGGGCCGGAACCGGCATAACCGGTCTTCAGGAACTCGTTGCCGAAATCCGTGTCGTATTTGTAATCGGCGCTCGGCGTAACCGACTTCGCCTTTTCGGTGACGAATTTCTTGTCGACCACAGAGGCGACGGTCGCGGTCAGCACGTTCAGCACGAAGCTCGGCGCATAGGGCTTGTCGACCGTCAGCACGAAGGTGTGTTCGTCGGCAGCCTTGGCCTTGTCAGCGACGTTGTCGCCGCTGAGGCCGAACTGCGTCAAAAGGAACGCCGGCGACTTGTCGAGCTTCACCGCCCGCTCGAAGGAAAACGCGACGTCTTCAGCGGTGACCGGATTGCCGGAGGCGAATTTCAGGCCGGACTTCAGCTTGAACGTATAGGTCAGTCCATCCTCAGAGGTCGTCCAGCTCTCGGCCAGATCGCCGATCACCTTGGAGGTGTCGTTGAGATCGATGGAAACCAGTTTGCTGTAGGTATTGCCGGTGACTTCGGCGGCAGACAGTTCGAAAGCCTCGCCCGGATCGAGCGTGATGATGTCATCGATGGCGAAACCTTCGACCAGCGTATCGGCCGGGGTGGCGGCAAAAGCATGGGGTGCAGACAGCATCATCAGCGACAAAGCGGCGCTGGTGCTGAGAATACGCATGGATTTGTTGAGCGATTTGATCATAGGATCTCCCCTTTTGTTATACGTTTGATTTCGTTCGCTTAAACTGCTCTCAGGCCGCCTCGTGCCAGGCCTCGGACAAAACGCGCAGCCAGTTTTCCCGGCATATTTTAGCAAGTTCTTCATCACCGTAGCCCGCCGATTTCAGCGCCGCAACCAGATTGTGATTGCCGCTGGCATCGGCAATGCCGACAGGCACCGTGGCGCCGTCGAAATCCGATCCCAGCGCCACGCAGTCGATGCCCATGCGCTCCACCATGTAATCGATATGGCGCACCATGTCGGAAAGCGGCGTATCGGCAATGTCACGCGCATCGGGCCTGAGCATGGTGACGGCATAATTCAGGCCGACCAGCCCGCCGCTTTCCTTAATGGCATCCATCTGCCGGTCGGTGAGATTGCGGGCGACGGGGGTGAGCGCATGCGCATTGGAATGGCTGGCGATCAGCGGCTGGTCGGTGGTCCTGGCCACATCCCAGAAGCCTTTTTCGGTGATATGCGCGAGATCGATGAGAATGCCGAGCCGGTTGCACTCCTTCACCAGCGCGAAGCCGGCGTCGGTGAGACCGGGCGCCGTATCGGGCGACATGGGATAGGAAAAGGGAACGCCGTGACCGAAAATATTGTGCCGGCTCCAGACCGGACCGAGCGAGCGCAGACCGGCGGCATAAAACACCTCCAACGCGTCGAGATCCGCCCCGATCGCCTCGCAGCCTTCCATGTGCAGCACGGCGGCGAAGATATCCTCGGCGAAGGCCTTGCGGATATCGGCCGTCGACCGGCAGAGCCGCCAGGCGCCGGCGCGGTCCAGCTTGAGCGCGATTGCGGTCTTTTCCACGGCGATGTCGAGCGAGGGTAGACGCTCCAGCGGTGCTGCAAGCGGCGTATCGTAATGGCCGTTCGCATCCGGCTCCTGCAGGATCAGATCGCCGGAGGGAATGTAAATGGCGCAGATGCCGCCGCCGAGGCCGCCGGCCCTTGCCCGTGGTCCATCGATATGGCCTTCGCGCGTGCCGTTCTTGAATTCCGCAACCGGATCGGCACCGGCCTTGCTGTTGCGCCACAACCGAAGCAGCACATCATTATGACCGTCGAACACTGCATGCATGGGAAGAAATTCCAGTCATCGGAAAGAACAAACGGGGGTGGGCAGACGCCGGAATGACACCGCGCGAAAGCAAACCAGCGTATTATTCGCCGACCGCTATTGTCTGTCGGAGGCGATCTTAGGACGATCTCTTCGAGCTTCGCAAGATAGAAATTAGGCACCGGTGAAATTATCACCACTTGCCTTTTGCCGGAACTTGCGCAACGTCAGGCGCGCCAGCCACCTTCCGCTTTCGTGAGCAGCGGCGTGGAAAAAACGCCCGTCACCCGCTCCGGCCATTCCGGTCCGAAAGCGGCGATTTTTTCCCGCCAGCGATCCGATTGCAGCATGGCCGCGCCGATCGCCACCGGCCTTATGCCGGAGGCGGCGAGAAGCGAAAGGCCGGCGATGATGGAGCTGCCGCTGGAGATGACGTCATCCACCAGCGCTACCCGCCGGCCCTCGATGAGCGGCAACATGCGCGGATCGATATAGAGCCGCTTTTCCTGCCTTGTGGTGATGGAGGACATCGGCACCGACAGCTCTTCCAGATACCAGAACTTGCGCGAGGTGCCGAGCGGCACGTAACGGGAATGGCCGAGGTGACGGGCAACGGCGGCGGCAAGCGTCAAGCCCAGCGTCGGCAGACCGATCACAACGTCAGGGCTGAAGGATGCCAGCTTCGCAGCAAGATCGGCCGCCAGCGCCTCCAGCACCTCGAATGAAGCCTGATTGACGATGAGCGATGCCAGCGCATGTTCGCCATCCGCAAGCGGCCGGATGGGCAGGCAGATCTGCCTGTCGTCATCCAGTTCCGCCGGAAAGAAGGTGGAATGCGGACCTGCCGTTACAAAGGTGCCGGGCGGAAGAATATCCTGCCAGAACTCGTGCGGCGCGGCGGGAGACGGGGCGACGGGCGATGCGGATGGTGGCATCGGTTTTCCTTTCAGGACCGGAATGGCGCAAGACGGATGCGGTTTTCAGCCGCGCCAGTCCCATTCCGCACATTTGTCATTTCAGCAACCGCAGAGACGCTGCGGGTTCATTTCATTGGCTTTTTCCGCTAGAGTATTTTCGTTTTCTGCGAAACACGAAAATACTCTAACTTATTGTTTCACGCATGCCCGAACGCAAAACCGCTACACAGTTTTGCTGGAAATGCTCTAGAACGGAAACAACGCAAAACGCATTCGGACAAGCCCACCCATCACGCGGGTTTTTCCCATATTCAAGGACAAGCTGCCCATGAGACTGCTGGACCGGATCGGTGAGGACCTGCCATTCCTGATGGAGCTTCGCCACGACCTGCACGCGCATCCGGAACTGGGCTTTGAAGAGGAAAGAACCAGCGCCATCGTCGCCGATCTTCTCGAGCGCGCCGGGCTGAAGGTGCATCGCGGCCTCGGCGGCACCGGCGTGGTCGCGACCCTGCAGGTGGGCAATGGCACCCGCAGCGTCGGCCTGCGGGCGGACATGGATGCGCTGGCCATGCCTGAGGTGCCCGACCGGCCCTATAAATCCAAATTTCCCGGCAAGATGCATGCCTGCGGCCATGACGGCCATACCGCCATGCTGCTGGGTGCGGCGCGTTACCTCGCCAAGACCCGCGATTTTTCCGGCACCGTGCATTTCATTTTCCAACCGGCCGAAGAAGGCCGCGGCGGCGCGAAAAAAATGGTCGAAGACGGGCTATTCAACCTGTTTCCCTGCGATGCGGTTTATGGCCTGCACAATATGCCGGGACTGGGTATCGATGAAATGGCGGTGGTGGAAGGCCCGCAGCTCGCCTCTTCGGATAGCTGGCGCGTCACCTTCAAGGGCGTCGGCACCCATGGCGCCAAGCCGCATCTCGGCCGCGACCCGGTGACGGCGGCGGGCACCTTCCTCGCCGCGCTGCAAAGCATCGTCGGCCGCGTCGTCGACCCGCTGCAGCCTGCCGTGGTCAGCGCCTGCTCGGTGCAGGCCGGCGATCCGAAGGCGCTAAACGTCATTCCCGATCTCGTCGAAATCGGCGGCACCGCGCGCGCCTATGCGGCGGAGGTGCGCGACCAGCTGGAAGCGGAAATCGGCAAGCTCGCCAGGGGCACGGCGGCGATGTTCGGCATCGAGGCGCATTACGACTTCATCCGCCGCATTCCGCCCGTCATCAACGAGGCGGACGCGACGAAACGGGCGCTGCGCGCCGCAAAGACCGTCTTCGGCAACAAAACCCGCACCGCCTTCCCACCCTCGACCGCCGGCGACGACTTCGCCTTCTTCGCCGGCGAAGCCCCCGGCTGCTACGTCTGGCTCGGCAACGGCCCGGCGGTGGATGGCGCGCTGCACCACAACACCTCCTACGACTTCAACGATGCGGCCATCGTGCCGGGCGTCGCGTTCTGGGCGACATTGGTGGAGCAGGAGCTGGCGGCGGAATAAGGCGGTAAGCCGTTTTCTGTATTCCCAAAAAAGCCGGGCAGCGACAAACGCACTGCCCGGCTTTTTTCTCAGATGTTTCGCCGCTTCAGCCAATAAAGCGCAGTCAGGACAAGGCAGGCCATGGCCGACGCATAGGCGACGACCGGCCATGCGGTATCACCCGGCAGGACGACGACTGCCAGCGTGCCCGCTATTCCCACACACAGACTTTGAATGCAGAAATAGAAGGCGACGGCCGTTCCCGCCATATTCCCGAACTCCTCCAGCGCGCCATTGGCGGTAACCGAGACCGTAAAAACGATACCGACCGCCATGACCCACATCGGCACGATGAATGTCAGAAACGACGGGGTTGCCCCGACTTCACCAGCCGCGAACAGAAACGCCCCCACTAGCAACAGGGACATGCCCCTGACGAGACTGCCCTGAACACCCCATCTGGCGACGAAAAACTTCGCAAAGCGGGTGGTAACGATCATGGCGATCGCCACCGTTGCAAAAGCCAGGCTGAACTCTACCTCCGAGAGTTCTGCCCTGCCGATCATGACGCGTGGAGCGGTGGAGAAGAATACGAAAAACGTCCCCATCGCAGCGCTGAACCCAAGCGTATAGGTCCAGAAACGGCCACTGCCCAACATGCGCAAGGGCGATGGGCGCGATATCGCTGCCGTCACCGGTCGGGTTTCACTCCAGTTCACCATGGCAGCAACCGTGGCGATGAGAGCCGCCACGCCTAAGGTGACGAAGATGGCACGCCAGCCCAACCCATTGGCGATGACCGCGCCGACAATCGGGCCGAGCGCCGGGACGAATGCCAGAATGGAGCTGAACGTTCCGTATATTGTCGTTGCTTCCGGGCGATCCGCATAGACATCGCGAACGGTGGCGAAAGTGGCAACCAAGGCCGCCGCAGCACCCGCCGCCTGAAGGAAGCGGAAAACGATGAAGGCACTCGCGGTTGTCACGGCCGTGAGGCAGAACGAGGCCAAGACGAACAGCACGGCACCGCCTATCAAAACCGGCCGGCGGCCAATGCGGTCCGAGATTGGGCCGAACACGATTTGGCCAAGGCCGAGCATCACCATGTAAACGGTGAGCGTCAGCTGGATGACGACCGGCGTCGTGCCGAGAGCTTCCGGCATGATGGGGACAACCGGCAGGTAAATATCCATCGCCAGCGAGGCGAGAATATCAAAGGGAGCCATGAGCAGCATTGCTGCAAACAGCGATCTCCCCCAAACGGGAGTTTGAATAGACATGAGACTTGATCCGCTCAAATGAGGACATTTGGCGGCGTCTGCCCGATGGAACAGGGATTGCTCGACAGAACGCCGCAACAACGAAAATATCGTCGTTGCGGCTTACTTATCTGCTGACTTCGAGGCACCCATGTTCAACATTCCTATAAAGCGACCGGTAAACAGAGGTTGGATTTAGCAATATACCAGCTTTTTGGCAACGCTTGGCCCTGCCCTACTCCACCACCGCAATGACCGGGCTCTCCATCACCCGTCCCTTCAGCACATCGGCAATGCCCATATCCGTCTGGTGCGGGCCGATATTGCAGGCGAGCGTGGCGCCGAAGCAGGCCTTGAAGACGAGATAGGGCGGCTGCCATTCCACCACCTTGCCGACGGCTTCGCGCAGGTCCTCGAAAGCCCGCGCCACCTCTTCAAGCGGCGCATTCGAAACGAGGCCGGAAAGCGGCAGGGGTAGCAGCGCGGTGACCTTGCCCCCGGAGGCAACGGCCATGCCGCCGCCGGCGCCGATCACCGCATTGGCGGCCAGCGCCATATCTTCTGCATTGCCGCCGAAAACGGTGAGGTTGTGGCTGTCATGCGAGACGGTGGTGGCGAAGGCGCCGTTCCAGTTTCCCCAGCCGGTGAGGAAACCGGTTTTTGTGGTGGGCTCGGCCTTGCCGTGACGATGGGTGACGGAAATCATCGTCGCACCCTCCGGCGGAACGACGAAACCCTCCTTCACCTCGGCTTCCGTTTCACCCCATTGGGTAAAGCGCGGGCGGTCGATGGTGGCAAGGCGCACCTTTGCGCCTTCGGAGGCGACCCGGAAATCATCAACGGTGCGCGGCGGCAGCTTCATCGATCCTTCGAGTGCCGCCGCATCACAGGCAGGAACGTCGACGAGCATGCGCCCGCCTTCGGCAACCGCCCTGCCCGCGGCCAGGACGTGGCGGGCGGTAAAACCACCCAGATCCTCGAAAACGACGATATCGGCACGGCGGCCGGCGGCGATAAGGCCGAGATCGGAACGCCCGAGCCTTTGCGCGGCATTGAGCGTTGCGGCGCGCAGCGCCCATTCGGGCCTCAGGCCATAACGCACAAGCCGGCGCACCACATCGTCCAGACCGCCGCCGTGCAGCAGGTCGTCAGGGAAGACATCGTCGGTGCAGAGCGTCACCGTCTGCGGCAGGTGGCCGAGCGCATTCAGCGCCTCCACGAATTCCGGCAGCAGATGGTCGTGGGAACCGCGCAGTTCGATCGTCAGCCCTGCCCGCAGTTTCGCCATCAGGTCTTCGCCCGAGACCAATTCGTGATCGGAGGAGACGCCCGCCGCCATGAAGGCGTTGAGATCGGCGCCCTTCAGACCGCGCGCATGGCCGCAAACCAGCTTTTGCGCGGCAAGCCCGGCCTGCACGATGCCGCTCATGCGCGGATCGCGCTCGATGACGCCGCGCATGTTCATGATTTCCGCGACCCCGCCGATCTGCGGCCATGACAGAAGATCGGCAAGGATGGCGGCGTCGAAATCCGCGCCGCCGCGCTCCAGCCCCGGTGCGGAAGGCACGCAGGAAGGGGCGAGCAGAATGGCGCGCAGCGGCAGGTTTTCGATGGCCTTCGCCGCCCAGCGCACGCCATCGACACCATGCACGTTGCCGAATTCATGCGGGTCCCAGACGATGGTGGTAACGCCGCGGGCAACCACCGCAGCCGTATAAGCGGCCGGTGTGACCATCGAGCTCTCGATATGCATATGCGTGTCGATCAGTCCCGGCGAGACATAGGCCCCCGCCGCATCGATGACCTGCGCGGCATCGCTGCGGCTTGCCGGTTCGTGCACGCTGGCGATCAGCGGCCCGACAATGCCGATATCGGCGGCGCGAAGCTCGCCGGTTACCACATCGACCAGCGTTCCGCCGGTGACGAGAACATCGAAAGGCGCGTCACCACGTGCGGCGGCAACCGCACGGGTGCGCAGCAGATCATCGGTGAGATCGGCAGGCTCGCTTTTGGGGGAATTCACGCTCATCGGGCAGCCTCCCGGCGCAATGCCTCCAGCACAACCGCCTTCGTGGCCTGCGCATCAACGGTTTCGGCGAAATGCGCATTAAAGGCTTCAACCTTGTCGGCGCGCGGCTCGACCACCGTTCGGCCCCGGGTCAAGCCGGAATGAAGCTCGACGTCAATCCGCGCCGGCCGCCAGCCGATGAGACCGGAAGTGAAGGCGACGGCGGCGACGGGATCGTAAAGCGCCATGGCGGCCCTGCCGCGGCTCGTGGCGATGCCGATGAAACCGTCCAGCAGATCGGCAATCAGCCCGGCGTTCCTGCCGCCGGCAGCGCGGATCGGCAGCACATCGGCCGGCGAGGCCGTGACCTTGCGGCAGGCGTCGAGATCGACCATGCGCAGCGGCAGGCCGTGGGCAAGCACGATGGCCAGCGCCTCCGGATCGGCAAAGGCGTTGAATTCGGCCGATGCCGTATGATTGCCGCTGGTCACGCCGCCGCCCATCCAGGTGAGATCGGAGATTTTTGCGGCAAGATCGGGCCGGGCAAGGCAAAGGGCGGCGATATTGGTGAGCGGGCCGAGTGCGAGAATGCGCTTCTCGCCTGCCCCTTCCAGCCAGTTGCAGAGTGCTGCAAAGGCATCGCTTTTCGGCAGAGCAGGCGCATCCGGCAGGCTTTGGCCGGCGGTCGGAATGCCGCTGTCGCCGAGGATAGACTGGGCGGTTTCGAGCACACCGAGAACCGGCATGGCACGGCCCTGATGGATGGGCGTCGACCAGCCGAAGGCGCTGGCGGCGCCGGCGGCATTGCGGCAGACGGCCTGAAGGGTGGCATTGCCGAAAACCAGCGAAATGCCATCGATGGCAAGGCCTGCCGATCGCACCACCAGGATGGCGGCGATATCGTCAAAGCCCATATCGGTATCGATCCACACGCCCATGGTCAGTTGAACACCTTCAGGCTTGCCGCCTTTTCGACCGGCAGGTCGAAGGCGAGCGTATCACCGATGGCGTGGGCGGCAAGCGCCGCGTCGGTTTCCGCCTTGATGGGGCCGAGCGGCGTATCCAGCAGATATTCGCGGCTGTTGCCGGCAAAGGAGGTGCCGCGCACGGTTCCCTGGAAAGGACCTGAACCAAGGGTGACCATGCGCGGCCGCCAGGCCAGTCCGGATGCTGAAAGGACTGGTCCGGGAAGCGGTGTCGTGCCGTTTGCGGTTTTCAACGCGCCGCCTTCCAGCGCGAAGATGTTTTCAAAACCGACGAAATCCGCCACGAAGGACGAAACCGGCGCATTATAAATCTCTTCCGGCGTGCCGATCTGCTCAATCTTGCCGCCCTTCATGACGACAATGCGGTCGGCGAGCGCCAGAGCCTCGATCTGGTCATGGGTGACGAAGATCATCGTGACACCGGTTTCCTTCTGCACACGCTGCAATTCCGTGCGCATTTCAAGGCGCAGGCGGGCGTCGAGATTGGAGAGCGGCTCATCGAGCAACAGCACCTTCGGCTCCATGACCATGGAGCGCGCCAGCGCAACGCGCTGCTGCTGGCCGCCGGAAAGCTCCGCCGGCTTGCGCGAGGCGAAATTGGACAAGCCCACCGATTTCAGCCCGGAGGCGACCTTGTCCTCCAGCGCCTTGCCGCTCATGCCCTTGAGCTTCAGGCCGAAGGCGACGTTTTCGTATACCGTCAGATGCGGGAAGAGCGCATAGGACTGGAAGACCAGACCCACGGCGCGCTTGTTGGCCGCGACCCGGGTAATGTCGGCGCCGTCGAGATCGATGCGCCCGCCCGCCACCGGCATCAAGCCGGCAATGGCGCGCATCGTCGTGGTCTTGCCGCAGCCGGACGGTCCGAGAAGGGCGAGCAACTCTCCCTTGCGGATATCGAGATCGAGATCCTTGACGGCGACATTGCCGCCATAGGCGAGCGAGACTTTTTTGAGCGAAAGGTAATGTGCGTCAGACATAACGGGAGAACCCCAGAAAACGTTCGGCCATGAAGACGATGCCGATGGAAAGGAAGGCGAGCAGCGAGGAAAGGGCGGCCACGGAGGGATCGAAGACGATTTCCATGTAACCCAGCATGTCGATGGGCAGCGTGCGCACGCCCGGACCGGACAGAAACAGCGATACCGGCACCTGGTTGAAGCTCGTCACGAAACCGAGGATGAAGGCCGACAGGATACCGCCGCGAATATTGGGCAGCACCACGCGGAAAAATGCGCCAAGCCGCGACGAGCCGAGCAGCACCGCCGCCTCCTCGATATCAGACCGC
This sequence comes from Agrobacterium sp. NPDC089420, assembly GCF_044900305.1. Lineage (NCBI taxonomy): Bacteria > Pseudomonadati > Pseudomonadota > Alphaproteobacteria > Hyphomicrobiales > Rhizobiaceae > Agrobacterium > Agrobacterium sp. NPDC089420. The sequence goes on along the minus strand of NZ_JBJDMY010000009.1, from coordinate 197,415 downwards.
AGATTGTTGAGGCTGGCCGACACCACCCGCACCGCATAGGGCAGGATGAGCGCTGTATGCGCAAGAAACAGCGCAAGCGTGATGCCGATGCCGAAGGGCACGACGAAATAACGCAGCAGCGCGAGACCGACGATGATGCCCGGCACGATGATCGGCGCGGAAACGATGGTGCGCACGGTCTCGGCAAAAGGCAGCTTGTAGCGCGACATGGCGTAGGAAGCGGGAATGCCGAGGATCAGCGCCGCAAACGTGCCGCCGATGGCAAGGAACATCGACATGGCAAAGCTCTCGCGGAAGCTTTCGACCGTGAAGACCTTGGCGATCCATTTCAGCGAAAAGCCCTGCGGCGGAAAAGCGAGCGTATCGCCGGCCGAAAACGAGGCCGCCACGATGATGAGGAACGGCCCGATGAGGAAACCGACGACAAGAAGAAGCGTGAGTGGAATGAACAGCTGCCGGGTCATGTCTTGTTCCTTGCGGTGGCGATGCGCTTCAGCAGGATATTGGCGGCAAAGCTCATGACGATCAGGATGAAAGCGATGACGCTGGCGGCGACGAAATTGTTGGAAACCGTCACCTGCTGGTAAAGCAGGGTTTCCAGCATCAGCACCTTCGAGCCGCCGAGAATGGCGGGGGTGATATAGGCCGTCAGCGAACCGGTGAAGACCAGCGTGCCGCCGACCACCAGCCCCTCCTTGGTGAGCGGCAGGATGACTTTCCAGAACACCTGCAGCCAGCTTGCCCCGAGCACGCGGGCGGCTGCGATCGTATCCTTCGGCATGTTTTCCAGCGCGCTGATGAGCGAGATGATCATCAGCGGCAGGAACAATTGCAGAAGGCCGATGAAGACTGCCGTTTCGGAAAACAGGATGCGGATCGGCGCGTCGCTAAGGCCTACCGCCTGCAGCGCCTGATTGACGATGCCGGTTCTGCCGAGAATGACGATCCAGGCATAGGTTCTCGCAACCGGCGAAATCATCAGCGGCAGCACGACGAGATTGACCACATGGCCCTTTTTGCCCGGCGACAGATTGACGATGGCGAAGGCCGCTGCATATCCCACCACCGCCGAGACGACGGTGACGAGCGCGCCGAGCTTGAGGGTACGCAGGAACACAGTCCGGTTCAGCGGATCGAAGAAGAAATCGGCATAGGCCGACAATGTCCAGCCGTCAGCGGTGCGAAAGCCCTCCGACAGAAGCATGAAGACCGGCACAAGAAAGACCGCCGCCGCGAAAATTGCGGCGGGCAAGGCAAGCGCCAGCGCTTCGGCCCGGTTCTGAAACATGGGTTTATTCCCTGAACGGCAGCGTCGGTGTGCGCCGGCTGTGGTTGGAGTTCATCGACGGCAGCGGGGATCGACGAGGCATCATCCCACCCTCATTCCTGTGCCTGTCACAGGAATCCAGCCAGCCCAAGTCCTTGGGCTGAAAGGACTCCCCTCGCCGCGCAGACGCGCGTCGACTGGATTCCTGTGACAAGCACAGGAATGAGGGAGTGTGTGGTGGGCCGAAGTACAAGATCATTGGGCCTGATGCTGCGGTTAACTGGCCTGCCGGCCTACGATCAAGAGGGGTGGAAAAGCGGTCAGGGGACGACCGAACCGCTTTTCCCGGAATGGAGCCGCCCTGACGGACGTTCAATGCCCCATTCCAAAGGGTGAAGGACTTATTGTCCGACCTTGGAATTCCACTCCGACAGCCACTTGTCGCGATTATCAAGCGTCACGTCGGAGGGAATGAGTTGCAGGCTTTTGGCGGTTTCGTCACCATAGGTGATGTTGTTCGCCACCGCGTCGGACACCTTGACCTCCCTGTTGGTCGGGCTGTCCACCAGCTTTTCCGCCAGCGCCTTCTGAACATCGGTCGACAGCCAGAAATCCATGAATTGCAGCGCAAGATCTTCGTTCTTTGTACCCTTCGGCACCACCAGCACATTCATGCCGCCGGTCTGGCCTTCCTTGGGCGTTGCCCAGGCGAGCGGCAGGTCAAGCTTGGTGAAAGGCGCCCAGGAGAAGCGACCGATGGGTGCCGCCCAGATTTCTTCCTGCTGCATCAGCTGCACCAGCTGCGAAGACTTGACGTAGAAGGTGACGATATCGTCCTTCTTTTCGCCCACGGCCTCGATGGCGCCGGAAAGGTCCGGCGTATCCTTGCCGATGGCCTTGCCCAGCATGTAAAGCGCCGGCGGACCCTGATTGGTGGTGACGTTCGGGAAGGCGACGTGATCGACAATGCCGTCCTTCAAAAGATCGGCCCAGCTATCGATCTTCATCTTGTCGGTGCGGTAAACGATGGAGGTGGCGTAGAAATTGACGCCGACGCTCACGCCGTCGCCATTCGGGTCCTTGGCGATGTCGTAGAGCTTTTCGATGTTCGGAACCTTGGAGGCATCGATCTTCTGGATCAGGTCCTTGCGGGTGGCGGACAGCGCATCGGCCATGGAGACGATGGCAAGATCGACCACCGGATTGGCCTTGTTGGCCTCCATCTTGGCCAGGCGCTCGACGCTGTTGCCGGTCTCGACCACCAGCTTGCAGCCGCATTTCTGCTCAAAGGGCGTATAGACCAGTTCCTTGAATTCATCCTGCGCGAAGGCGTAGACGGAAATCGTCAGCGTCTTGTCCTCAGCTTGCGCCGCTCCCATCGTCAGCATCAGGGCGGCGCCCGATGCAAAAATGATCTTTTTCATGGTGTGAGTTCTCCTGCTGTCGTGTTTTTGGCTTCAATCGCATCATGCTTTGCCTTGCCGGTGGAGCCGCGCATGATCAGCGCCATCGGTACTTTCGAGATATCCGCCGCCACATCGGCGGCGATGCCGTTTTCACCCGCGCCATCGATCGCGCGCAGCAGCGCGCCGACGGCAAGATCGGCGATGCGGCCCATATCCATGCGCATGGTCGTCAGCGGCGGGGTGACCACGGCCGAGAAAATCAGATCGTCGAAACCGGTAACGCTCGCCTGTTCCGGCACCTCGATGCCCTCGCGCTGCAATTCCGTCAGCGCGCGCAGCGCATGTAGGTCGGAAATGGCGGCAAAGGCGGTAAAGCCTTCGGCCACCAGATCGGCAAGGCCCAGCCGGCAGCCCGCGCCATCCGCCTTTTCGATGGCGTCTATCCAGAGCGTCTGCGTCACACACGTCTTGCCGAGACCGTCGCGTATGCCGCCAAGCCGGTCGTTCTGCACGTTAGAATCGCGGTTCTTGCCCACCAGCACCACCTTGCGATGGCCGAGCCCCGCCAGATAGTCACCCACCTGCCGGCCGCCATCCCAATGGTCGGCGGCGACCGTATTGCCGGGCGTCGAGGGGCTGTCGACCACCGCGACGGGACAATCGACATTGGAGATGCGGGTGCCGCGCCGGGGAACGATCACCATGCCGTCCACGCCGCGCTCGATCAGCCGGTTGATGGCGTCCGTCTGCATGGCGACCTCACCGCGGGAATCGGCAATCAGCACACCGTAACCGGCAGTGACCGCCGCCTTTTCGATGGCCTGCGCGATCTGCGGAAAAAGCGGATTGGCGATATCGGGCAGAACCAGCCCAAGCACACCGCTTCTGCCGGTGCGCAGCGCCCTGCCCGCCGAACTCGGCACATAACCCAGTTCGTCCGCCGTCTTGCGGATGCGCTCCACCAGCTCAGGCGAAACACGGCCCTTGCCGGAGAGTGCATTGGACACGGTTGCCGCCGACACGCCGAGTGCCGCTGCGATCGCGCTCAGATTGGTGGCAGGCCGTGACGACGCCATGAATGGTCCGGGAAGACTGATTAAACGTTTAATCAGGATAAGCGAGGCGCGGACCGCTGTCGAGTCCTGCGCCGACAAAATAGGGCGAAAAGCTGGGCACAAAGGTTAAATGCCCGAAAAAAGAGCGATTATTTTTACAAGGCCTGGGCGCTGGCTGCACGATAAGCCTCGACCTGGCGCACCAGCCAGTCGCGAAACAACACGACCGGCACGTGATTGGCGCGCGAAAGCGGCGCCACCGCATAATAGGAACTGGGGCTCTTGGCCTGATGATCGAAGGCTTTCACCAATTGCTTCGATTTCAGCTCGTTGTCGATCAGGAACAGCGGCATCAGCGCCACGCCGAGCCCGGCGATGCAGGCCTGCGCGACGCTCGAGAACTGCTCGAAGCGCATGCCCTGCGGCAAGGCGAGCGACAGGCCGAGGCTTTCGAACCAGTGGCCCCATGCGCCCGGCCGCGAGGCCATGTGCAGCAACGGCAGGGCGGCGATGTCCTCGCCCTTTTCCACCGGGTGGGCGCCAAGAAATTGCGGGCTGCACACCGGCGCGACCATTTCATGCATCAGAAAGGTGCTTTCCGCCCCCGGCCAGTCGGCCTGACCGATATGGATCGCCATATCCAGCTGCTCACGCTCGAAATCGAACTGGCCGATGCGGGTGGCGAAATTGATGGTGATTTCGGGATGGCTCGCCACAAAATCGGGAATGCGCGGCAAAAGCCAGCGGGTGCCGAAGGTGGGCAGCATGGCGAGGTTCAGCGTATTGCCATGCGTTTTGGTCATGATCTGCAGCGACGCGGAGCGTATCTCGCCAAGGGCTGCGGCAATGGATTTCGCATAGAGCTGCCCTTCGGCCGTCAGCGCCACGCCGCGCGCGCCGCGCTCGAACAGGCGCACGCCAAGCTGTTCTTCCAGTGACATAACCTGCCGGCTGATCGCCCCTTGCGTCAGCGCCAGCTCATCGGCGGCAGCGGAGAAGCTGCCGAGCCGGGCCACGGAATCGAAGGCAGCGAGCGCGCTGGTGGAGGGCAGGAGTTTGCGGCTGAGAGACGTCATGAGCCATTACTATATGTAATGCAAAAATGAGTAAACATGGCTTGTGCCATCCGGCTTGAATACCAATAATCCGGCCAGCAAATCCGGAGGCATAACGTGAGCGAACGCGCAGCATTCAATTGGCAGGATCCTTTTCTGCTCGAAGACCAACTGACCGATGACGAGCGGATGATCCGCGACAGCGCCGAGGCCTTCGGCAAATCCGAACTTTTGCCGCGTATTCAGGAAGCCTATCTTTCCGAAACCACCGAACCGGAACTGTTCCGCCTGATGGGCCGCACCGGCCTGCTCGGCGTCACCCTGCCGGAAGAATATGGCGCGGCCAATGCCAGCTACGTGGCCTATGGTCTTGTCGCCCGCGAGGTGGAGCGCATCGACAGCGGTTACCGCTCGATGATGAGCGTACAATCCTCGCTCGTCATCCATCCGATCTTCACTTACGGCTCGGACGAACAGAAGAAGAAATACCTGCCCGGCCTCGTCTCCGGCGAACTGATCGGCTGTTTCGGCCTCACCGAGCCCGACGCCGGCTCCGACCCCGGCGGCATGAAGACCCGCGCCGAGAAGATCGAGGGCGGTTATCGCCTGCGCGGCTCGAAAATGTGGATTTCCAACGCGCCGATCGCCGATGTCTTCGTGGTCTGGGCGAAATCGGAAGCGCATGGCAATGAGATCCGCGGCTTCGTGCTGGAAAAGGGCATGAAGGGCCTGTCCGCCCCCAAGATCGGCGGCAAGCTTTCGCTGCGCGCCTCGATCACCGGCGAAATCGTCATGGATGGCGTCGAAGTCGGCGAAGATGCGTTGCTGCCGAATGTTTCCGGCCTGAAAGGCCCGTTCGGCTGCCTCAACCGCGCCCGCTACGGCATTTCCTGGGGTGTGCTGGGCGCTGCGGAAGATTGCTGGTTCCGCGCCCGGCAATATGGCCTCGACCGCAAGCAGTTCGGCAAGCCGCTCGCCGGCACGCAGCTTTACCAGAAGAAGCTCGCCGACATGCAGACCGAAATCGCGCTCGGCCTTCAGGCGTCGCTGCGCGTCGGCCGGCTGATGGACGACCACAAGATGGCGCCGGAAATGATCTCCATCGTCAAGCGCAACAATTGCGGCAAGGCGCTGGATATCGCCCGCCAGGCCCGTGACATGCATGGCGGCAACGGCATCCAGATCGAATATCACGTCATGCGCCACGCCCAGAACCTCGAGACGGTCAACACCTATGAGGGCACACATGACGTCCACGCGCTGATCCTCGGCCGGGCGCAGACCGGCATTCAGGCGTTTTTCTGAGGCTTGTGGGCCGGAGCGGGAATGGCGTCGATCATAGCAAACGGCGACGTTTCTTCTCACCGTCATTCCGGCCTTGAGCCGGAATGACGGAGGGAGAGTGCATGACGGCCCGGCAAATGTGAGCCAGCCCTCTGAGCCAAGCTCAAATCGTACCATCGGGAGCAATACCCCTTGAAACAAAAAGGCCTCCGAAAATCATTTCGGAGGCCTTTCGCTTTTCAACCCAGGTGACGGCTCAGAACGTGCCGCGAATACCGACGCCAAACATGCGCGGTTCGGTCATGCTGGCCTCGATGCCGCCAATGCCGCGGTTCTGCTGCATATAGGTGGGCGCTCGCTCGTCGAAGACGTTCTTGACATAGGCGTAGACCTCCATTGCATCCTGGAACTTATAGCTCGCCCGAACATCTGCGATCGTATAGGAATCGATCGCATAGGTCGCCGTGTTGGCCGTATCGGAATAATAACCATCGATATGGCGGACCTGCCCTGAGACGGTGAACTTATCGGTCACATCCCAGCTTGCACCGAAGCCAAGCATGTAACCTGGCGATTTCGCGAATTCATTGCCGGCATAGCTGGCATTGCTGGAAATCTCGTCGATCTCCGTCTTCAGCACGCCGGCGCTGGCTTTCAGCGTCAGATTGTCGAGAATCTGATAATCGGCGCCCATTTCAAAACCATAGGCATGCGCCTTCTGCGCATTGATGGTATAGGACTGGGTAACGCCTGCCGAGATGACGACTGGAATATTAAACTGGGCGTTCTTGTAATCCATGTAGAACAGGTTGCCGTTGAGCGTCAGCCGGTCGTCCAGCAGTTTTGCTCGCGTATAAAGCTCGTAGTTCCATATGGTTTCTTTCTCGAACGGCAACCATTCTCCAGATGAAACGTTGAGCGAGATGCCACCCGGATTGTATCCACGGCTGATCATGCCGCCAACGGTCCAGTCATCGTTAACGTCATAAGAAAGCGAAACCTTGGGCAGGAGTTCCGAAAAGGTCGTGTCGTAGTCCACAGCCGTCGCGGAATAGACCGAACGGCCTGCACGCTGGATCTGGTCGTGCTGGAAGCGCAATCCACCCGTCAACCTCCACTGGTCGGTTAGCCGGTAGCTCACTTCGCTGAAGATACCGAGATTGTCCTTAGTATCATCGAACGTCGAAACGCTGTTGTTGTAACGGCCGGTGAGAAGCAGAATTTCGTCAGCCTGTGTATGGGCGTAGTAGATACCAGCCACTCCGCTCACCACATCGTCCTGATCGCCGAAGGTGACACGGGTCTCGTGTGAAGCGTTGGTTTGGTCGATATCGGCGTCGCCGTTGTTGACGACACCCACCCTGCGGCGCGCATCGGAGGCGGAGAACTGTGTCTGGTTGAAAAGTTTCACGCCGTTCTCGAAGTCGTAATTGATGTCCAGAATACCGGTATGGGTATTCTGGCTCCAGCTCGGCATGGTGGTGGTGACGTGGTTGAGATCCTCGAAAGGACGTGATGCCGCTTCCTGGCTCGGACGGTTGGCGGCATTATAGGAATAGGTCAGCTTGGTCGTCAGCCCGGGAATCTCCGGCGGTTCCCACAGAAGCTTGAAACGAGCGTTGAATTCCTTGAAGTCCTGATTCGTGCCCGCATGCGCGAACCCTGAATTGATATAATCGATGAAAGTGTCACGGCCGGAATAATCAACCGCCAGACGTGCCGCCAGTTGATCCTCAACGAGCGGACCCGAAAGTGCGAATGAAGCCCGCTTCTGGTGGTAATTGCCGATTTCCGCCTGATAGGACGCTTCCGGCGTGAATGTCGGATCCTTCGTGTTGACGATAATCGCGCCGGCAATGGCGTTTGCACCCTGCGAGGTGGTCTGCGGGCCGCGGAAAACTTCGATACTCTCGACATCCCAGATCGAGGTCGCACCATAGATGAATTCATTATAGCCGAGATAATGGCCGTCCACATTGATCGTGGCACGCGGCACGGTGCCGGCGAAAAATGCCGTCGCACCGGTGTTCGGTCCCTGCGTATCCAGACCGCGAATGATCGGGGCGCTGACATTGTCGGTGTAGACGACGTTCGGAATATCCTTGATCGCATCCGAAACGGTCGGGTCGCCGGTCTTTTCCTTCCTGATTTCCTCGGCGGACTTGACCGAAACGGACGACGCCGTGTTCTTCATGTCGCGCGCCACTTTTTCACCGGTCACGACGATCGGCTTCAAGACGGTGTTGCCCGCCGCATCAGCCTGCTGATCCTGACCGAAAACCGGCGTTACAAACAAAGCCGACAGCGTCAGAACGCTGACCCCGCTCATCAAACGACCGCTAGAACGAAACCCCATCATACACCCCTAATAAACATGAGTATTAAAGTCATATTCAAGTAACGGAAGCGTTATCCGTTTCGCAATAGAGAATGCGTTCTGTATTGCGGACAAAAAGGCTTCCGTAACGGGATGTGCCATATTTACAACAAAATTTACCGACCGCCTCTGCGCCATCGTCGGCATAACGCGCGAAAGCCGTCAAAGCGGCGGATAAAATCGATTTCGATTCGCGGCCTGATGGGTTAGGCATGCTGGGCAAACGGGGGAAATGCGCTTGAACACCACGGATGACGAAACGGACGAACTGCCGGAAAACGATGGCGAGAAGCGCTCGGCTCTCATCCAGTCGGTAGCGGTCGCGGCGCGTTTTCTCGATCTTCTCGCAAAATCGGACACGGCGGTTGCGCTTGGCGAACTGGCCAAACGCGCCGGCACCGGCCGGTCGACCGCGCATCGTTACATGCAAAGCCTCGTGCGGGAAGGATTGGTGACGCAGGACCCTGCGAGCGGCTGCTACGATCTTGGCCCGGCGGCGCTCAAAATAGGCATCAGCGCGCTCAGGCGAATCAATCCGGTCGAGACCGCCGGCCGCCGGATGAAGATGCTTGCCTCGCAGATCGGCGCCAGTTGCGGCGTGGCGATCTGGACCGATCGCGGCCCGACCGTGGTGCGATGGGCAAAGAGCGCCAGTTTTGCCATCAGCACCGTGGCGCTGGGCGACGTCCTGCCGCTGGACAACAGCGCCTGCGGGCTGGTTTTCCAGGCCTATCTGCCGCCCGACAGGGTGGCGGCGGTGCGCAGGCTGCAACCACCCGCCTTTCGCGGCTCCCGCGCCGATGCCGGCATTCTCGAGACTATCCGCGACACGGGCGGCGCGGAGCTCCATGAACATCTGTTTTCGGCCCTCACGGGCAAGGCCGCGCCGGTTTTCGATGCCCAGGGCGAACTCTGTTGCGTCGTCACCACCGTATCCTTCGTCGCCACGGCCGAGACGGAACGGCATTTTTCCCGATTGATCGAGGCCGCCCGACAGGCGACGGCCGAATCCGGCGGCGCGTAAGCCTATTCGGCCAGATGCTCCGCAAAGCTGCGGCCGCAATAGCCGGTGCGGAACAGCCCGGCATCGCCCAGCCGGGGAAGCAGGCGCTCCAGCACCAGCCGCATCGAGGCGACCGAACCGCCGGGCACGGCGACAAAACCGTCAATCGCACCGGCCGCCGCCCATTCACGGATATTTTCAAAAGCCTCTTCCACGGTGCCGATGATCTGCCAGTGCCCAGACCCCATCACTTCCGGCCGCCGCAGCAGATCCGCGACGCTCAGCGTCTCCCGCTCGATCAGCCGGCGCAGCAGGCCGGCATGGGTGCGGCTTCTCGGTGCCTGCGGCGGCGGCGGCAGATCGCTGGCGGCCACGACCCGCGTGAGCGGCCATTCCGCAAGATCGAGGCCGGTCATGTCGCGGATGGCGGCGAAGGCGCGGGCACGACTGGCGCGGGCATGGGTCTCGCCGAAGAGTTCGAGCGCCTCCTTCCGGCTGTCGGCCAGATAAAGGCTGAGGCCGGGCATCAGCTTCACCCCGTCGGGCCTGCGGCCGTGACCCTCGGCCCGGCGTCGCAAATCCGCCCGCAATTCAATGGCCGCCTGCATGTCCGGCGTGGAAGCAAAGACCGCATCCGCCACCGAGGAGGCAAAATCCCGCCCTTCCGGCGAGGCGCCCGCCTGCACCAGCGGAATGCGGCTGGCATGGGCCGGCAGGTTGAGCGGGCCTTTGACGCTGAAATGCCTGCCCTCATGCGCGACCGGCCGCACCAGCGAGGAATCGGCAAACCGGCCGCTTTCCCTGTCGAGCTTCAGCGCCTCGTTGGGAAAACTGGCCCAGAGCTGCCGCACCACCTGCGTGAACTCGGCGGCACGCTCATAACGCTCCTGCGGCGAAGGCATCTGCTGCAATCCGAAATTTTCATGACCTTCGAGCGCCGTGACGATGTTCCAGCCGGCCCGGCCATTGCTCAGCCAATTCAGCGACTGAAGCTGACGGGCAACCACATAGGGCGGCAGAAACGTCGTCGAAACGGTGGACAGGAGGCCGACATGGCTGGTTTCCCGGGCAATTGCCGCGAGCAACATGGTGGGGTCCATGCTGGCAAATCCGCCGCCGGTTTCCAGCCCTTCGGTGCGCAGGAAAAGCGTATCGGGCCGGAACACGAAATCCACATGCGCCGCTTCCGCGCGCTGCGCGAGATCGACGAAATAATCGCTGGAAAACACCCCGTCTATCTCGCTGTCGGCGCGCCGCCACGCCTCGCCGCTGAGCCAGGTTGGGGCCAGCGACATGCCGATATGAAGCTTGGCTGCGACGGACATGATGCACCTCGATTGCAATAACCGGCCAGAAATCCGCACCCTGAATCGGCAAATTTCGATTTGTGGAGAGTTTTACTATAGTTTAGTGTCGCTTCAAGACCACCTCGTCGACCTTGCCGGAACAAGAGCTGTTCTGCGCAGGTTCGATGTATGAATTCAAAAGCTTATCTTGACCGTGCGGCGTCTCGACGCATGTGCTTGTGAATAACAGGAGTTGTATCCGGTGCTTGACGCCACGGACCTTCATGCCAGTTATGGCCATGTTCCCGTCTTGCAGGGGCTGTCCGCCCGTTTCCGGCCCGGCCGGGTGACGGCGCTGGTCGGCCCCAACGGCTGCGGCAAGTCGACGCTGCTGAAGACCATCATGGGTTTCGTGCCTTTATCTTCCGGCGCAATAAGGCTGGGCGAGCGTTCGGTCCGTGAGATCGGACGCCGCGAACTGGCGCGGCGCATCGCCTATCTGCCGCAGGAGTGCCATTGCCCTGACTATATGACGCTCGGTGAGTTGATCGAGCTTGCCGGTTACGCCCGTTACGGTCTTGCAGGCGGCCCGACCGAGCGCGACCGTGCGCTTTTTGCCGAGGCGCTGAAGACCGTCGGGCTGGAGGACAAGGCAAGAGCGCAGGTCAACACGCTGTCCGGCGGCCAGCGCCAGCGCGCCTTCATCGCCATGGTGCTGGCGCAGGATACCGAGGTCATCCTGATGGACGAGCCGGTCAACCATCTCGACATGAAATATCAATATGCCGTTCTCGGTCTCGTGCGCGACCTGACGGACAGGCACGGCAAGACGGTCATCGTCGTGCTGCACGATCTCAACCTCGCCTCCACCTTCGCCGATGACGTCATCATGCTCAAATCCGGGCAGGTTCTGGCATCCGGGCCGGTGGAAAAAACCGTCACGCCCGGAAATGTCGCCGCGGTCTTCGACCTTGAAGCCGACATCTTCTCCCGGCAGGGCCGGCTCATCTGCGTGCCCCGGCTCGAGCAGCAGGAACAGGCCATTCCGGCATGAGCTCGAAACTGACGCTGATCTTCGCCGCGGCACTTTCGCTCGTCGCCATCCTCGCCGTCAATCTGCTCGTGATGTCCGGCGACATGCGGCTTGCGGAAATCATGGCGACGCTCTGGCGTGGCGAGGCAGAAACCTATGAACAGTCGGTGCTGCTTTATCAGCAAATCCCGCGCGCGCTGATTGCGATCTATGTGGGCGCCACCACGGCCGTCAGCGGCTGCGTGCTGCAGGGGCTGGTCCGCAATCCCCTCGCCTCGCCTTCCACGCTGGGGCTGAACGCCGGCGCGACGCTGTTTGTGATTACCGGCGCGCTGGTGTTCGATGTGTCTCCCGAAGTGCAGGGTCTTGTCGCGCTCGCGGGCGCGGGCTTCGGTTTTGCCGCCTGCTTTTTCGTGGCGCGTCTCGCCGGCCGGGCGAACGATCCGCGCGGCCTGTCGCTCATCCTCTCCGGCGCACTGGTTTCCATGCTGCTGATCGGCGTGACCAACGCGCTGCTTCTCTCCAATCCCACACGTCGCGCCGAATTCCTGAGCTGGGTGGGCGGCAACATCAACCATGTCTATGCCGAACGGCTCACCGATTTCTGGTGGATCGGCGCCGTCGCGCTGGTGATCCTGCTGTCGGTCGCCCGGCCGCTGACGCTCGTTCTGCTGGGCGCGGAAAAAGCCGCTTCCGCCGGCGTGAATGTCACGCGTGTTTCCCGCATCGCGCTGTTTTCCACCATGCTGGCGTCGGGCTCGGCGGTGGCGATCTGCGGCCCCATCGGTTTCATCGGCCTTGTCGTGCCGCATATGATCCGGCCCCTGGTGGGCGTGAATTTCACGCTCGCCCTGCCGGCCGCCGCCCTTGTCGGCGCCGGTCTCTGCGTGCTGGCCGATCTGGGCGCGCAGACCCTGTTTGCGCCCTATGTGGTCAATACCGGGCTGTTCATGGATCTGCTCGGCGGCCTCGTCTTCATCGTCATCGTCAAGCGCTTTTATCTTTCGCCTTCGGCAAGGGGGCTCGCATGAAACGGCAATTCGCCACCGACGGCAAAGCGGTTCTGCGGTTGCCGAGCGGCCTGCAGCTCGGCATCGGCAATCTGAAAGCCGGCCTCGGGCTGATGGGGCTGGCGCTGCTGCTTGCCGCCCTGTCCGTCAGCCTCGGCAGCACCGAAACGGGCGTTGCAGATCTGCTGCGCGGCCTTGCCGGCGGCCATCTCGGCGATGACCAGGCCTATGCGCTGTGGACGGTGCGGCTGCCACGCATCGTGCTCGGTTTCATGGCCGGCTGGAGCGTGGCGCTGGCAGGCGCCATGCTACAATCCGTTGCCCGCAATCCGCTGGCCGATCCCGGGCTTTTCGGCCTGAGCCAGGGGTCGATGACCACCATCATGCTGCTTCTCGTGCTGGTGCCGGCCGCCCCGAAAACCATGGTGGCGCTGGCGGCCGTCGGCGGCGGTCTTGCCGTCGCCTTTGTCCTGATCGCTCTCGTCGGACGTGAGCGTTCGAGCGGCCTTGCCATATTGCTGATGGGCATCGCAATCGAATCCGCTCTCTCATCCGTCTCCTCGGTGCTTCTGCTCTACACGCCGGCCGAGACATCGCTGGCGCTGGCCGACTGGATGGCGGGTTCGCTGTTTCAGGCAAGCTGGCCGGCCATCGTCGTTTTCGTGCCCCTCTTCGCCGCAAGCCTTGTGGGTATTTTCCTCATCGGCCGGGCGCTCGCCGTCTTCGATCTCGGCAACGAGATGGCTATGGCGCTCGGCGAAACGGTCAAACGCTCGCGGCCGCTCGTCATCGTTTTTGCGGTGATCCTCAGCGCCTCCGCCGTCACCGCGGTCGGCCCGCTCACCTTCCTCGGCGTCATCGCCCCGCATCTCGCCACCTTCGTTTCGCCCGCCGTCGGCCGCGCCAGGCTTCTCCTGTCGGGGCTGACCGGCGGCATATTGGTGGTGACGGCCGATACGCTGTCACGCGGGCTGGTGGCCGATACGCCAATGCCGATCGGCCTGGCGCTGACGCTGATCGGCGTGCCGCTTTTCATCCTCACGCTGCGCCTGCAGGCGCTGCGCCGAAACAACAGCCACTGAATGAACCGAATAAAGGGAATGCCATGCGAATTGCCATCCTCGTCGCCGCCCTTCTGGCCGCCGGAACCAGCCTTGCCGCCGACCGCAGCGTGACCGATGCCGGCGGCCGCACCGTTTCCGTCCCGGAAAAGCCGCAGCGCATCGTCGTCATGCACGAGCCGCTGTTGGGCGTGCCGCTGATGGATCTCGGCGCCAATGTCGTCGGCGCCTATGGCCGCAACAGCGACGGCAAGTTCGCCACCGCCGTCGATTTCGTCGACACGGTTCTCGGCGAAGGCCACGCGAAACCCAAGGGCTTCGGCGCAGTCGGTCAGATCGATCTTGAAAAGCTGCGGGCGTTGCAACCCGACCTGATCGTGGCCACGGAAATGGATGGCGGCAAGGCCGCGCAGCTTTCCACCGTCGCACCCGTCTACCTGCAAAAGGTCAGCACCGGCCATGCCTATGGTTTCAATGTGGAGGAGAGTCTTGCCGGCCTGGTGGGACGAAGCGACATTTTCGCCGAACGCCGGAAGGCCTATGACGAACGGCTTACCGCCGTCAAGAAAGCGCTGGGTGAAGACGCCAGCGGCAAGACCTATCTGGCGATCCTCCTGACCGACCAGATCAATGCGGTCGGCGACATGTCCGGCGCGGTGCAGGCGCTTGAGGACCTGGGTTATACCCGGCTGAAAATCGACAATGCCGCCTCTTCGGGCGGCATGGGCTCGACCCTGACCGTACCGCTGAGCCCGGAGGCTTTCGGCAAGCTCAACCCCGACCTGCTGGTGGTGATGAACAGCTACACCAGCCCCGCCCGTGGCGAGGCCGGAACCCGTGCAGCACTGGAAAAGATCATTCCCGGCTGGGAACGTTTCGTAAAACCAGCCCGCGACGGTAGGATCGTTTTCTTCGATTCCACAAAGGTCACGACGCCGTCCATTCCAAGCGCGCTGCATGCGCTGGATGCCGTGGAAAGCTGGGCGAGCCGCCGCTGAGAAGCGCTTCCGCAGGCGCCAATCCCGGCGTGGCGATACGCCGGGCATAAACTTGAGTTTTTGAAGAAAGTTATATTGCGGCAGCCGGAAGCGCCTGTTATGGTTCGCGCATCTTGACGCAACAACGCCGGATCATCGCGCCGACGACACTGCCGACACGCGATCGTCCGCCAAGCCGGCCCGGGACAGCGAGACCGCCGAACCCGGCGGCGGCATCCCAGGAAAGACAGCAGCATGAGCATGCCAGAAACCATAGAGTCATCGCTTCCGGACCGCACGCCCAAACGTCATCGCCACACCGTCAGGCTGCGCTGCCTTGACGTCGCACGGGTGGAAAAGCTCAGCCGGTCCATGGTGCGCATCGTCCTCACCGGTCCGGAACTTGAGGGGTTCGCCAGCCTCGGTTTTGACGACCACGTCAAGATGTTCTTCCCGCTTCCGGGCGAAACCGAGCCGAACCTGCCGGTGATCGGCCCGAACGGCCTCGAATTCCCGGAAGGCGCGCCGCGCCCTCTGGCGCGCGATTACACGCCGCGCAGTTTTGACGCCGAGAAGGGTGAACTCGCCATCGATTTCGCCACCCATCATGACGGCCCCGCCAGCAACTGGGCGAAAGCCGCCAAGGCGGGTGACAGGGCGTGGATCGCCGGTCCGCGCGGCTCCTTCACCGTTCCCTTCACCTATGACTGGCATCTGCTGATCGCCGACGATACCGGCCTTCCCGCCCTTGCGCGGCGGCTCGAAGAAATGCCGGCCGGCACCCGCGCCGTCGCCCTGATCGCGGTCGAGACCGATGCGGACCGTCTGGAGATTGCGACAAAGGCGGACGCTTCCATCGTCTGGGTGACCCAAAAGAGCGAAAACGGAACCGATCACGACGCATTGACGGCGGCGCTGCGCAGTCTGGACCTGCCACGGGGCGATTTTTCCAGCTGGGTCGCGTGCGAATCGAAAACCGCAAAGGATCTGCGCGCACTTCTGATCGGGGAACTCGGCGCCAATCCCAAATGGACACGCGCCTCCGGTTACTGGCGGCGCGGCGCCAGCGGCGTTCATGATCATTTCGATGAATGAACCGGCAATCGCGGCGGGCGTCATGCTGGAGGCAAAACAATGATGACGGAACTTAAAGCCCTTCTTGCCGGGGTTCTGGAGGATGAGCAGCGCGATATCGAACCGGGGGACAACCTGTTCGGCCGCGGGCTTCATTCGCTCGCCCTCATGCGCCTCATCCCGCCGCTTTCGCAGCTTGCCGGGGCGCGGATCGACTATGACGATCTGGCCCGGCAACCCACGCTCGCCGCCTGGCAGGTGCTGATCGAAAGGTCGCGCGCGACGCATTGATCCCGCGGCACAGTACTTTTCCGGCCTGAGCGCGACGACCCCGAATATTTCCAAGGAGAGGACCATGGCAGCAGACAATACGCGTATGCTCGCACGGCGCATTGAAGACACCTTCGCGCGAGGGGACGCAGCCCCGCCAAGCCAATATGAAGAACGGGTCTGGTTCGCACAGTTTCAGGATCCCGATCAGGTTTTCCGCCATCTTCTCGCCTATCGCATCGGCGAAGAATGCGACCTGCTGCGCCTGACCTCGGCGCTGAAGACGATCTGCGGGACCTGGCCCGAGCTTCGGGCACGCTTTGCCTTCGGAGAGGATGGCACCCTTGCCAAGAGCCTGGAGGCCCCCTCCGCATCCATCGTGCAATTGTTGCACGTTCCCTCGGCGGGTGAGGCCCTCACCCTGCTGCACGACCTTCAGGCAAGACCCTTCGATGCCGAAACCGACCCGCCTTTCCAGGCCGTTGTGCTTTTGAGCGAAGGTGAAATCCTGCTGGCATTTCTGGTCCACGGCCTGCTTGGCGAAGTCCTCTCGCCACAGATCCTGCTGGACGGCATATCCGCCGCCTATGCCGGCGAAACGCCAAAGCCGCTTGCGCCGCGGGCGGTGGAAAATGGCGGCGTCGATCCGCTTCCACTCCCATGGCTGCAACGGCCGGCCTCAGGCTCCAGCATCGTGACGCTGCGGCAAGACAGGGTCGAAAGGCCGGCAAGCCACAGCCACGGCGTCGATCTTCCCGCCACCCTGCTTGACCTGAACAGCGCCACTGCGACGAACGCGCTTCTTGCCCGCGTCGGCGCGCGGTTTTCGCTTTTCCTGGCAACGAATGGCGGCCCTGCGACTGTGACGGTGCGTTTGCTCCGCCAGCCCGGCGTCGATGCCACCGTTCCGATTTTGCGGGAGGCAACGGCGCGGGTATTGATCGAACGCGGCCACGCGCCCGAACAGGCGGAAAAAGCCTTGCTGGCGGGACTGGAACAGCGAAACGACAATGATGGCGATGCAGCCACCGTCACCCTGCGGGCGCTGACGACGCCGGTTCAGGCCGATCAGGAGCATGGCCTCCAGTTCGAACACCTGCCGCTGCCCTCGCTGCAGTCCGGCCTCGGCCTGACCCTTGCTGCAGGCCTGACAGCGGCAGGCGATATCCGCCTCGAACTGACCGGCGGCAAGGAAACGTCGCCGCATGCGACTGCCTTCCTGCTGGAACGTTTCGTCAGCCATCTCGAAGGCGGCGCTGATTCTTTCGGCATCGCGCCTCAAAACGCCACGCTTCTACCGGAGCGGCTGGCCCCCCAGCCCACCGCCGGCCACGGCGATGACGACACCGCCGCGACGATCCTCGCCGAATTCCGCGAAGCGCTTGCCGCGCCGGATATGGGGCCGGAGGATGATTTCTTCGATTTCGGCGGCCATTCGCTGATCGCCACCCGCATCATCGGACGCCTTCTCAGCAATCACGGCATCGAGCTGCGCTTCAACGACCTGTTCAGCTATCCGACCGCCGC
The DNA here is from genome assembly GCF_044900305.1 of Agrobacterium sp. NPDC089420. Taxonomy (NCBI): domain Bacteria; kingdom Pseudomonadati; phylum Pseudomonadota; class Alphaproteobacteria; order Hyphomicrobiales; family Rhizobiaceae; genus Agrobacterium; species Agrobacterium sp. NPDC089420. The sequence continues at coordinate 179,730 of NZ_JBJDMY010000009.1, read as the reverse complement.
CGCGCTCGCCGGGCAGGCGACCCGGCTCGAAACCGCAGCGCCCGCCCAAGCCGAGGCGACGGCGGCCGGCTCGCTCACCGCGCCGCTTTCTCTGGCGCAGATGTCGCTCTGGAAGGCCTATGCCGCCTTCGGTTTCGGCGACATCTTCAATATCCCCTTCGCGCTCGATTTCCTCGACCCCGTGGATGAAAACGCCTTCGAATGCGCCTTCCTCGACATCATCGAGCGCCATCCCGGCCTGCGGACCCATTTTTACGTCGAGGACGATACGGTCCTGCAGAAGATCGTGCCGATGCATGATCTTCCCGGTTATAAATGGTTCTGGACCAGCGAAGAAAGCGAAGGCGTGGACCGGCGCTCGGAAGCCGGCTGGCGGTTCGATCTTGCACGCGAACTGCCGATGCGGCTGCGCTTCCTGCGCGATCCGCAGACCGGCCGCCAGGTTCTGTCCTTCCTTTTCCACCACATCGTGCTGGACGAATGGTCGGTGAACCTGATGATGGACGAGCTGACCGAGGCCTATCGGGCACGGGCGGCGGGCAAGGTTCCGGTCTTTGCAACATCGCCGGCGCCCTTCCACGAATTTGCCCGGAAACAGGTGGCGTCGGGCGTCAATGCCGGCCATCTCGCCTATTGGACCGACATGCTGCGGGATGCGCCGAAGGGCCTTACCCTCGAGGGGCAGAGCCACACGGCGCCCGAGGCCTTGCAGGACGAAGCTCCGGCAGGCGGCTGGATCGAGTTCAAGCTGGAGAAACACGTCAGCGACGGGCTTTACGCCATCGCCAAACAGAACAGCGCCTCGCTGTTCAACGTGGTTTACGCCGCCATTGCCGCGTCGCTGCGTCATCTGGGCGGCTTGACCGACCTCGTGGTCGGCACCTCGGCTTCGGGCCGCACCGACAGCAATTATTTCGACACGATCGGTTATTTCACCACGGTCGTCGCCCATCGCGTGCGTTTCGGCGAGACCATGACCGTCGGGGAACTGATTTCTTCGGTGAAGAACACCATCAACGGCTCGCTGGAACACAGCGAAATCCCGATCGATCTCGTCGAGGAGGCGCTCGGCATGACGCCGGGCCGCGACCATCTGTTCGAGGTCTTCATCCAGATCCACGCCAAGAACAAGCTGAACGGCACGCTTACCGGACAGGATGGCAAGTCCGTGGAGTTCCGCCAGATCGACCCCGACAAGCACGAATCCATGCTGGGGCTGCAATTCGAGGTGATGGAGGAAATGATCGGTGGCGAACGCTCCATCCGGGTGCTGATGAGCTACCGCTCGGATCGCTACGGCCCGGCGGATGTCGAGCGGCTGCGCAACACCACCAGCGGCGTCTTCAGCCGTTTTGCCGAAGCCGGGGCTTCGGGCAGGACGCTGGCCGCCCTTACCTGACACGGACAAAGGAAAAGGGAAAACCCGGCTTCGCGTGGCGAAGCCGGGTTATTTTTTGCCTGCAAATGCTGATGGGAATGTGTGGCACAGCGCCGGCATCCGCATTCCGTGCCCGGGCACAACCCCGAGGCCGATCGCGCATCCTCGGGCGGTCGGCCGCTCAAACCGCCAGACGAACCATCGAGGATGCCTCTTTCGCCGCAAGCGCCATCGCCTCGTCCTGCAGCATGGCATCGAGAAACAGCGGCAATTCCTCGCGATAACGGGCGAAGTCCTCCGCCGGCGTCAGCGCCGAATCGGCGTCGATATGCAGGTTCAGGTCGCTGCCGTCATCCTCACCGCGGAAGGTGAGGTTGAAGCCGTCGCCCGGACCGTTGGCGAGAATATGCCGGGAAACGGCAAGCCCGGCAAAGACCGGCGCGCTGAAGGGCAGAACGTTGATGAGCGGCGAGAAAAAGAAGCGCCGGCCCTTCGAGATTTCCCGGTCAGCAGCGATCTGCTCGATGCGGTAACGGCCATGCAGGCGCTGCCGGCGCAGATTGGCGGCATTGCGCGCCAGAAACGCGCCGATGCTCTCCTGCGGTTCGACCGTCAGGTGGAAGGGCAGGATATTAACGAGCATGGCGGGCATATGCGCCCCGACACTGCCCCAGCGGCTCATGAACGGCAACCACAACGTCAGAACGTCGCGATCCGCACGCGGCAGCATGCGATGGAGATAAAGGCCGGAGAGAAGCACCAGAAGGTCTGGCCAGCCGATTTCCAGCCGGCCCGCCACCTGTTGCAGCCTTTCGCTGAAACCCTCCGGCAGCCCCGCATCGGCATGCAGGCCGCCGCCGCCATAATCCTCGCAATCCTTGTCCAGCACCGGCAGATCGGCCGGTGCGGCGAGATAGGCAGTCCAGAAATCGCGGTCCTTCGCGAAACGGCGGCTCTGCCGATAGGCATCCTCCTCGGCGAGGAAACTGGCGAAGGGGTGGAAATCCGGCCCCGCCTCGCCCTTGCCGCAATAGTGGCCGTAGAGCTGGCCGCAGCGCTGCTCCACCAGCGTCAGGCCATAACCATCGACGACGATGTGATGGGCGCGGATGTACCAGAGATAACGATCATCGGAAATGCGGTAGAGCACCTGCGCGGAAAGCCGGTCGGTCCTAAGATCGAGCCTCGCCTCCACATCGGCATTCATGCGACGCAGGGCCTCTTCAAACGGCGCCGGATCCGCGCGCAGATCGACAAGCTCCACCGCCGGCGCCTGGTCCGGATCGCAGCATTGCTGCGGCGTCTCGCCATCCTCGCCGAGGCGAAAGCGGATCGACAGGACATCGGATTCGCGCACGGTGCGGGCGATCGCCTGAATGAGGGCGCCTTCATTCACCGCACCGGAAAGATCGATGTAATGGGCGACGGTAGAAACCGGCTCGTCGGGATGGAAGGAAAACTCCTCCCAGAAATCGAGTTGCGGCTGGGTCAGCGGCAGCCAGCCGCCGGCAGGATCGATATGCGCCATCTGTTTGTCCTCGGATTATTCCTGTTATCGGACGGGTTGGTTCGCCGCCCGACATGGTTGGCATCACGCCGCCTTGGCGGCCAGAAGCGAAGTCACCTGTCTGGCGTTGCGGCATCGCAGAAGCTGCTGCGGCGAGAGCTCCACGCCAAAAGCGGTGCGGATTTCCGCCGACACGGTTTTCAGATGCGACGGCAGGAGGCCAAGCGCCAGAAGGTCGCTGCCCGCATCCACATTCGCCGATTTCTTGCCCAACACGCCAAGATAGATATCCAGCACCCGGCGATCGCCCTGATCGACAGCGGCAGCCGCGGGCGCGGCGATCTTGACCGGTTCCGCGCCGCCGGCCGTCGCCATCAGCAACTCGCGGGCACGGCGGCGATCCGGCTTGCCATTGGCCGAAAGCGGCAGATCGTCGACCTTGAGAAACCGGCCGGGTACATGCGATTCCGGCAGGTGGCTACGGGAGAAATTACGCAGATCGGCGCTGGAGAGTTCAAGACCGGGTGCGGTGACGTAGAGCACGCCGATGGCGGCCTCGCCTTTCTGCTCGACGCCGTAATCCACCACCAGCACCCGCTGGATGGCAGGGTGGCGAATGAGTTCGTTTTCCACATCCGGCAGGGAGACGCGCACGCCCCGCACCTTGACGTAGCCATTGACCCGGCTCGCGAACATGATCTTGCCATCCGGCCGGTAACGGCCCCGGTCGCCGGTGCGGAAGGCGCGCACCGGCCTTCCCTCGGGATCATCCACCGTGACGAAATCAGTCTGGGTGATGGTGCCGTCCTCCAGATAACCGATCGCCACATTCACGCCGACCGTATGGATACGGCCGACGACACCGGCCGGGCAATGATCGCCCCGGTCGTTGAGAACGAAATAACGATTGGCCGGCAACGGATGGCCGTAGGGTATGGCCGCGATGTCGTCGGCGACAATCTCGTGCCAGATGCTCCAGATCGTCGTTTCCGTCGGGCCGCCGAGCGAGATCAGCCGCAGTCCGGGCTCCAGCCGGCGCAGCTCCTCGATGATCATCGGCTTGATGTAATCGCCGCCCTGCGCGACGAGCCGGAGCGAGGAGAGCTGGCCGCCCCGGCGGCAGGACAGAAGCATTTCGAGAATGGCCGGCACCGAGCACCAGAGCGTCACGCCGTGTTCGGCCACCAGTTCATTCCAACGGACCGCATCCTTTTCCTCGCCCGGTTCCGGCAGCACCAGCGTCGCACCCGCGACCAGCGCGCCGAAAACATCGAAGACCGACATGTCATGATGCAGCGGGGTGACGGAAATGAACACGTCCTTTTCCGTCACCGCCCATTCCGCAAGCGTGCTGCCGATGACATTGGCCGTGGCGCGGTTGGACAGCACGACACATTTCGGCTTGCCGGTGGTGCCTGACGTGTAGAGATAATAGGCCGGCTCTTCGCTGCGCGACAGCGCCGCCAGCTCGGCCATGGCGACAGGCGTTCCCGCCGTGGTTGGCGTGGCGAGAAGCGCCGCCGGATCGACGGCCTCGAAGCCCTGCGGAACATTGCGGGCGACGATGACCGACGGCTGGCAATTGGTCAGCAGGTAATGCAGCCGGTCTTCCGGCGAGCCGGCATCGATCGGCACCCAGATGGCGCCCGTCAGTGCCGCGGCGAGCGTGATGGCGGTATGTTCCGGGCTGCGCGGCAGGCACACGGCCACGACATCGCCCCGGCCGACACCCCGCGCCCTCAGGCCAGCCATCGCCCGCGCCACCAGTCCACCCAGTTCACCATAGGAAACATGCCGTTTGCCGCTGATCAAGGCCGTGCGGGATGTGTCGCCCTCGAAAAGATGGCCGGCGATCCGCTCCAGGAATGGCGGGCAGACGAAGCTCATCTCATCGCCGTTCAGCCGGTAATGGGACAGATCGACAATATCATTGGCGTCGAAAGCGAAAGACCCGCTATCCGCGATCCCGGTGATCGCGCGCTCGATGGCAGCGAGAATATCCGCCACCATGGCCGCATCGATCGCCTGCTCGGCGTAATCGATATCGAGAACGAGATCACCCGCCGGATTTTGCGAAAAACGGAAATCGAGCGCCACCTGCGGTGTCTGGGTGAGACCATTGGTCCAGCGCATGGTCGATTCGGATGACAGCGTCGGCCAGGACAGGCCGTTGGTGATCACCACCGGCAGCGCAAGCCCGCCCTGATTGGCGTTGAGAAGAACGCGGTTGAGATCGATACCGGAAAAGGCAAGATGGTTCAGCCCTTCCAGAACGTCGGTCTGCAGGCCTGCCGCGCGCTTTGCAAAGTCGCCCTCTGCCGCGTTCCACTGAACGGCGATGAAGCTCGAGCGGTTGGCGAAGGCGCCTTCCACCTGCGGGGCGACGGGAATGCCGACGACGAGAGCGCCTTCATTCAGCCAGCGCGACAGCACATCGAGGATGACCGCCGTCAGCGCCGAATTCTTGAACAGCCGCTCTTTTGCACCGATGCGTGAAAAGACGGCGAAGCGCTGCTTTTCCACCGTCAGGCTCCGGCGGCTGTAGCGCGACACGGCGATGGTTTCGAGCGGAGCTTTCCACGGCAGCTGCGACGGCACCTCGGCATTCTTCAGCTTTTCGGCCCAATAGGCGGCATCTTGCGTGCGCGCTTCGGCAAGGTCCTGCTGCGCGGCCGCAGCCACGACACCGGACGGCGGCGGCGCGGCATCGTCGAAGAGTTCGGCGGCAAGGCTCGCAATGGCGCGCCCGTCGAGGATGAGCGCATCGAAACGCAGGAAGACCGCCACTTTGTGCGCAGCCGGATCGACATCCGGCAGGCGGAAGACCGTGACCTGCCAGGGAGAGGCCGCGAGATCGAAATGGGCGTGCGAAAAATCCCGCCGCACGGCATCCATGCGCGCTTCCGCCTCGGCCGAAGACAAGGAGGAAAGATCAACACTATCAAGGTTCAGCGTCGTCTCGTCGGAGACCATCTGCACCAGACGCCGCTCGTCGATGCGGGTGCGCAGGCTGTCATGCCGCGCCACCATCGCGGCAAGGCGCGCGCGAAGCAGGGCCGGATCGATATTGCCGCGATATTCGCGAAACTCCTGCATCGCCACGCCGCTGAGCGGCAGGTGGGTGCCGCGCCCGAGCAGATAGGCCTGCTGCAGGGGGGAGAGAGGACGTTCCATCGGTTTTCCTTTTACCTCGATTGCCGGGCTCAGCTCCAGCGCGCCAAATTGCGCCACGCTTGCGGAAACGAGATCGCAGTTTTCGGCGAGCCGGCGAAGGAGAGTGACATAGGTGTCGAACAGGCCCCGCAGCCAATCGTGCGGCAGCGCATCCAGCCGCACATCCCAGTTGATCAGCAGGCCGCCATCCATCGCCGCCACCTGCGCATCCAGCGCAACCCCCGGCCCCTGCGAGACGGTATGAATCATCGGGCCGAAGACCCGCCCGACCCTTTCTGAAAACAGGTCGCCGCCCGCCAGATCGACGCCGGCGGTGAAAACCACCGGGGAAGTCTGCAAACCGCCGCGCAGGCGCGACAGGTCGCGCATGACGCTGACGCCGGGATAGGACTGGTGGGCAAGACGTCCGTTCATCTCGCCGAACAGCCGGCCGATCAGTGTCTTGAGGCTCTCTTCCGGCCTGATTTCAACGCCGAGCACCAGCACGTTGGAAAACTCGCCGACAATACCATCCACCCCTTCCACCAGCGGCGCGCGCCAGAAAGCCGGCACGGAAAGCCGGAACTTCTGCGCCTGCGTCGCCTGCGACAGCGCCAGGGCGAAAATGCCGAGCAGCAGCACCGACGGCGTGACGGAGCAGCCGCGCGCCACCTGCTCGAGACTGGCGCGTTCGCCAGCCGAAAGCATCGTCGCAAAACGGTCCGTGTGAACCGCAGGCGTGGCGTCATCGGGCCGGAACGGCAGCGGCGGCGCATCGGGAATATCCGCAAGCTGCTGCCGCCACCACGACCGGTCCCTTTCCCGCAGAGCCCTGAGGTCCGGATCGGAGGCGAGACGCGCCGCCCAGTCGAAGAAGGAGGGCGTCAGCCGGGCCGAAGGCGCGGTATTGTCCTTGCCTTCGCCCTCTTCGTAAAACCGGGCAAGGTCCTCCATCACGATCCGCACGCTGGCGGGATCGATCGCCAGCATGTCGGTATCCACATGCAGCCGGCTCCGTCCCTGCGGCAACAGGCTGAGCGAGATCGCCGCCGGCGAGGCAATGTGCAGATTCGTTCGCCGATGGCTCCAGTCCCGCCGCTTAGCTTCAAGCCGATGTGCAAGCGCTTCCGGATCGAGTGCGGTCAGATCCTCGACATCAAGGTGCAACGGCCGGCCCTCAGGGTCGACGGACTGTTGCCCTTCAGCATCGATCCTGAGGCTCAACATGGGGTGACGCCGGCCAAGCCTTTTAACCGCAACAGCCAGTTTTTCCACCTCAAACGCCTGTCCCTCGAATTCGAGATAAAGATGCGGCGTAACTTTTCCGAGTATCCCATCCGCCTCGCGTCCGACCCAATAGGCCACCTGCATCGGGGTTAAATTTAGCATGTGAATTTGCACCGATTGACAAAACATGATTATCATAATCAAGTATAAGCCATCGTCAACCACTCGAACAGGAGGCATCCCATGAAAACGGGAGCACTCAGGACGAATGACGTCGAATCCGACGAAATTACTGATTTTAATAGAGAATTTTTGTTTACATCCGGTTCCGGGCAGCTGCGGGCCGAAGGCATTCGCGAAAGGATAACGCTTCCCGCCCGAGGTGGCGAGGACACGGAAAGCCCTTTGCAGCAGGCGATTAAAGGCGCTTTCGAGCGGGCGCGCCGGGCCGGGCAGGACAATCCGATCGCGATTGGCGCTATCCCCTTCGATGTCAGCGAACCCTCATGCCTTTATATACCCAACAACTATGAGTGGAGCGCGCGCGATGCCGTTCCGCTTTCCACTGATTCGGCCATGCCGGTGCTTGTCGGCCAGAACAGCCTGCCGGACGAAACCGGTTTCAAGCGCGCCGTCGAACATGCCATCGTCAATTTCCGCCATTCCGACGTCCGCAAGGCGGTGCTTTCCGTGATGCGCGAACTGACCTTCGCCTCCGAGGTCAATGTCGAAAGATTGCTGGCGAGCCTCGCCAAGCAGAACCGCGACGGTTACCAGTTCCGCATCCCGCTGCCGGACGGCGGCGACCTGATCGGCGTCAGCCCGGAACTGCTCATCCGCAAGCAGGGCGAAAAGATCACCTCGAACCCGCTGGCGGGATCGGCAAAACGCATGGTCGATCCGGCGGCGGACAAGGCCAATGCCGAACGTCTTGCGGCCTCGGAAAAGGATCATTACGAGCACAGCCTGGTGATCGAGGACATCCGCTCGCTGCTGTCGCCGTGCTGCGCGGAACTCGACGTTCCCGAAAAGCCATCGCTCATCAACACCGCCGCGCTCTGGCATCTTTCGACCCGCATCGAGGGCCGTCTCGCCGATCCTGAGACCAATGCCCTGCAGCTTGCCTGCCTGCTGCATCCGACGCCGGCTGTCTGCGGTTTTCCCACCGAGCGCGCCCACCGGCTGATTCGTTTCGTCGAACCCTTCGAGCGCGGCCTGTTCACCGGCATGGTCGGCTGGACGGATGCGCAGGGGAATGGCGAATGGGTGGTGACAATCCGTTGCGGCACCGTGCAGCGGGAAACCGTGCGGCTCTTTGCGGGCGCCGGCATCGTGGAGGCCTCGGAGCCCGAATCCGAATGGGCCGAGGTGCAGACCAAGCTCAAGACCATGCTGAACGCCTGCGGTCTTGCAGCCTAAATTTCCCCGGGGATAAACCATGACAATCGAATTTGAACGCTGGCCCGACGATCTGGCGCGCCGATACCGCGAGCGCGGCTACTGGATCGACAGGCCGCTGAGCGGCATTCTCGCCGAACAGGTGGCGCGCCGGCCGGATGCGACGGCGCTGATCTGCGGCGACCGCCGCTTCACCTATGCCGATCTCGACCGGCAGTCTTCCAATCTTGCCGGCCATCTCGCCGCCGCCGGCATCGGCAAAGGCGATACCGCGCTGGTGCAATTGCCGAATATTGCCGAGTTCTATCTCGTCTTTTTCGCGCTCATCAAGATCGGCGCGGCACCCGTCAACGCCCTTTTCAGCCACCGCCGGCTGGAAATGACCTCCTATGCCGAGCAGATCGCACCGAAACTGGTGATTGCCTCGCGCAGCCACGAGCTTTTCGCCGATGACGCATTTGTCGACGCGCTGAAGGCGGCCTCTCCAGGGCTTGCCGTGACCCTGCTGCTCGGCGAAACCGATCCGCAGCGCAGCCTGGAACAGCAGCTGGCGGTCCCGGCCGAAAATCCACCGGCTTACGCCCCCTCGGCAGCCGACGAGGTGGCCCTGTTCCAGCTTTCCGGCGGCAGCACCGGCACGCCGAAACTGATTCCCCGGACGCATAACGACTATGATTACAGCGCCCGGGCCAGCGCGGAGATTTGCGAACTTTCGCCTGAAACCCGTTTTCTCTGCGCCATTCCGGTGGCGCATAATTACCCGATGAGTTCACCCGGCGCGCTTGGCGTGTTCCATGCCGGCGGAACGGTGGTCATGGCCGCCAACCCGGAGCCGCTCGCCTGCTTCGACCTCATCGAAAAACACGGCGTCGATATCGTGCCGCTGGTGCCGCCGGCGGTGGCGCTGTGGCTGCAGGTGGCCCCTGCGCATCGTGAAAGGCTGAAATCCCTCAAGCTCCTGCAGGTCGGCGGTGCAAGCTTTGCCGAAGCGCTGGCCCGCCAGGTGCCGGAAGTGCTGGGCTGCGGCCTGCAGCAGGTGTTCGGCATGGCGGAAGGCCTGGTCAACTATACCCGCGCCGGGGACCCGGACCATATCGTCTTCACCACGCAGGGACGGCCGATCAGCCCCGACGACGAAATCCGCATCGTCGACGAGGACGGCAACGACGTGCCCGAGGGCGAAGCCGGCATGCTGGCCACCCGCGGCCCCTATACGTTCCGGGGTTATTACCGTGCGCCTGAACACAGCGCCCGGGTCTTCGACAAGGATGGGTTCTATTATTCCGGCGACGTGGTGCAGCGCACGCCGGAAGGTTATCTCCGCGTCGTCGGCCGGGTGAAGGACCAGATCAACCGCGGCGGCGAAAAGGTCGCCTCGGAAGAGGTCGAAAACCTGATCCTGCGGCATCCGGATGTGACGCATGCCGCGCTGGTGGCGATGCAGGACGAGCTGCTCGGCGAAAAAAGCTGCGTCTTCGTCGTCTCCCGCAATCCGGCGCTCAAGGCGCCCGCAATCCGTCAGCATCTCGCCGGTCTCGGCGTCGCGGATTACAAGCTGCCGGACCGCGTGCGCTTCATCGACGCCATGCCACTCACCGCCGTCGGCAAGATCGACAAGAAACGGCTGCGCGACCTTTTGACGGCACCCGTCGCCATCAGCGCCTGAGATAGGCTCCAGATCGAAAGAGACGCTTGAAGGAGCGTCCCGAACTCCAGGATTACGCGCCATGCGGCGCAGCAAACACCGAGGTCATCATGACAATCCCCGCCATTTCCGACTATCCGATGCCGGTTGCCGCAAGCTTCCCGGCCAACAAGACAAAATGGCAGCCAGACGCAAAGCGCGCCGTGCTGCTCATCCACGACATGCAGCGTTATTTCCTGCGGTTCTACGAGGCCGACGGCAAGCTGATGACAACCCTCATCGACAATCTCGCCAAGGTGAAGGCATGGGCCGTTGAGAACGGCGTCCCCGTTATCTATACCGCCCAGCCGCATGACCAGCCGCCGGGTGACCGGGCGCTCCTGAACGACATGTGGGGACCGGGCCTCACCGTCGTTGACCCGGAACTGCAGAAGGTGGTGGACAAGCTTGCGCCGACGCCTGACGACGTGGTGCTGACCAAGTGGCGCTACAGCGCCTTCCAGCGCTCCGATCTTGCCGACCGCATGAAGGGCTGGGGCCGCGACCAGATCATCATTGGCGGCGTCTACGCCCATATCGGCTGCATGATGACGGCGGTGGAAGCCTTCATGAAGGATATCCAGCCCTTCATGGTCGGGGATGCCGTCGCCGATTTTTCGGAAGGCGAACATCGCATGGCGCTGCAATATGTGGCGACGCGCTGCGGCGTGGTGATCGACACGGCAAGCCTTGCGGGCCGCGAACAGGCCACCGGCACCCGCGAATGGCTGAAGGCCCGCGTCCTGCAAATGGTGGAGGACGAAAGCGACATCGACCCCGATGAAAACCTGATCTTCTACGGGCTGGATTCCCTGCAGGTAATGAAGCTTGCCGGCGAGTTGAAGGAACGCGGCGTCACCGTCGGCTTCGACGAGCTTGCACGTGTGCCCACGCTCTCCGCCTGGTGGGCGCTGATCGAAGAAAAGCGGCTGGCAGCCTGAGCGGACGGAAACGATGACGCAACAGAGATTTACCGGACGGCGCGTGCTGGTGACGGGAACGGCCCAGGGCATCGGCCGCCGCATCGCCGAACGTTTCATCGAGGAAGGGGCCGAGGTCATCGGCCTCGACCTGCTGGCCGATACGGCAACCGCCCCCTTCCGCCAGATCGCCCTCGACATTACCGATGCGACGGCGGTGGAGCGGGTGTGCAAGGCAATCGAAAGCGAATGGGGCGGGCTCGACATTCTGGTCAACGCCGCCGGCATATTGCGGCTCGGCGACAGCGAAAGCCTGACGCCGGACGACTGGAAAGCCTGCATGGATGTCAATGCCGCAGGACCGTTCTACCTGTTGCGGCAGTGGAGCGGCGTCTTCAAGCGGCAGCGGCACGGCGCCATCGTCAATGTCGCCTCCAACGCCGCCGTCGTGCCGCGCATCGGCATGATGGCCTATTGCGCGTCCAAGGCGGCGCTGGTCAGTTTCAGCCATTGCGCCGCGCTTGAACTTGCGCCCCACGGCGTGCGCTGCAACGTGGTCTCACCCGGCTCCACCGATACGCCGATGCTGGCCGGCATGCTGAACGATCCCGCCGGCAGGGAGCGGCTGGTCGCCGGCCTGCCCGAGCAGTTCAAGCTCGGCATTCCGCTCGGCAAGATCGCAAGGCCGGACGATATTGCCGACACCGTGCTGTTTCTCGCCTCCGACCAGGCCGGCCATGTGACGATGCAGCAGATCGTGGTCGACGGCGGCGCCACGCTTGCGGCATGACTTCGGCCGCCTGATGAGAGTGACGGATATGGCAGTTGCACCGGCGTTTCACTACGAACCCGTCTCCGACGATCCACCTGTGGCCATCTGGCCCTGGCCGGACGACGTGCGCGATTGCCATTGCGTCACCCTTCGTTACAGCGCCGACGAAGGCTGCGGCGGCAAGGTCCCTCCCTTGCCGCCGCAGCTTCTACGCGCCACGCCCAGACGCAAGGCGGAATTCATCGCGGGACGCCGATGCGCTGCTGAAGCCATCCGCCGTCTCACCGCCCGCACCGCCTTTCCCGGCATGGGGGAGGACCGCGCCCCGATCTGGCCCGCAGGCGTGGTCGGCGCGATTTCCCACAGCCGCGACCGGGCCATCGCCCTTGCCGGCTCGAACCAGCAATTTTGCGGCATCGGCATCGATATCGAAAAAGTTCTGAACGAGGAGGAAGCCCGCGATATCGCCTCGCAGGCACTGACGGCAAGCGAACGCCACAGCCTTGGAAACGCCATCGATCCCTTCATGACCGGGCTGATCTTTTCGGCCAAGGAAAGCCTGTTCAAGGCGCTTTATCCGAGCGTGAGACGTTTCTTCTTTTTCGAGGCGGCGGAATTATCCGATTACAGCGAAGACGGTTCGGCCTCGTTGCGGCTGACCGAGGACCTCGGCGGCAGGTGGCGCAGGGGAACGGAAATTCCCCTCCGCGTCTGCCGCTTTGAAGATTTCCTGCTCACGCGCATCCTTCTCCCGTATTGAGGGAAAAAGGGCAAATTCTGTCCTGATATACTCATATTTTAAGGCTCTCCTCCCGTCATCCGTGTGAAACACTCGGGCGATACGCAGCTTGCTGGAATGATTCCAAACATTGAACGGTGGAGACACGACATGACCGACATCGATACGAGCAAGCTGTCCTGGGACGAATGGGACGAGCTGCAAAACCCGCCGCCGGCCGAAACCGATTTCGACCGCGTGGTCGAAAGCGCGATTTCCCGCCGCGGCTTTCTCGGCGGCGTGCTTGCCTTCGGTTCGGCCGCGGCCGCCATGGGCACGCTCGGCAGCCTGATGAGCAGCACCTCGGCCGAGGCGCAGGAAGCCGCAGCCGGCCGTTTCCCCTTCAAGCCCGTCGCGGCGAAGACAGACCACACCATCCACGTTCCGGAAGGGTATAGCTGGAAGCCGGTCGCCAAGTGGGGCCAGCCGCTGTTTTCCAACATTCCCGATCTCGACCACGCCAAGGCCGTCAGCGTCGAACATTCCGACAAGGTCTTCGGCGAAAACACCGACGGCATGGAACTGTTCATGGTCGGCAGCCACCAGCTGATCGCCGTCAACCATGAATATGTGAACCCGGAAATCAACCTGCCGCATACCGAAAAGGGCGTTCCGAAGACGGCCGACGACGTGAAGATCCTGCAGAACATGCAGGGCGTCACCGTCATGGAAGTGGCCGAAGGCAACGAGGGCTGGGAAATCGTTCTCGACAGCCCGTTCAACCGCCGTATCCACAACAACACGCCGATGAAGCTTTCCGGCCCTGCCGCCGGCTCCGATCTCGTCAAGACCGCCGCCGATCCGAAAGGTATCGACTGTCTCGGAACCTTCAACAATTGCGGCGCCGGCCGCACGCCCTGGGGCACCTACCTCACCTGCGAGGAAAACTTCAACGGCTATTTCGGCACCACCGACGCCGCCTTCAAACTGCCGGACGACTACAAGCGTTACGGCATCGTTGCCGAAACGCGCTACGCCTACGAGAAGTTCGACGAGCGTTTCGACGTCGCCAAGAACCCGAACGAACCGCGCCGCGCCGGCTACGTGGTCGAGATCGATCCTTCGGACGCCTCCTCCACGCCGGTCAAGCGCACCGCGCTCGGCCGCATCAAGCACGAAAACGCCGCCGTGGTGATTGCCCGTGACGGCCGCGTCGTCGTTTACATGGGCGACGACGAGCGTGGCGAATTCCTCTATAAATTCGTCTCCAACGGCATTTACGTGCCGGGCGGCGACACCTCCAAGCTGCTCGACGAAGGCACGCTTTCCGTCGCCAAGTTCGCCGATGACGGCGCCGGCGAATGGGTGGCCCTGACGCCGGAAACGACCGGCATGAAGATCGACGAAATCTGCGTCTTCACCCGTCAGGCCGCTTCCAAGGTGGGCGCGACGACCATGGATCGCCCGGAATGGGTCGCCATCAACCCGGTCGCCATCGAAGCCTATTGCGCGCTGACCAACAACAGCCGCCGTGGCGAAGTCAAGGATGGCAAGCTGCGCGCCAATGCCGGCGGCGACGCCATGGCGGTCAATGCCGCCAACCCGCGTGAAAAGAACGAATACGGCCAGATCGTGCGCTGGTATCCGGAAAATGACGACCATGCGGACGGCAAGTTCAAGTGGGACCTGTTCTGCATGGCCGGCAACCCCAAGGTTCACAAAGACACCTATGCCGGCTCTTCGAACATCAACGAAGGCAACATGTTCAACTCGCCCGACGGCATGATGTTCGACAGTACCGGCCTCCTGTGGATCCAGACCGACGGCGAGGACAGCAATGAAGGCGCCTTCGCCGGCCAGGGCAACAACCAGATGCTGGCGGGAGATCCGGCCACCGGCCGTATCGAGCGTTTCCTCACCGCGCCGAAGGGTTCCGAAGTCACCGGCCAGACCTGGTCCGGCGACAAGCGCACCCACTTCGTCGGCATCCAGCACCCCGACGCTCCCTTCCCGGACGGCGAAGGCAAGTTGCCACGATCGGCCCTCATCGCCATCAAGCGCGATGACAACGCGCAGATCGGCTGAGGTAACGGCATGAATGGAACCGCTCTCTGTTGAAGCGGACCCGGTTCCACGGTTGAATATCGGCAGTCCCGACGCTTTTCGGGGCTGCCCTTACCGGTAGGAAACGCCGATCCCCGCCTTCATTCAGCCGGCTTGGAAGCCGCGCTCTCGATATAGGCGATGAGATTGTCCAGATCTTCCGGCTTGCTGATGCCGGCCAGCGCCATCTTGTTTCCGGGTATTTTCTTTTTTGGCGTACTCATGAAATCCCGCAATTCTTCCGGCGTCCAGACAAGACCGTCCTCACCCGCTTTTTTCATCGCAGCCGAATAAGTATAGTCAGGCACACCGCCTGCCGCACGGCCGATGATGCCGTTAAGTTGCGGGCCGACCCTGTTTTTCGCGCCCTCGCCTATGGCGTGGCAGGCGGAACAGCGCTTGAAGACCGCCTCCCCCTTGGCGACATCGCCCTCCGAGAGAGCGGGAATGGCGCTTGCGGTCAGCATTGCCGCCGCGATGATCGATATATTGCGCATCATGTCATCCTTGTCTTGCCGCACAGATACGGCCCGCCCGCAAATGCGGACGGGCCGACAGTTCTCTCTTCAGGTCGTGCCCCAGGCTGGCGTGCCCTTCTTGTAGGGCACACGATCTTCGAAACCGCCGGGAATCTCGTCGTAGACGAGCACTTCCGTCGCGCCGATCTTCGAGGTGAAGAAGCCGAGCAGCGTCAGCTGCTTGACGAGCGTGAAGGCATGCGGCTTTGCCGGCGTCTGCTCCGCCCTGGCCTGCTTGTCCAGCGCGGAAAGCAGCGCCTGCTTTTGCTCCGCCGTCAGATCCAGAAAGCCCTTTTTGTATTCGGCCTGGCTGCGCTTCTCGATGTCGGAAATTGCCGAGAGAAAGAGCGTCCGCTGTTCGTCGGTGTAACAATCCGTCGCATAGACGGCCATGAATGCACCCACTTCAGCATCTTTCGCACCCGGCGTGGAGGTGCGCGGAATGATGGTCTCCGCCACCTCGTCCAGAAACCGGATTTCCTCCGGCGTGAAGACATGCGCATCCCCGGCGGGCCTGGCAGCGTTTTCCGCGGCCGTGAGAACATCCGCCCCGATCAGCGGAAGGCCCGTGGCTACGGCTATCAGTTTCAAGAGTTCGCGTCTGTTCATCACAGGTTCCCCTTCTTGCGTTCGGAAACGGCAAAATCGGCTGCACGCGCCGTCAGCGCCATGTAGGTCAAGGACGGGTTGACGCAGGAGGCCGAGGTCATGCAGGCGCCATCCGTCACGAAGACGTTCGGCGCATCCCAGACCTGGTTGTTGCCGTTGATGACGGAGGTTTTCGGGTCGCGGCCCATGCGGGCCGTTCCCATTTCGTGAATGCCCATGCCGGGGGCGTAACTGCCCCGCGACGGCTTGACGTTCTTGATACCGACCGCCTCGAACATCTCGACGGCGTCATTGACCATGTCCTCGCGCATGTCGAGTTCGTTCTGCTTCATCTCGACATTCATGGAGAGCACCGGCAGGCCCCATTTGTCCTTCTTTTCATGGTCCAGCTTCACGCGGTTGTCATGATAGGGCAGCATTTCGCCGAAGGCAGTCATGCCGATGGTCCAGCCGCCGGGCTCGGTCAGGGCTTCCTTGTAATCGGCGCCGATATTGAGTTCGGCGATCTCCCGCTCCCAGCGCGAACGGCTGGCCGAGCCCTGATAGCCGAAACCGCGCAGATATTTGCGCTTGTCGTCGCCGGTATTGCGGAACCTTGGAATGTAGAAACCGGCCGGACGGCGGCCCTTGAAATAGAAGTCCTCGAAACCTTCCACCTCGCCGGTGGCGCCCATGCGGAAATGGTGATCCATCACGTTGTGGCCGAGTTCGCCGGAGCTGCTGCCAAGCCCGCCTTCCCAGACATCGGTGGCCGAATTCATCAGCACCCAGGTCGAGTTCAGCGTCGAGGCGTTCAGGAAGATAATGTCGGCGGTATATTCATAAGTCAGGTTCGTCTCGGCATCGATGATCTCGACGCCCCGCGCCTTCTTCTTGTCCTTGTCGTAGAGGATTTCCTTGACGATGGAGAAAGGCCGAAGGGTGAGATTGCCGGTGGCGACTGCCGCAGGCAGGGTCGAGGCCTGCGTGCTGAAATAGCCGCCGAAGGGACAGCCCAGCCGACACTTGTTGCGGAATTGACAGCGGGTGCGGTCCTGATCGGGGAGTTCCTGGGTAATGTTGGCGCAGCGCGAATTGATGAGGTGGCGCGTACCATTGAAGGCTTTCTTCAACCGGCCGGCGACATCCTGTTCCACGAAATTAAGCGGAATCGGCGGCAGGAATTCGCCGTCGGGAAGAATGTCCAGCCCCTCGCGGCTGCCGGAAATACCGGCGAAACGCTCCACGTAGTCATACCAGGGGGAGACGTCTTCATAGCGGATCGGCCAGTCGACAGCGATGCCGTCTTTCGCATTGGCCTCGAAATCGGTCTGCGACCAGCGATAAGTCTGGCGCCCCCATAGCAATGAGCGGCCACCGACATGATAACCGCGGAACCAGTCGAAGCGCTTTTCCTCGACATAGGGCGTTTCCTGCTCATCCGCCCACATGCCGAGCGTTGCCTCTTCCAGCAGGTAATCGCGGCTGAGGACAGGATATTTCGCCTTCATCTCCTGCGTGGCGCGGTTGCGATGGGGGTAATCCCAAGCTTCCTTGTCGGCATTCTGATAGTCGGTGACGTGCTCGATATTGCGGCCGCGCTCCAGCATCAGGACCTTCAGGCCCTTTTGCGTGAGTTCCTTTGCGGCCCAGCCGCCGCTGATGCCCGAGCCGACAACAATCGCATCATAATGATTGTTTGCCATGATAACTCCTCCGAAGTGACGTGGAAAAACGACGAGACAAGGCGCTTCCCGTCGCGATGCGGCGGAAAATGCATATGCGTCCGTCGAACCTCATGCGCCCCGGCGAAACCGGCCGCCGGGGAGCGGTTCTGGTTTTACTGGCAGTGTTTACTGAATGGTCGGCAGGTGCTCATTGAGGAACGCATTGCCCTTGGTCAGCACCGCTTCGGCATCGAGCGGAAGATCGTGCTCAAGGATGAACCATTTTACGCCGGCCTGTTTGGCCGCCGGCAGGATCGTTTTCCAATCGAGCGTGCCGGCGCCGAGTGTGGCAAAACCGCGCTCGTTTTCCGCCGTGCCGGCAGGTGCGTTGTCCTTGGCGTGGATGGCAAAAACCTTGCCCTTCAAGGTGCCGAGGAATTCGGCCGGATCATTGCCGCTGCGCGCCACCCAGGCGACATCGACTTCGGCCTGCAGCTTCGGACCGGCGGCATCGAGCAGCAGCTCAAGCGCCGTCTTGCCGTCGAACTTGACCATTTCAAAGTCGTGGTTGTGATAGGCCATCGAGAGGCCTGCGGCCGATAGCTTGTCGGCATAACCGCCGAGTTCCTTGCCGAAGGCGGTCCAGCCGGTGGCGTCCTTCGGGCGGTCTTCGGGTTTAAGGAACGGCACGGTCACGACAGGATTGCCGACGGCCTTCTGCTCGGTGATGACCTCATCGAGGTTGCCGCGCAGCTTGTCGATCGGCACATGCGAGGAAATGACCTTGATCTTGTGCTTTTCCAAGAGCGCGTTCAGCTCGCTGGCGCTGACCTTCTGCATGTCCACCGTTTCCACGGCCGAAACGCCGGCGCGGTTGAGGATCGCGAGCTGCTCCTCCAGCGTTCCGGAATTGCGCAGCGTGAACATCTGCGCGGCGATCGGCAGCGTCTTGCTGTCCTCGGCAAAAACCGGATTTGCAAAACCGGCCGCCAATGCGACGACAAATGCCATGCCTGCGAATTTTGACTTCAACGTTTTCAAACGCGTAACTCCCTTTCCGTTTGATCAATATGACGACACGCATGCCCTCGCCTTTCCCGGCCCTCTGGCCGGGTCATGCCGGGGCACCGCCTCCAATGCCCTGCGTCGTCCGTCCTCGATATGGGCGAGCTAGATGTCGATCCCGACCCAGGACGAGGTCCGGCTGGACCGGACGGCCGCATCGATGAATGCGAGACCCGCAAGGCCGTCCTCGATGCCGGGGTAAATCACCTCCCCGGCTGCTGTCTTTCCCTCCCTCTTTGCGATGATTGCATCTGCGGCTTCGCGGTAGATCGTCGCAAAACCCTCGAGATATCCTTCCGGGTGCCCGGATGGCACACGGCTGACGCGGTTGGCGGCAGCACCCGCGCCTGCACCGTTGCGGGTGATGAGCCGCTTCGGTTCGCCATAAGGCGTGAACCACAACTCGTCCGGCACACGGTGATGCCATTCCAGCCCGCCTTTATCGCCATAGACCCTGAGCGACAGCTCGTTTTCATTGCCGACGGCGATCTGGCTCGCCCAGAGCATGCCCTTGGCGCCGCTGTCATAACGCAAAAGAATATTGGCGCTGTCATCCAGCTGCCGGCCCGGGACGAAGGACGTCAGATCGGCATAAAGGCTTGTCGGAATTTCGCCGGTGACGAAGGCAGCGGCGTTGAAGGCATGGGTGCCGATATCGCCGATTGCACCGCCCGCGCCGGAGCGGCTGGGGTCGGTGCGCCATTCCGCACCCTTTGCACCCGTCTTTTCAACGGCTTCCGTCAACCAGTCCTGCGCATATTCGGCTTGGACATGCCGCAGCTTGCCGATGGCTCCATCAGCGATCATCTCGCGCATCTGCCGCAGCATGGCATAGCCGGTGTAGTTATGCGTCAGGATGAACAGCCTGTCGGATGCCCTGACGATCTCGGCCAGCGCCTTCGCTTCCTCCAGCGTCGCGGTCACAGGCTTGTCGCAGATGACGTGGATGCCGGCGTCGAGAAATGCCTTGGAAGGCGTAAAATGCAGATGGTTGGGGGTGACGATGGCGACTGCCTCGATACCGCCTTCCCGACCGGCCTCAGCGGCCGCCATTTCCTCGAACGAAGCATAGGAGCGCTCCGGCGCAATGCCGAGCAGGGTTGCCGAAGCGGCCGCGCGCGCGGGATCGGAGGAAAGCGCACCGGCCACCAGCTCGTAACGGTCATCCAGCCGGGCCGCGATGCGGTGCACCGCACCGATAAAGGCGCCCTGACCGCCGCCGACCATGCCGAGACGGATGCGGTGGCTATCGAATTTTTTTGCAGCGGAGGACATGGCTATTCCTTTCAAAGTCCGAGAAGGCGGCGATTGGCGGCATCATCAACGCCGCTTTTGGCGAAATCGTCGAAAGCCCGCTCGGTCACGCGGATGATGTGGTTTTCAATGAAGCCCGCGCCCTCACGCGCGCCGTCTTCCGGGTGTTTCAGCGCGCATTCCCACTCCAGCACCGCCCAGCCGTCGAAATCATATTGGGTGAGCCTGGAAAACACCGCGCCGAAATCGACATGCCCGTCGCCCAGCGAGCGGAAACGTCCCGGCCGGTCGACCCAGCTCTGATAACCGCCATAAACGCCGGAACGGCCGGTCGGATTGAACTCGGCATCCTTGACGTGAAAGGCACGGATGCGCTCGTGGTAGATATCGATGAAATCGAGATAATCCATCGCCTGCAGCACGAAATGCGAGGGATCGTAGAGAAGGTTGGCGCGTGCATGATGACCGGTGGCGTCAAGGAAACGCTCGAAAGTGACGCCGTCATGCAGGTCTTCGCCCGGATGCAGCTCGTAGCAGAGATCGACGCCATTCTCCTCGAAGATATCGAGAATGGGCGTCCAGCGCTTGCCAAGTTCGGCAAAGGCCATGTCGACAAGGCCGGCCGGCCGCTGCGGCCATGGGTAAACGAACGGCCAGGCAAGCGCGCCGGAGAAAGTCGCATGGCTCTTGAGGCCGAGATGCTGCGACGCCTTCGCCGCATATTTCAGCTGATTGACCGCCCATTCCTGCCGCGCCTGCGGTTTTCCGCGCAGTTCGGCCGGTGCGAAACCGTCGAACATCTCGTCATAGACAGGGTGAACGGCAACAAGCTGGCCCTGAATATGCGTCGAAAGCTCGGTGATCTCGATGCCGATTTCAGCCAGACGACCCTTGATCTCGTCGCAATAGGTCTTGGAGGCGGCGGCCTTTTCCAGATCGAAGAGTTTGGGATCGGTCGGCACCTGAATGCCCTTGTAACCGAGCGAAGCCGCCCATTGGCCGAGATTGTCGAGCGTGTCGAAAGGGGCCTCGTCTCCGGCAAATTGCGCGAGGAAAATCGCCGGGCCTTTGATCGTCTTCATGTCCTTACACTCCTTGCATTCACAGTCTGGCCGCTAGCGATGCGGCGGGCGGCAGGGCGCGACCGAGCCGCGTTGCACCAGTTCCGTATCCAGCACGATGGTCTCGGCCGTGCGTTTGCCGTTCAGCCGGTCCACCATCAGCGCCATGGCCCTGCGGCCCATTTCCTGCCGGGGCTGGCGCACCGTCGTCAGCGGCGGTTCAAACGCATTGGCGAAGATGATGTCGTCGAAGCCGATGACGGACACGTCGGCCGGAACAGAAAGCCCCCGCGCCCGCAATTCGCTGATCGCGCCAATCGCCATCTGGTCGCTCGATGCGAAGATCGCGGTGAAGGCGATGCCATCTTCGAGAAGACCTGTAATTGCCTGACGACCGGCCTCGATGCTGTAATCGCCCGTCACCACCAGTTCGTCGGCGTAAGAAATGCCGGCCTCGGCAAGTGCCGCGCGATAACCGTCGAAACGCTCCTGCGCCAGGCTTTCGGGAAAGGGACCAGCGAGATGCACGATTTTCCGGTGCCCCGCCTCAATGAGGTGGCGGACAGCGTCTTTGGATGCGGCGCGGTTATCGACCTTGACCGTCGGCAGCGCGATGCCGGCGATGATCTCCGACGCGATGACAATCGGCGGCAGCGCGTCGCCCTGATCGAGAAGCTCGGACGGGAACTGGCCGGTCATCAGGATCAGGCCGTCGGCATGTTTCTGCCGCACCATGTCGATATGGGTCGCCACGCGGTTTTCGTCGTTGCGGGCGTCGCCCATCAGCACCTTGAAGCCCGCTTCGCCCGCCGCTTCCTCCACACCCTTGTAGATTTCGAGATAAAACGGGTTGCCGATATCGCGAACGAGAAGAATGACGGTGTTGTTGGATTGGCGGCGGAAGCTTGCCGCCTGCGCATTGGGAACGAAGTTCGCCTGCCGCACCGCGTCGAAAACCTTCTTTCGGGTTTCCGGGCGAACCTTGTCGGGTTGCTGCAGCGCCCGCGATACGGTCGCGATGGAAACGCCCGCGAGAGCTGCAACTTCCCTGATATTCGAACCTTGGTCTTTGCTCATCTGTCACACACGCAACTGCTTTTGGCGGCCATAAAGCAGCATCAGCGCTAGCAACGTGACACCGAATATGATCTGCCGTGCCCATACATCGAGGTTGAGCGTTATCAGTACGCTTTGCAGAATGGTGAGCGCAACTGCCCCGGCCATGGTTCCGACATATCCGCCCGCACCGCCGGCAAGCGAGGTGCCGCCGATGACGACCGCAATGATCGACGGAAGCACATATTGGTCGCCGACGGAGATGAAGGAGGTGCCGGTGTAACCGATGACGCACACCCCGGTGAGCCCGGCAAACAGGCCGGAAAGGCCGTAAAGCAGCGTGCGGATCAAAGAGACCGGCAAACCGGTGAGCGTCGCCGCCCGCTCGTTGGAGCCGATGGCATAGATGGCGAAACCGAAGGCCGTGCGGCGCAGGACGAAGAGCATGACCGCGGCGATGCCCAGCCAGACGAACAAGACGCCCGGAATGCCGAAGAAAAGCGGACGGTTGATGAAACCCGCCAGCAGCGGGGCCGCCGCACCGGACGGAACGCCCTGCGAATAAACGACCAGCCCGCCCTGAATGACGGCCGTCATGCCGAGCGTCATGACCAGCGGCGGAATGCGCACGAAGGTGATGCCGAGGCCGTTGATGAGGCCGATCAGGAAGGGGATGCCGCCCGCAACGAGAATGGCAAGCGGAATGCCGGCATTCTGGCCGTTCATCATGTTGCCGGCGAGCACCGCGCCGAGCGAGATCATCGCGCCGACGGAAAGGTCGATGCCTTCACGGCCGCCGAGGATGACGAGGTTCTGGCCCGCCGCGACGATGCCGAGAATGGCGGCAATCGTCAGCAGCCGCACGATCTGCGAGCCTTGCGCGAAGCCGGGCGACAATAATTCGCCGACCAGCAGCAGGAAGGCCGATGCGCCAATGGCGATGGTGAGCGGATCGGTAAGGAGGGTTTTGATTTGCAAGCCGGGATTGGTCATATCAACGCCTCGTCACCAGAACGCCGCCGGCCAGCGCCGTCAGCACGATCAAACCCTGCACCAGCGTCTGGTACTCGAAGGGCAGGCCCGCAAAGAAAATCACGTTGCCGATCATGCCGAGCACCAGCGCGCCGGCAATCGACCCGGTCGAGCTGCCGAAACCGCCCGAAAGTGCGGTGCCGCCCAGAACCACCGCCGAGATGGAAGACAACGCCAGACTTGCGCCGAGCAGCGGGTCGCCCGAGGCGGTTTCGCCGGTCAGGCACAGCGCCGCCAGCGCCGAGAACAGGCCGGAGATCATGTAGGCGCCGATGCGGATGCCGGAGAGGCGCAGGCCCGTCTGGAACGCTCCGGTGCGATTGCCACCCACGGCAAGCAGATGGGTGTGGAAAGGAATGCGCGACACGATGAGCGTGAAAGCGATGCCCCCAATCAGCACCCACAGCACGAAGGGCAAGCCGATGAAGCTGCCGGAATAGGTCTGCCAATAGGCTTCCGGTACCGGAAGACCTGCCTGCGGCAGTACCCAGATCGCCAGCCCGGCAAAGACGATGCCGGTTGCGAAGGTGGTGACGATGGGCTGGAAGCGCAGGCCGGAAATGAAGAGACCATTGACCAGTCCACACAGCAGCCCGACAGCCGCACCCGCCGCCATGCCGGCGAAGACAGCGCCCGGCGTGCCGCCGAGCGCGGCGATGACGCTGACTGTGACGACATTGGCGAGCGCCACGATGCTGCCGACCGACAGATCGATATCTCCGGCCAGAATGACATAGGTCTGGCCGATGGCGACCAGGATCAGCGGCAGAAACGTCGTCAGGTTCGATTGCAGCACGGAGGGCTGGACGAAGGACGGCTGCAGAAACGTGTTCACGGCGACGAGAACGGCCAGAACGACGAGGGTGATGATCCAGGGTTGCCTGCGCAGAAAACCGGACGAACTCATGCGGCGTCTCCATAGGCGGCGCGGGTCATGTTGACGGACGTCATCTCGGCTCCGGTCAGTTCCGCAGCGATGCGTCCGCCATTGAAGACGAGAATGCGGTCGGCATATTCGAGGATTTCCGCATCTTCGGAGGAATAGAGAAGAATGGTCGCGCCGGCGTCGGCCTGTTGCCGCATCAGCGCAAAAAGATCGGCCTTGGCGCCGAGATCGATACCCTTGGTCGGATCATCAAGCAGAAGCAGTTTCGGCGATGTCGCAAGCCAGCGGGAAATGAAGATCTTCTGCTGGTTGCCGCCCGAAAGCGTGCCGATCGGCATGTCCATGCCGGCAAACTTCGTCTTCATGTCATCCGCGACCTTCTGCACCCGCGGCTTCAAAGTTGCGGGCCGAACCAGCCGCATCTTTTCGCGCACCATCAGCGCGGCAACGAGATTTTCGAAGATCGACCGGCCCTGAAGGGAGGCGTCGCGCCCACGGTCACCCGAGACATAGGCAAAACCGTTGTGAACCGCCTGCGAAGGCTTGCCGATGGTGATTTCACGGCCCTCAAACCGGACTTGGCCTGTCGCAAAGGGCATCGCACCAAAGAGACCCTTCAGCAAGGCCGATTGCCCCTGCCCCTGCAAGCCTGCCAGACCGACAATTTCGCCCGGATAGGCTTCCAGGGTAACGCCACGAACGCCATCACCCGCAACATCCGTCACCTTGAGGCTGGGGACTGCGGCGGCGCGTCCCTGCTGGCGGGCGGGTGCGGCGCGGACATCGCCGACCATGTCGTGCACGACTGCTTCACGGGTGGTGGCTGCCGTATCGAGTTCGGAAATGGTCGCGCCGTTGCGCATGACGGTGATGCGGTCGCAGACGGCAAAGACCTCGTCGAGACGGTGGGAAATCATGATGGTGGAGACACCGTCGGCCTTCTTGGCCCGGAGTATCTCGAAAAAGCGCTGGGACTGGCGGCCATCGAGCGCCGCAGTCGCCTCGTCCATGATCATCAGGCTGGCATTCTGGGCGAAGACCTTGAGGATTTCGACCAGCTGGCGCTGATCGGGCGGCAGATTGCCGACGATCGCATCCGGCTCCAGCCCCTCGCCGGCCACGCCGTCAAACAGCGCGATCAGCCTGGCCGCTTCGGCTTTCAGGGCTTTGCCGTCAACAAAGATGCCGCGTTTCGGTTCGCGGCCGAGAAAGATATTATCGGCGACGGAAAGCTGCGGAATGAGGCTCAGCTCCTGATAAAACAGGGCAATGCCGGCATTTTCGGCGTCACGCGGGCTTTTGAAGCGCACATCTTCGCCATTGAACCTGATAGTACCGCTGGTCGGCGCGACCGCGCCCGCAACGATCTTGCAAAGCGTGCTCTTGCCGCAGCCATTGGCGCCCAGCAGCGCATGAATTTCACCGCGGCCGACGGTCAGCCTGCCAGCGGAAAGCGCGCGCACGGCGCCAAAATTCTTCGTTATGCCGGCCGCTTCCAAAGCGTTCGCCATCGCATGTCCCCGAATAATGCTTGTCACAGGCGGATGGCCAAGGCCCTCTCCGCACTCGAAATTGTGGTTCGGGCCGGCGTTCGCCGCCAGCCCGGGACCGGCCTTACTTGAAGAACTCGCCGGCCTGCTCCGGCGTCACCGCTGCCGTGACGGACCAGTAGCCCGGTTTGCCATCGGCGGCCTTGATATTGTCGGCAAGGTTGTCGTTGCTGACGAAGGGGATCGGAATATAGATGGCGTTGCCATAGGTGCCGCCGAAGACGCCGTCCTTGAATTCCTTGCCCTGCAGCTTCAAGACCGCGACGTTGAGTGCGCTGGCCATGACGCCCGGAGGGTTGACAGAAGCGCCGGAATTGAACTTTTCCTTTTCCCAGCGGGTCATGAAGTCCTTGCGGATCTCACCCGTTGCGGCAATGTCCTTGGTCTTGCCGGCCGCCTCGATGGCGCGCCATGCACCGTCCGCCATGCCGTCCTGCACCCAGACGCCGCTGATATCGGGATAGGTGGCGAGCAGGTTCTGCATGGCCTGCTGGCCCTGCGCCTGATCCCAGCTTGCATTGGCTTCATTCAGCACCTTGATATCGGGATATTTCTTGAACACTTCGCGGTAACCGGCGACGCGGGCTTCGTTTGCCGGGTTGCCGGCGATGCCATTGATGGCGATGACGCTTCCCTTGCCCTTCAGCGCATCGGCAAGCCATTGCGCCGACTGCGCCGCCCAGGCCTTCTGGTCGATGCCGACATAGATCGCGTCCTTGGAGGACACTTCCGCATCGGTGGCGATGACGAGAATGTTGCGCGCCTTTGCCTGCGCGAAGATCGGATCGAAAGCGGTCGGACTGCCGGGATTGATGAGGATCGCGTCAACGCCCTGGTTCATGAAATTGCGGATATGGCCGATCTGACCCTGCACATCAACATTGCCGCTCTGGACAACAACCTCGACCTTGACGCCCTTTTCGCCCCATGCCTTCGCCGCAGCCTGAGCCTCTTCGATCATCTGCGTGCGCCATTCGCTACCGACGAATGAATTGGAGAGACCGATCTTGAAGCTATGCTCCTGCGCGTGCACGGACGTGCCGGCCGCCAGCACCATCGCAGCGGCAGCCATCAAATGTCTAAACATGAAAATTTGCTCCTCCAAGCACGGTTTTCAACGATGAAACCGTTTACATCGGCGAATGTAACCGTTTTCATTGCTGAGTCAATCCTGAGAATAATTTTTGTCACGACGATTGAAAGGGCATGGAACGACCGTTTCCGGTGTCGAAAAATGCTCGCGAAAGAATGGGATAACCTTGAGAAACAGGAAAATGCCGGGCTTTGGAAAATGCTTCGGAGCCTGTCGCCTGATCGGATTTTCACGCCCCAGGTGGACAACACACAAATTCCCGCGTCCAATCGCGGCACGACACCAGACAGGAGAATGACCATGGAAATATTGCGCGCAGGAACCCGAGCCTCGACGAAAGGCCCCGAAGCCTGGTTCACCGGCACGGTCCGCCTCGATCCTCTGTTCAACCCCTTTGATGCGGAACGGGTGCAGGGCGCCCAGGTCACCTTCGAGCCCGGCGCCCGCACAGCCTGGCACACCCACCCGCTCGGCCAGACGCTGATCGTCGTCTCCGGCTTCGGCCGCGTGCAGCGCGAGGGTGGCCCGGTGGAGGACATCCGCCCCGGAGACGTCGTGTGGTTCGCGCCCGGCGAAAGGCACTGGCACGGCGCGGCACCCAATGTCGCCATGACCCATATCGCGCTTCAGGAGGTCAAGGACGGCAAGGTGGTGGACTGGCTGGAGCATGTTACCGACGAGCAATATGGCAGCTGAAATCGCCCTTCCGCTCGCCTTTCTGCCCGCCGGGAAGCCGGTATTCCCCCGATGGCCGGAGGCGGACAGGCGGAAATATTTCAGCCGCGTCATTTAAACTTTGACTTGTATCCGCAATGGGTGAAACCTTGATATCATCGCGGTAACAGGGTGGAGAATCGTGATCTTGCCGGGTGAAATTTCTATCGCCTCCAGTGGCGCCAATGCGGCCGAAACCGCATGTCAGTGACATTGAACCGGCGTGACGTGATTGCGGGATTGTCGATCGCCGGCCTGATGCTGCCGGAAGCCATAGCCTATTCCGGCATTGCCGGCGTTCCGGCCCAGCACGCCATTCTCGCGGCCGTGATGGGCTGCATCGTTTACGCCGTTTTCGGCCAGAGCCGGTTTGCGGTGGTGTCACCCACATCGTCCTCGGCCGCAATCTTGGCGGCCATGCTCGCCACGCTTTCCGTCACACCGGCGCAGAAGATTCTGCTCGTCGCCATTTCGGTCGCGCTGGTGGGCCTGCTGTTTGTCCTGGCGGCCGCCATGCGGCTCGGGGCGCTGTCGAGCGTCATTTCACGACCGGTATTGCGGGGTTTTGCGTTCGGCCTCGCCATCCTGATCACGATCAAGCAATTGCCGAGCCTTTTTGGAGTAAGGGAAGCGAGCGGAGAACCCCTGGCGATCCTCTTGCAGGTCCTGTCCCATCCACGGGACTGGAGCCTTGCAAGCATCGCCGTCGGCCTCACGGCGCTTGCCGTCCTCCTCGTCCTGCGCAGACGCCCGGCCATTCCCGGCAGCCTTGTCGTCATCCTGGCGGGTATTTGCGCCTCTATACTGCTCGACCTTCAAAGTCGCGGCGTCGCCATTGTCGGCCCGATCGACCTTGCCGGAATATGGGCCGGGCCGTTTTCGCTATCGCTCGACGACGTCGCCCATGTCGCCCGCTTCGCGCCGCCGCTGGTTCTCATTCTCTTTGCGGAATCCTGGGGCACGATCCGCAGCTTTTCGCTGCGCCATGGCGAAAACGTCGATTCCAATCGCGAATTGCGGGCATTCGGGCTTGCCAATATCGCCAGCGCCGCGGTGCAGGGCATGCCTGTCGGCGCCGGGTTTTCCGCCGGCGCGGCAAGCGAGGCGGTCGGGCCGCAGAGCCGGTTCGCCTCGGCAATCGCCGCCATCGGCCTTGCGGTCTTCAGCCTGCTTGCCTCCGGCTGGTTCGCCTTCATTCCGCAGGCGGTGCTGGCGGCCGTCATCGCCGTGGCGCTGCTGCACGCGCTCGATCCGACACCGATCATCCGCCTGTGGCGGCTTGGCAACGACGCCTGGCTGGCACTTGCCGCCGCCGCAAGCGTGCTGGCATTCGGCGTGCTGAACGGCATGCTCGTTGCCGTGGCGCTCTCCTTTGCCGTCTTTGTCCGCCGGCTCTCCTTGCCGCATGTGATGCATCTCGGCCGGCTGGGCGACAGCCACGATTTCGTCGACATGGAGCGCCACCCGGATGCGAAGGACGTATCGGGCATGATCATTCTGCGCCCGGCGCAGCCGCTGTTTTTCGGCAATGCCGAACCGATCCTTGCCGCCGTCAGCAAACGCATCGCCGCAAGGCCGGAACTGCATGTCGCGATCATCAGCCTTGAGGAAAGCTTCGAACTGGATTCGACGGCGCTCGATGCGCTGCTGGAATTCGACGCGGCCATGCGGCGCGGCGGCACCACGGTCTATTATGCCCGCATGCACGACCATGTCCGGGACCTGCTGCTCGCCGGCGGCGGAGACAATCTGGTGGCGCGCAGCAGTTTCAGCGTCGATGATGCCGTAACCACGGCCATGGGCCGGGAGAACAGCCATGCCACAGTCTCTTGAACCGCACCTCAGCCCGATTGCGATCACCGCGCTCAGACCGACCCAGATGACGGTCGGCCTGCGCGAGGTGGAAAACAAGCGCAAACAATGGGCCGCCATCCGCGATGAAAAAGGCCCGGATTTTCTCGGCCACCACATGGTGCCCGTCGTCATCGGCTACAAGCAGCGCCTCTATCTGGTCGACCATCACCATCTTGCACTGGCTTTGCATGACGAGGGCGTGAAACACGTCCTGACCAGCATCGTTGCCGATCTCTCCCATCTTGGCCGGCAGGAATTCTGGTCGGTGATGGATCACCGCAGTCTCGTCTATCCTTTCAATGCGGACGGCAAACGTTGTCCGATCGATGCGCTGCCAAAGCGGATCGTCGATCTCGAGGACGATCCCTTCCGCTCGCTGGCCGGCGCGGTTCGCGATGCCGGCGGCTTCGCCAAGATCGACGCGCCTTTCACCGAATTTCTCTGGGCGGATTTTTTCCGCCGCCGGGTGAGCGGCAAGGACCTGCGCCATTCCTTTGACGAGACGATAGAAAAAGCCGTGGAACTGGCGCGCTCGCATGAAGCGCGGCATCTTCCCGGCTGGTGCGGGAGAGCCGTATGACCAGCCTTCAACGCCTTTTCAGAAGGATTTCAGCCGTCGCCATCGCGCTTGTCGCACTCGGGGCGGCAGGCCTTTCCGCACAGGAGCTACCGCCGGCGAAGGCAGCCTCCCCCGGGCAGACGACGGAAGAAAAGGTCGACCAGTTGCTGCAACTTCTCGGGCAGGACGACGTTCGCGCCCTGCTGGCACAGAAACTTGCGACAACCGGCGCGCAGCCGGCGCCGCAGCTGACCCCGCAAAGTCAGCTGGGCGATCTCGACCAATGGGCAAGCAAGCGGCGCGAGCATCTTGCCCGCATCATGGCCGACCTGCCGACCATGTCCGCGCAGATTGCCGCCGCATCGGCAAGGCTCTGCGATGCCGTCCGCGCCTATGGCCCCGCTCTTTTCCTGCTGCATGTGCTCGTCCTGTTCGGCGCTGGCCTTGCCGGCGGCATCATCACCAACCGCATCATCGTCATGCACGCATCCCGCAGGAACGGCGGCGATATCGGCAAATATGCCTCGGCGGTCGTCTCACGGCGGCTCCTGCCCCTTTTCGGATACGGCCTTGTCGCAACCGCCATGTTCCTCAGCATCCAGTGGCCGCCCCTCCTGAGCGCCGTTCTGCTGCCCTGGCTTGTTATGAGCATTCTCCTGCCGGTGCTTTTTGCCGTTTGCGGCCTGTTGCGGCAGGTCGTCGGCCGGGAAGCCAGCGCACGGCGCGATTTCTGGATCGTCCGCTGGACGTGGTTCGGCACGCTTGCCGGCATTTTCTGGGCCTTGCTTCGGACATTCGAAAATCTCGGCGTCCCGCGCGATACGCTCGGGCTGCTCTCCACCGGCATGGTCGGCCTCCTGTTTCTGCTCGCCGGCCTCTGGATATGGCAGCGGCCCGGCGGCGATCCGGGTTCCGAACGGACGCGGGCGATCGATGTCGCGCTGATCTTCTGCCTCATCATCCTCTTCGGGCTGCGGCTCGCGGGCGCCGGCGTGCTGTTCTGGATCGGGCTTTATGCACTTGTCCTGCCCGGCCTTGCCTCGACCCTCGGCATCGCCGCGCGAAAGCTCGCAACCGAAATGGGCGGGTATGGCGAAAGCGACCTTCGCCCGGTTCTCGCCGAGCGCGGGGTGCGGCTCGCCATCGTCGGGACCGCCATCGTGTGGCTGATCTTCCTCGTCCGCGCCCATCCGGATTCCCTGCCCGACGGCGCCCTGCTCACCTCCGTTGTCGTCGGCATCCTGCACGGTGCGCTCATCCTGCTGCTTGCCGATCTCATATGGATCGCCATCAAGTCGATGATCGCCCGGCGGCTGGAACTGAGCGCCCCTGCGAGCGACCCGATCATGGGTCACGCCGGCGGCCAGCCACAGGACGACCGGCTTTTGACCATCCTGCCGATCCTGCGCAACATGCTCGGCATCATCATCGCCGCCGTCGCCGTCATGACGGCGCTTTCGGAACTCGGCGTCAATATCGGGCCGCTGCTGGCAAGCGCCGGCATTTTCGGCATCGCCATCGGTTTCGGCTCGCAGACGCTGGTGAAAGATATCATCAGCGGCGTGTTTTACATGATCGACGACGCCTTCCGTGTCGGCGAATATATTCAGAGCGGCTCCTATCGCGGCACGGTGGAATCCTTCAGCATCCGCTCGGTCAAGCTGCGTCACCATCGCGGGCCGATCTTCACCGTGCCGTTCGGTTCGCTCGGCGCCGTCGAAAACATGAGCCGCGACTGGTCGATCGACAAGTTCACGGTCACCGTCGCCTTCGATACGGATATCGCCAAGGTCAAGGCCATCACCAAGGAGATCGGCAAGGCGCTGAAGGAGGATCCGGAATTCGGGCCGTTCCTGATCGAAACGGTCAAGCTGAAGGGCGTCGAGCAATTTGGCGAATATGGCATGACGCTCGGCTTCGGCATGATGCTGCGCGCCGGCGGACAATCCTCGATGGTACGGCGCAAGGCCTATTCGATGCTGAAGGACGCCTTTGCGCAAAACGACATCCAGTTCGCCAGCATGGCCGGCGCCTATCCCGCATCCGCACGATCCCCGCGGCCGCCGGAACATGAAAAAGACGGCGAGACGGGACCGCCGCCCGAAGAGTAGGAGTTCGGCCTTCCCGCTCCGCTGCGCTTACCCCATGCGTTCGGACACGTGCTCCCCCGGCGATGCCGGAAAAACAACGGTTTTGTTGCCGTTGAGGAAAACCCGATGGTGAATATGGGCGTGGATGGCGCGGGCCAGCACCTGGCTTTCGACATCGCGGCCAAGCGAGACATAATCGAGACCGCTCTGGGCATGGGTCACCCGTATCGTATCCTGCTCGATGATCGGCCCCTCATCGAGATCGGCGGTGACGTAATGCGCCGTCGCACCGATCAGCCGCACACCGCGCTCATAGGCCTGCTTGTAGGGGTTGGCGCCCTTGAAGGACGGCAGGAAGGAATGATGGATGTTGATGATGCGGCCCGACATCTCCTGGCAGAGCCGGTCCGACAGAACCTGCATGTAGCGCGCCAGAACCACGAGTTCCGCACCGGTATCCTGCACCACCTGCAGGATCTCCGCCTCGGCCTCCGGCTTGGTTTCGGCGGTGACGCGGATATGGTGGAAGGGAATGTCGTCGTTCACAACCTGCTTCTGGTAGTCGAGATGATTGGAGATCACCGCCACGATCTTCACCGGCAGGGCACCGATGCGGGAGCGATACAGCAGATCGTTGAGGCAATGGCCGAAGCGGGAGACCATGATCACCACCCTGGTTTTGCGGGAGAGATCATGGAAATCGTAATCCATGTCGAAATCGGCCGCGATCGCAGCGAAGCCGTCGAAAAGAGCATCCCGCTCCAGCCCCTGTTCCGAAACGAAGCTCAGCCGCATGAAAAAACGGCCGGTCTCCTGGTCGGTGAACTGCGAACTGTCGTTGATGTTGCAGCCGGACCGCGCGAGATATCCGGAGACGGCGGCAACGATGCCGCTCCGCGCCGGGCACGAGACTGTCATGACATAGATGGTCAAAATCCTGCTCCCCCTTGATGGATCGGCACTCGGACAGTTTTGAAACCGTGGCGAGTTCAGGCGATTTCGGCGGCAAGTTCCCTGCAGCCGGTTTCAAGCAAATGGCCGAGATGCGATGCGAAACTGTTCCAGACATCCATGCGGAAACGGTCCTCCGCATCGCGCCACAGCACCACGGTCGCGCCGTCAAAGATCGTCCGGCGTGCCTCGCCCACCGCAATCGTGTCGATATCGCGGGCGCAGCCGAGCGTCAGAAGTTCGCCGGCTCGCGGCCCCTCGATCAGCAGCGTCACCTCCCGGCCGGAAATATCGACGAGGCTGTGCGGATGGCCGGCATAAATGCCGGCGCAGGCCGCGGTCAGTTCGCCGACGTCGCCCGCAGGGGCAAGGATCGTCCATTCATCGGGACCAAGGCGCACGGCCTGCCTTTGGCCGGCGGTGACGCGGGCGCCGATCCGCTCCGGCAGGGTGAGGCCGAGTGCCGCGCTGAGTGGCGTTACATCACCACGCGCGCGCAGCGACAGGCGCGCCTGCTCCGGCAGGATGCTGACCCGCGCCGCCTTGCTTTCGGCCAGGGTGCCGGACATGGGGGAAGAAACACGCATGTTCATTGTCATCTCCGGATCAGATTTTCAGGCGGGTGTTTTCGGGATCGACAAACACCATCCCGGTGATTTTCGCGGCAATGGTGCGGTCCGGCATCGGAATATAGACGGTCTCGCCCATCCGCTCATGTCCGCCCTCGACCAGCGCCAGCGCAATCGGCTGGCCGACCGCATCCGAATGATAGGAGGAGGTCACATGCCCCACCATCGTCATCGGGATCGGCTGTTTCGGGTCGAAGACAATCTGCGCGCCCTCTTCCAGCTTCGAACGGTCTTCGGTGAGGAGGCCAACGAGCTGGCGGCGGCCGCTGGCGACAAGATCGGGGCGCGCAAGGCCGCGCTTGCCGACGAAATCTGGCTTCGCCTTGCCGACGGCCCAGCCCATCGCGGCATCATAGGGCGTCACCGTGCCGTCAGTATCCTGGCCGACGATGATGTAACCCTTTTCGGCGCGCAGCACATGCATGGTTTCCGTGCCATAAGGCGTGATGCCGTATAGCTGGCCCGCCTCCCACAGGATTTCCCACAGCTTGCGACCGAGCGGGGCCGGCACATTGACCTCGAAGCCGATCTCGCCGGTGAAACTGACGCGGAACAGGCGCGCCGGCATGCCTGCGACCCTGCATTCCACGCAGGACATATGCGGGAAGGCCTCTTCCGTCAGTTCTATGCCTTCGACAAGCGGTGTGAGCAACTTCGCCGCATTCGGCCCGTTCAGCGCAATGGTGGACCATTGTTCGGTGATCGAGGTCAGCCAGACTTTGAGGTCCGGCCATTCCGTCTGGAGGTAGTCCTCCATCATGTTCAGCACCCGGGCGGCGCCGCCGGTGGTAGTAGTAACGTGGAAACGGTCCTCCGTCATGCGGCCGATGACACCGTCGTCGCGGATGAAGCCGTCATCGCCGAGCAGCAGGCCGTAACGGCAGCGGCCGGGGGCGAGCTTCGTCCAGGGATTGGTATACATGCGGTTCATGAACTCGACCGCATCCGGCCCGACCACTTCGATCTTGCCGAGCGTCGAGGCATCGAAAATGCCCACACTCTGGCGCACCGCACGGCATTCACGCCCGACGGCCGTATCCATGTCTTCGCCCGGTTTGGGGAAATACCAGGCACGGCGCCATTGGCCGACCGGCTCATAGACCGCGCCATGGGCTTCGGCCCAGCCGTCGATCTGCGTCTTGCGCGTCACTTCGAAATGCGCGCCGCGATGATAGCCGGCAAAGGCTCCAAAGGTCGTTGGCGTATAGGGCGGCCGGAAGGTGGTCAGCCCCACCTGCGGCTGGGGCTTGCCAAGCGCCTCCGCCGCGATGTTCAGCCCGTTGATGTTGGACATCTTGCCCTGATCGGTGGCCATGCCGTTGGTCGTATAACGCTTGACGTGCTCGATGGAGCGCATGCCCTCGCGCACGGCAAGCCGCAGATCCTTGGCCGTCACATCGTTCTGGTAGTCGACAAAGGCCTTGGCCTTGCCGGCCTCGCGGTCGCTCGGCAGCTCCGTATGCGAGACGCCGCTGCCGGTGCGGTCATGCTCCACCGCATGGCTGGAGGCACTGGCAGCCTTGCCGAGTGCCGCGGCGACTTCGCGACCGCGCTCCGCGCCATCCTTCAACGCGGCCTCGATGCCCCACAGCCCGCGTCCGGCACCGGCAATCACACAATCCTCATTGGTGAGGGCGGGCAGAAAGGTGGTGCGCTCATCGTCCCAGGCAAGCTTGCCCTGCGTATGGGAGAAGAGATGCAGCGACGGCGTCCAGCCACCGGACATCAGCACCGCGTCACAGGCGATCTCCTGTCCCGCAGCGACTGTCGAACTATTCACCGGGTTGACACGGGCGGACTTGACCCGCAGCCGCCCGGAGGTCGCCGTCACCGTATGCGACAGCTTGACGGGAATGCCGAGCGCACGCGCCTCATTCACCAGCTCTTCCCGCACCGTCGCGCGCGTATCGACAATGGCCTGAACACGAGCGCCCGCGCCGTGAAGATCGAAGGCCGCATACCAGGCGCTGTCATGGCTCGTCACCACCACCGGGTTGTCGCCGACCCTGACACCATAGCGGTTGAGATAGGTCTGGGCCGCACCCGCCAGCATCACGCCCGGCCGGTCGTTGCCGTGAAACACCAGCGGCTTTTCCAGCGCGCCCTGCGCCAGCACCACCTGACGCGCCCTGACCCGCCAAAGCCGTTCGCGCGGCGTGTCCTTCGGTACGGTTTCGAGATGGTCTGTCAGCTTTTCGCAAAGGCCGATCATGTTCTGGTGGTAATAGGCTATCGCCGTCGTGCGGGTCATGATTCTGACGCCACGCTGCTTCAACGCCTTCAATTCATCCGCTAGCCAATCCCATGCGGGTTTGCCGTCGATTTTCGCCTGCGGCTCGGACAGCAGCGTGCCGCCGGCTTCGGCATTCTCATCGACCAGCACGACCTTCAGACCATCGACCGCCGCCGCCCGCGCGGCTGCGAGGCCGGCAGGACCCGCGCCGACAATCAGCACATCGCAATGCAGGTTGCGCGAGGCGTAGATGTCGGGATCTTCCTCCGTCGGCGAAACACCGAGACCAGCCGCCGCGCGGATGAAGGGCTCATAGACCTTGTTCCAGAAGCTCTTCGGCCACATGAAGGTCTTGTAATAAAAGCCGGCCGAAAACAGCATATAGGCCACGTCGTTGACCGCGCCGATATCGAATTTCAGGCTCGGATATCTGTTCTGCGAGGTGGTTTGCAGCCCGTTCCAGATCTCCTGCACCGTGGCGCGGGTGTTCGGCTCGAACTGACCGCCGCCGCGGCGGGTGCCGATCAGCGCATTCGGCTCCTCGGAACCCGCCGCCACCGGGCCGCGCGGGCGGTGGTATTTGAACGAGCGGCCCATGAGATGTACGCCATTGGCAAGAAGTGCCGAGGCGACCGTATCGCCTTTCACGCCGCGATAGGTCTTGCCGTCGAAAGTGAAGCTCACCGGTTTTGCGGCATCCACGCGGCCACGGCCGGAAACGCGATAGGAATTCATTTCGACACCTTTGAGCTTACTGGTGCACGGGTCAGCGAAGACAGGTCGGGACGCGGCTCGCCCGCACGATAGGTCGTGAGGAACCGGTCGCTCACCGTGTCACGCACGGCGTTGAAGAAGCGGCCGCAGCCATGCAGGTGCCGCCAGCGCTCGAAATGCGGACCCTTCACGTTTTCGCGGATGAACAGGAACTCTTCCCATTGCTCATCCGTCTGCGACGACGGGTCGGCGGCGCGGACAATATGGGCCTGTCCGGCATAGGTGAATTCGGCTTCGGGCAGCGTTTCGTTGCAATAGGGGCAGCGGATCAAAAGCATGGGGTCGGCTCCTCGGAGCATTTCCAGTAAAAGTGCGAAGCGGTTTTTCGTCCGGGCAATGCGTGAATTAATGCGCCACGGCAGCGGCGGCGGCCTCGTCGATCAGGCGGCCGGAGCGGAAGCGGTCCAGCGTGAACGGCGCGTTGATCGGATGCGGTTCGTTTTTGGCGATGGTCCAGGCGAAGGTATGGGCCGCGCCCGGCGTCGCCTTGAAACCACCCGTGCCCCAGCCGCAATTGACGTAAAGACCGGAAACGGGCGTTTTACCCAGAATGGCCGAACGATCCGGCGTGACATCGACGATGCCGCCCCATTTGCGCAGCATGCGCATGCGGTTGAAGATCGGGAAGATTTCGACAATGGCCGCGATCGTATGTTCGATCAGCGGCAGGCCGCCGCGCTGCGAATAGGAGGTATATTGGTCGGTGCCCGAGCCGATCACCAGTTCGCCCTTGTCGGACTGGCTGATATAGGCGTGGACGGCGTTGGACATGACCACACAGGGGAAGATCGGCTTGACCGGTTCCGATACCAGCGCCTGCAACGGATAACTTTCGAGCGGCAGGCGGACACCGGCCGTGTCCATCACGACAGATGTGTGGCCGGCGGCGGAAACGGCCACCTTCTTCGCCTTGATGAAGCCGCGCGCGGTTTCGACGCCGGCAACGGAACCGTCGGCATTGCGGCGAATGGCGGTAACGGGGCAGTTCTGGATGATATCAACGCCGCGGGCGGCCGCGCCGCGCGCATAACCCCAGGCGACCGCATCGTGGCGGGCCGTGCCGGCCCGCTCCTGCAATGCGCCGCCCATGACCGGATAGCGGGCATTGGCGGAAATGCTGAGCGGCGGACAATAGTCCTTGCATTCCTCGGGCGTCAGCCAGCGATTGTCGACCCCGTTCAGGCGGTTGGAATGGATGTGGCGCTTGAAGCTCTGCACGTCATGCACGTTGTGGGCCAGCATCAGCACGCCGCGCCTTGAATACATGACGTTGTAGTTCAGCTCCTGGCTCAAGTTTTCCCACAGATCCACGGCGTGATCGTAAAGACGGGCGCTTTCGTTATAGAGATAGTTGGAGCGGATGATGGTGGTGTTGCGGCCGGTATTGCCGCCGCCGAGCCAGCCCTTGTCGATGACGGCGACATTGGTGATGCCGTGCTGGCTGGCCAGATAATAGGCCGCACCCAGGCCATGGCCGCCGGCCCCGACGATAACCACGTCATATTCGGCCTTAGGCTGGCTGTCGGGCCATTGCTCATCCCAGTTCTTGTGGCCGGTCAGGGCGTTCCGCAAAAGGTTGAAGGCATTAAAACGCGTCATGAGCGGACCCGATGGTTGGACAATCTCGTGTCGCAAAGGCTATGAAGATTTGCGTTGCGACGGCTGGACAATCGCGTCTCTTTGCATGAATATTTGCGCCATGAGCTCTCCCCGCGCCAAGAAACGCCTCAGCGTCGCTTTCCTGCTCGCCGACCGTTTCACATTGTCGGCCTTCGCCAATTTCGTCGATGTGCTGCGCCTTGCCGCCGACGAGGCCGACCGTTCGCGGCCAATTCTCTGCGAATGGTCGGTGCTGTCGGCGACCATGGGCAGCGTACAATCGAGCTGCGGTGTGAAGGTGCAGCCCGATACGCGGCTGATCGACGCCGGGCATTACGACTATATCGTCGTTGCCGGCGGGTTGATCAGCGATCACAGCGCCCTGCCGCCGGACGCGTTGCGGTTCCTCAAACAGCGCGCCGCGGCCGGCACCCCCATTATCGGGCTCTGCACCGGCGTTTTCATCCTGCACGAAGCGGGCCTGCTCGATGGTTATCGCTGCTGCGTGAGCTGGTTCCACCATCAGGATTTTCTCGACC
The DNA here is from genome assembly GCF_044900305.1 of Agrobacterium sp. NPDC089420. Taxonomy (NCBI): domain Bacteria; kingdom Pseudomonadati; phylum Pseudomonadota; class Alphaproteobacteria; order Hyphomicrobiales; family Rhizobiaceae; genus Agrobacterium; species Agrobacterium sp. NPDC089420. Next base: position 141,158 of record NZ_JBJDMY010000009.1, on the reverse strand, counting down.
GTTTCGACACGGTGCAGATGATCTCCGACCAGATTTTCGTGATCGATCGCGACCGGCTGACCTGTTCGGGCGGCCACGGCTCCGCGCATCTGGCGGCCTTCCTGGTGGAGCGCCATGTCGGCCAGTCCGCCGCCATCAAGAGCCTCAACATCATGATGATCGACAGCGCCCTGAGCGGCGAAAAGCCCCAACCCGGCCAGCAAAGCGCACGCAGAGCCAGCGACCCGGTGGTCAAGAAGGCGCTGCTGCGCATGCAGCAGAATATCGAGGTGCCGAGAAGCGTGCTGGACCTTGCCCGCGACCTCGGCCTTGGCCGCCGCAGCCTCGAGCGGCGTTTCCTGGGCGACCTGAAGGCGACGCCGTCGAAAGTCTATCTCGAACTGCGGCTGGACCGCGCGCTTTCCCTGTTACGCAAAACGGAAGACACGATCACCCAGATCGCGCTTGCCACCGGGTTTTGCGATGCCCCGCATCTTTCGCGCAGCTTGCGGGCCGAGCGCGGTTTCAGCCCCAGCGAATACCGCAAGACGCAGATCGGCCACGTGGCGACGGACGAGGAATTTGCCGTCGGCGTGCTCCTGCCGCAGCCGTAGCGATCATTCGGCGGGCGCCAGGTCGCTCTCCCCCGGTACGAGCAGCATCGGCCAGATGCAGTGGCGGGCCTGGTCGGGATAAAAGGGCGCATAGGCCGGCATGGTCGACAACAATGTCTGGGCGACCGTTACGCCGAGATCGTGCAGCGACATGCGGAAACTGGTCAGGCGCGGTTCCAGAAACTGGCCGCGCGGACCATCACGGAAACCGATGACGGCGAGATCCCGCCCCGGCTTGAGGCCCACTTCCGCAAGCCGGCGGTAAAGACCGACCGCCATCAGCTCATAGATCAGCACGATGGCCGTTGGCCGGGGCCGCATCTGCAGCCATTCGCTGGCGGCATGATATCCGCCCTGCTCGCTCGATTTTGCCCGGATGACCAGAGAAGGATCGTAAGCGATGCCGTTTTCCTCAAGGGCACGCTTATAGGCATCCAGAAAGACGTAACCGAGATTGATGTCGTTATCGGGCGCGGCCACCGCAATGGAACGATGGCCCGCGGCCACCAGCCGGTCGACGGCGCTTTTCGCCACGCCCTCGAAATCGAGATCGATCCAGGCATGGTCCGTGCTGGACGAGGTGCGGCCGAGCGCCACAAAGGGCAGACGTGTCTGTTTCAGGAAATCGAAACGCCGGTCGATCCGTCGGGTCGAGGAAATGATCATCGCATCGACCATGCGGCGCGCCACCATGCGCTTCAGATATTCGTCCGGATCCTCCTCCCCCGGACAGGGAAGAACGATGAGGTCGAGATTGTGGCCGGAAAACACGCTTTGCAGGCCATCCGTCACGCCCATGAAGAAGTTGTCGGAATTCTCCACCGTCTGCGCATCGCTGCCGGTCATCAGGCCGATGACATTGGTGGTGCCCTGCCGCAGGCTGCGGCCCGACTGATTGGCGACATAACCAAGCTTTTCCGCCGCTTCCAGAACACGGCGGCGCGTTTCGTCGTTCACGTCGGGCTTGCCGTTCAGGGCACGGGAAACGGTGCCTATCGATATCTCCAGATAATCGGCAAGCTGGCGAATTCCTTTCATGCACTCCCCTCCAAAGCCCGGCGCGCCATCAACGCGCCCCTTAACGGTCTTGACATATCTAACATCATCGTCATAGTCTCGTAAACGTTTACGACGCTCTGCGCAAAGAGGAGTTTGCAAAGAGTCCGGGGAGATGAGATGACATTCAACGCCGTTTTATGCGGGTGCGGAGCCATGGCCAAAGGCTGGCTGCGCGCCATTCAATCCACGCCGGATATCGCCGGCGCGATCAGGATCGCCGGGCTTGTCGATCTGAACGCGGGCGCCGCCCGCGCGCTTGCCGAAGAATTCGCGCTCTCCGGCGCGGTCATCGGCACCGATCTTCGCGATGTCCTCGCACAAACCAGGGCCGACATCCTTTTTGACATCGTCATCCCGCAGGCACGCTTTGCCGTGGTCGCCGCCGGGCTTGAGGCCGGGTGCCACGTGCTCAGCGAAAAACCGCTGGCCGCCTCGATGGAAGAGGCCACCAGCCTGGTGGAACTGGCCCAAAAGGCCGGGAAAGTCCATGCCGTGGTGCAAAACAGGCGGTTTGTCGCCGGTATCCGGCGTCTGCGCCGTGCCGTGGAAGACGGCGTCATCGGCGATCTGACCGCCATCCATTGCGATTTTTTCCTCGGGCCTCATTTCGGCGGCTTCCGCGAGGAGATGAAAAACGTCCTGCTGCTTGACATGGCGATCCATACCTTCGATGCAGCCCGTTTCGTTGCCAATGAAAAGCCCCTCTCCGTCTTCTGCCTGGAAAAGAACCCGTCCGGCTCCTGGTATGCGCATGGAGCAAGCGCCAACGCCATTTTCGAGTTTTCCAACGATGTCGTCTTCACCTATCGCGGCTCGTGGTGCGCCGAAGGCGAGCGGACCAGCTGGGAAGCGCGCTGGCGGCTGATCGGCTCCAGGGGCATGATCCTCTGGGACGGAGAGGACAATTTCTCCGCCTCCGTCGCCGGGGACGACCAAGGTCTGTTACGGGGATTTAGAACCGTAAACGTTTCCGATGCGATTTCCGAAAGGGATACACGCGGCCACGCCAGCGTCATTCTCTCGTTCCTTCAATCCATCCGCACGGGTGAGATGCCGGAAACGGCTTCCTTCGACAACATCAACAGCCTTGCCATGGTGATCGGCGCGATCGAAAGCGCCCGCCTCGGCCAGCGTGTTTCCATTGCAGCATAAGGACTGAAAGACGTGAGCAATCCGGCAAAATCCATCCGCATCGGCACCATGGTCAGCGCCACCAAGGGGCAGGCGGCTGAGCGCATCGGCCAGATCGCCGATCTCGGCTTCGAAAGCTTCGAGCCGTTCTTCTGGCAGACGACCAACGGCCAGGACCTTGCCGAACTGGGCAAACGCTGCCTTGACGCGATCGGTGACCGTGACATCACCATCGGCACGCTCGGCATGTTCGGCAATCCGCTGGAAGAAACCGGGATCGACCTTGAGACATTGCAGGGCTGGAAGGACTGCATCGACAACGCCCATCATTTCGGCGCCACTTGCGTGGCGGGCTTCACCGGCCGGCTGCGCGGCAGGCCGCTGCCGGAAAGCCTGCCCCGATATAAGGAAATCTGGAGCGAGCTTGCCAGGCGCGCCGCCGACAAGGGCGTGAAGATCGCCTTTGAAAACTGCGCCATGGACGGCAACTGGCAGACCGGCGACTGGAACATCGCGCACAATCCCGACGCCTGGGAACTGATCTTCAACGAAACGCCGGACGAGCATATCGGCATCGAATGGGAACCCTGCCACCAGATGGTCTATCTCATCGACCCGCTGCCGCAGATCCGCAAATGGGCGGGCAGGATTTTCCACGTGCACGGCAAGGACGCGACCATCCGCTGGGACGTCATCCGCGAACACGGCATTTTCGGCAGGGAAAAATTCGTCTTCATGCGTACGCCGGGTTTCGGCGACAGCAACTGGACGGACATTATTTCCGAACTGCGTCTTGCCGGCTGGTCCGGCTCGATCGACATCGAAGGCTGGCATGACCCCGTCTATCGTGACGCGCTGGAAATGACCGGCCAGGTGCATGGCCTCAACTATCTGAAAAAATGCCGCGGCGGCGATTTCGTCGTCGACCCGACATAACGGCAACCTTTGGGGAGAAGGTTGCCGAAAATTGCAGCGACGATAACCAAGAGGAGGAGATTATGGGTATCGCGAAATGCATGATGGCCGGCGCATTTGTGCTGGCGGGCGTATCCGCCGGCGCAATTGCCGCCCATGCGGAGGACGTAACATTGACCCTGTGGTCGCTGGATCGAGATATCCAGCCGGCACCGAACCTCATAAACGAGTTCAACAAACTCAATAACGGCATCAAGATCGAGTACCGGCAATTGCAGTTCGACGATGTGGTGAGCGAAGCCATGCGCGCCTATTCGACCGGCAATGCGCCCGACATCATCGCCATCGACAATCCCAACCACGCCATGTTCGCCGCCCGCGGCGCCTTTCTGGACGTGACCGACATGATCGCCAAATCGGATGTCATCAAGACGGAAAACTATTTTCCCGGGCCGCTGAAATCGGTGATGTGGGACGGCAAATATTTCGGCGTGCCGAAGGCGACAAACACCATTGCGCTTTATTACAACAAGGACCTGTTCAAGGCCGCAGGGCTCGATGCGACAAAACCGCCGCAGACCTGGGACGAGCTGGTGGAGGCGGCGCGCAAGCTGACCGACCCTTCGAAGAACGTCTATGGTATCAGCTTCAGCGCCAAGGCGAACGAGGAAGGCACCTTCCAGTTCCTGCCCTGGGCGCAGATGGCGGGCGCCACCTACAAGAACATCAATACCGACGGCGCGGTGAAGGCGCTTGAAACCTGGAAGCTGATGCTGGACGAAAAGCTTGCGTCACCGGACACGCTGACGCGCAGCCAGTGGGATTCGACCGCCACCTTCAATGCCGGCAATGCCGCCATGGTCATTTCCGGCCCATGGGAAATCGACCGCATGCTGAAGGACGCCAAATTCGACTGGGGTGTTGCCCTGCTGCCTGTGCCCACGCCCGACGCCCCCCGGTCTTCGGCCATGGGCGATTATAACTGGGCGATCTTCTCCAAGACCAAACATCCTGAAGAAGCCTTCAAGGCAATCGAGTTCTTCGCCTCGCAGGACAAGGACATGTTCAAGAATTTCGGCCAGTTGCCGGCGCGCTCGGATATTCCGGTTCCGCCCACCGGCAATGCGCTGAAGGACGAGGCGCTGAAAACCTTCGTGGAACAGCTGAAATATGCACAGCCGCGCGGCCCCTCACCCGAATGGCCGAAGATTTCCAAGGCGATCCAGGACGCGATCCAGGGCGCCCTGTCGGGACAGATGACGCCGAAAGCCGCGCTCGACCAGGCCGCTGAAAAGATAAAGCTGGTCGAAGGCTGATTGGATGGAGGGGCGAGCGGAATGTGACTCGCCCCTCCGCAGGGTTCCTCCCGGTGGGGTCGCCTGTCGCTAAATGCGGCGGCGGCCCCAAGCGGAGCTTGCGAGGATGTTTCATGAAAAGACTGTTTTCCAGCGTCAGTGACGGTCGCGGTTTCGACATCGTCCTTGTCGCCCTGCCGTTAGGTTTCCTGTTCGTCATGGCGGGCCTGCCGCTCATTTACAACATCGTCATGAGCTTTCAGGAAGTCGACATGTTCAGCCTGGGCACCTTCGTGCGCCCCTTCGTCGGCTTCAGGAATTATGTCGATCTGTTCCGGCAGCCGGAAACATTGCCGATCCTGATGAACACTGTCACCTTCGTTGTCGCCTCCATTGCCGGGCAATTCGCCATCGGCTTCGGTCTGGCGCTGTTCTTCTGGGTGAATTTTCCCGGCGCCACCTGGCTGCGCGGCCTGTTCCTCGTCTCATGGGTCATGCCCGGCCTCGTCGTCGGCGCCATCTGGAACTGGATCCTGTCGGGCGATTTCGGCGTCCTGAATTTCTTCCTACGGGAGAGCGGCCTGATATCCGGCAATATCTTCTGGCGTTCGGATGCGAATTTTTCGCTCTGGGCCGTTGTCATCGCCAATATCTGGCTCGGCACCTCCTTCAACATGATCCTGCTTTCCGTCGGCCTCGCCGCCATTCCGGGTGATCTCTACGAAGCGGCGGAGCTGGACGGGGCGAACGCCTGGCAGCGCTTCTACACCATCACCCTGCCGATGATGCGCTCCACCATCGGCGCGATCGTCTCTCTCGGCCTCATCTTCACGCTGCAGCAATTCGATCTTTTTGCCGCCATTACCGATGGCGGCCCCAACAACAGCTCCAACGTGGCGCAATATTGGGCTTGGGATCTGTCGTTCCGGCAATATGATTTCGGCAAGGGCGCGACGATCTCCGTCATCATGATCGTTTTCGTCATGCTGGCTTCCGTGGTTTATGTGCGTTCCACACGGCATGAGGTGCGCGGATGAGCATCACCAGCCGCAATCGCCTGATGCTGGCCATCGCCATCGTGCTCGCCATCATCTACCTCTTCCCGCTTTACTGGATGTATCTGACATCGCTCAAAAGCGGTTCGGAAATGTTCGCCAATCCGCCCGCCTTCTGGCCCGGCGATCCGCAATGGCAGACCTATGCCTATGTCTGGCAAAGCCGCAACATGGGGCGCTACCTGTGGAATTCGGTGCTGATCGCGTCGAGCGCGGTATTTCTGATCACCATTCTCGGCGTCGGCTGCGCCTATGTTCTGGCGCGCTATCGCAATGTCTGGGTGGATATCGGCCTGTTCCTCATCCTCATGCTGCAGGTTCTGCCGGCATCGCTGATGATCACGCCGATCTTCGTCGGTTTCTCGCAGTTCGGGTTGCTGGACTATCCGCGCCTGTCGGTCATCCTCGCCATTGCGGCGAAAAGCATGCCCTTCTTCGTCGTGCTGGTGCGCGCCACCTTCATGGCCGTGCCGCAGGAGCTGGAAGAGGCCGCGCTGGTGGATGGCAACTCCCGGGTCGGCGCGTTTTTCAACATCGTGCTGCCGCTCGCCAGAAACGGCATTCTCGTCAGCGCCATCCTCATCTTCATGCAGGCCTTCGGCGAATTCGTCTATTCGAAATCGATGATCCAGGCGGCGGAACTGCAGCCCGCCAGCGTCGGCCTCAATTCCTTCATGGGTCCCAATACCAGCGAATGGAACAATATCATGGCCTATGCGACCATGTATGTGACGCCCATTCTCGCTCTCTTCATTCTCTTGCAGCGCCGCATCGTTTCCGGCCTGACCTCAGGAGCGCTCAAATGACACTTCAGATCGAACTTTCCGGCGTCAACAAATATTACGGCGCCTTCCATGCGCTGAAGAACATCAACCTTTCCATCGAGAAGGGCACCTTCGTCGCACTTGTCGGCCCGTCGGGCTGCGGCAAGTCCACCCTTCTGCGCTCGCTCGCCGGGCTGGAGACCATATCGGCGGGTGACATGCGCATTGCCGGCACGCTCATGAACGGCGTGCCGCCGCGCAAGCGCGATGTGGCCATGGTCTTCCAGTCCTATGCGCTCTACCCGCATATGACGGTCGAGGAAAACCTCACCTATTCGCTGCGCATGCGCGGCGTGGCGAAGGCCGAGGCCCGCAAGGCGGCGCAAGAGGTTGCGGCCACGACCGGACTTTCAACGCTGATGAAACGTTATCCGCGCGAACTCTCCGGCGGCCAGCGCCAGCGCGTGGCCATGAGCCGGGCGATCATCCGCAATCCGCAGGCCTTCCTGTTCGATGAGCCGCTTTCCAATCTCGACGCGGCACTGCGCGTCCACATGCGCAAGGAAATCCGCGCGCTGCACGATCGCCTGCATGCCACCTCGGTCTATGTCACCCACGATCAGATCGAGGCTATGACCATGGCCGATCATGTCGTCGTCATGCGCGATGGCGTCATCGAACAGCAGGGAACGCCGCTGGAATTATACGATCGCCCCGTCAATCGCTTCGTTGCCGGCTTCATCGGCTCGCCGGCGATGAACTTCATTCCGGCCGTGGTCAGCCCCGACGGCGCTTCGCTTCTGCTGCGGTTCGGCGACGGTGAGCCACGGCAGCCGATCGGAAATCCGGCTGACCTGCCGCCGGGCCGACACGTGACCGTCGGCATCAGGCCGGAACACATAAGGCCCGCAGCGGCAAATGGGGCGGCATTGACGCTGCCGGTGTCCGCCGTGGAGACCACCGGTTCGGCCACCTTTCTCACGCTTGGCACCGCACCGGAACTGGTCATCGCGGTACAGGGACGCAGCGCCGTCAAGGCCGGCGACTTCATCGGCCTCGATATCAACCCGCCCGACATGCACCTCTTCGATGAAGAAACCGGCACCCGCCTGTGAAGCCTGTGAACCTCAGCCAGAGAGACATCCGGACTATGTGCCGGACCAGGAGGTTTTCCAAGGGGGAGGATCGGTTTCAGGGCCAGAGAACAGACCTTTCCCACGCGCTGCCGTCCCCGCAGACAACATATCGCAGCCGCTTGTGATTGCGGTCGGACGCCCCCTGCCAGAACTCCGCCACCGTCGGCGCAACCGCATAGACCCGCCATCCGGGCGAAACATAGCCCGGATTGGCCGCGATGAGGGCCTGCGCCTCGGCGATGCGGCTTTCGAGGCCCTCGCCTTCTTCAAGGACCTCGCTCTGCCTCGACGCGATGGCGCTGACCCGTGAGCTGACGGGACGTCCGAGGAAATCATCCGCACAGTCTTTAACGGAAAGCACGATTGCCGGGCCACGCAGGCGAACCTGCCGTCCAAGCGCCGGCCAGTAGAAGGTCAACGCCACCTGCGGTTCATTGTCGAGCTGCCGTCCCTTCGGGCTTTCCGCCTTCACGGCGAAATGCCAGCCACGATGATCGACATTTTTCAGGATCAGCACCCGGGCGTCGGGCCAGCCATTCTCATCCACCGTGGATAGGGTCATGGCATGCGGCTCGCGGACGCCCGCTTCCAGGGCATCGTCCAGCCACAGGGCGAAAGCATCCTGCGGGGTGTCGGGCAGCGCAAGCGGATCACAATCCGGAAGCGGCGCCTTCAGCGATGGGATCTGGCGCAGCCTGTCTTTCATCGGCAGGGTACTGACGTTGGAACGTATCATGGTCGGTTTTCCTCTAGAATAAGGGGTGGAATGGCGGAAAGACATGGAACCGAAAGCCCGTGCTTTGGGCTGTCAGGCCTCAGCAGGATGGTCGAAAGACCGGCGGCCCGGCCGCCGGCGATGTCGGCATGGGGGTTGTCGCCAATCATCCAGCAAGCACGGTGCGGCGCCAGAACCCTGGCCACATGACGAAAAAGCGCGGCCGAGGGTTTCTCAAGCCCGATCAGCCCGGAGGAAAAAACATGATCCACGCAATCGCAAAGCCCGATTTTATTCACCAGCGCCGGTAGTTCCGGCGCAAAATTGGAAAGGATGACGTGGCGCCAGCCTGCGGCGGATAATTGCACCAGCGCCGGCATGGCCTGCGGATCGACCTCCCATCCGGCGGGATCGAGATAGATCTCGCGCGAGCGCGTCGCGACCTCGGCGGCTGTGCTTCGGTCCATGCCCAATGCGACGAGCGCCCCTTCGGCTGCGGTGAGAATGGCGCACCACCACCCTTCCGCATCTCCCGCAAAGGAATGCGCAAGTTCCGCCCGATGCCAGGGAAAAGTGCCGGACAGAAACGGACGGATAGTGTCGGCCATGCCGAGGAAGGCGGGATCGGCCATCCCTGCTGCGGTCTCCAGAGCGCCGGTATAACGCCCCCTGCGCACGGCAAGGGTGCCCTCAAAATCCCAAACAATGTAGCGATCAGGCGAAATACTGGTATTCATGCGGACAACCGGTATGGATGAGCTCTATATGATATAAATCTCTCACAAGAAGTATATACCTTTAATCTCATTAATGTGACATCTGCAAGACAATCGGACATCGGGCATGGACAATGGAACATCGGAAACACAATCGCTCTGGCGACAGGTGGCCGCGGCGCTGCGGCAAAGGATCGAACAGGGACAGTTGAAGCCCGGCGAAAAAATTCCCTCCGCCCAGGACATTGCCCGGGAATTCAACGTCAACCGGATGACTGCCCGCCGGGCGCTGGCCTCACTGGAAGAAGAAGGGCTGCTGCGCATTCTGCATGGCAGCGGCACTTTCGTCAGCGAAGCGCCGATCCCTTACGTCGTTGGCCGCCGGGTCCATTTCGACCGCAATCTTGAAGCCGTGAATCTGCGCCCGGAACGAAAACTGCTGCGCTGGTGGCTGCAACCGGCGACGGAGGACGTCGCGGCGGCCCTTGGTCTTGGCGCGAAAGCGCCGCTGATCGCCCTCGAAATCGGCGCTTACGCCAACGGCCGCCCCATCGGCATCGGCACACGCTTTTGTTGTGCGACACGATTTTCCGGTTTTCCGGAAATTTTCGAAGAGCTCGGATCGATCAGCGAGACGCTGAAACGGTTCGGCGTGGAAGACCATCATCGCGCAAAAACGATCGTCGTCGCAAGGCTGCCCGCCCCGCACGAACATCATTTCCTCAAATCGTCGAAATCGCTGCCGGTGCTGGCCTATACCGCAATCGACCATGCCGCCGACGGCGCGCCGATATCCTGCTTCATCGGCTGCTTCTCGTCACAGGCAATCGAATTGCACATCACCGACTGACCATCAGGGAAACGCCAGTGAGGCTCAACGTAAAGACCTGCCTTTTCATGGGCGCCGCCGCCCTTCTGGCCTTTGCCGTTTTCAAGCTGAAGGATGTTCACATCGGCATAGGGGAACGCGGCACGGGCGGTTATGACGGCTCCCCCACCGATGCTGCGGCAAGCTCCGACGCGGCCCGTGAGGCAAGGGAGGCGGCCGCGCGTGCCGAAGCAGCGGTCGACGCCCTGAAACACCGGGACCGACCTTTGCAGCATTGAGCCGCGGCTTCGCGCTGAAGCCGCCGGGATCAACGGTTCATGAGCAGGTCGATGACGTTGCGGCGCGTGGTGGTCGCAGGCACGGCGGTGCCGCGATCTGCCTCCCGTGCGGCGATGGCCGGCGAACCGGAGCCATCAATATCCACCCAGCGACCGGCATGGTTGGTGGATTGACGCTTGAGATAGCGATAGGGCGTTTCGTCCCAGCGAAGGATCTGCGGCTTCATATTGTCGAGAATGAAATCGCCGCGATCCGTCCTGACGGTGAGGACGGCATGGCCATCTCCCCGCTCGTCACGGACGACGGTGATCAGCAGGTTGGAGGCCGGCAAACCGATATCCATCAGCCGCTTGCGCTTTTCCAGCACGATGTCGTCGCAATCCCCCGCCCCCTTGTAGGGATATTCCCAATAATCCTCGTAACCCCACACTTCCATGTCGGAGCGCTGGTCGATCTCGACATTGACGGCGCCGTTGACGGAAACGATGGTCTTCCAGTTGTCGGGTGTGAGATGAAGCGGCGGCATGGCCTTCACCGGCTGGCATTCGGCCGAATGCCGCTGGCAGAATTCATAATGCCCCACCGGTTGCGAGGTGATCGCACCCGTCGACATCGAAGGCGAAGCCTCCGCCGGCGAAAGCAGACCCGCAACGGTCAGCAGAAAACATGCTTGCAGTATTTTTTTGAACCAGGTCATGTTCATCTCCTGATGACATGCCTATCGCTGCCGGCTTGACTTCACATAAAACAAACCGTTCGACTTTTAACGACCCCGATAATCCGGCAACGGGAATGTGAGCGGCGGCAACTTGCCATGCATGGAAGGCCTGCCTATGAAGGAGCCTTCCGCAATAAACCGACATTACAGAGAACGCCGCATGAGCCTGTTTGCGAAGATCACCCGCGCAGCCACCGTCATTCTGACATTGGCCTGCCTTCCCAGTCATGCGGCGGCGCAGCAGATGACTGTCGTTCCTCCCGGAAACCGCTCCGCCGAGCAGCCGGAAATACCGAGAGCGTCGGCGATCCGGACCAAGGCCTTCTACACGACCTACGAGGAAAAGTTCCGCAAGACGATCGACCTCCTGAACAGCGAGCCCGGCCTCGTCGGCAAGATCAGGAAAGCCGCCGCCGCCTATGGCATCGACCCGATCCACATCGTCGGCGCCATCGTCGGGGAACACACCTTCAACGTCTCGGCCGTCGATCGCCTGCAGACCTATTACGTCAAAGCCATTTCCTACGCCGAACTCGATATCAGGTTCAGCTATAATGGCGTTTCCCTGAAGACATTCCTCCAGCGGCCGGAATTCCGCGCCTGCGAGACGCTTGCCACCACCTCCGAACAATGGAGCTGCCGCGATACCGTCTGGGACAAGAGCTTCCGCGGCAAGGTGGTGGATGGCGCGAGCTACGAGGCCATCTCGTTCCAGCGCGCCTTCTTCCAGCCCTTCTATGCCGGCCAGACCTTCGGGCTTGGCCAGATCAGCCCCTTGACCGCCCTGCAGGTCACCGATCTCGTGAACAGGACGAGCGGCCTGCCGAAACTTTCTGCGGACAGGCCGAAAGAAATCTACCGCGACGTCATGGATCCAGACCGCAGCATCATCTACATCGCCGCCATCCTCCGGGATTCCATCGATGCCTACAGGGAAAAAGGCTTCGACATTTCCGGCAATCCCGGCATTACCGCCACGCTGTACAATGTCGGTCAGCCGCGACGGCGCGCCGAACGCCTGCGGGCAGCCGTGGATGCCGGCGCAACAACCCGCCTGCCGGTCGAAAACTACTATGGATGGCTGATCAACGACCGGCTCGACATCCTGAAGAGCATTCTCGACGGCAAGGCCGTAGACCAGCGGACGACATCGGACATAGGCGGGAAAACGCGCTAGCAGCCCGTCATGGCGCGACCTCGTCAAACATTCGACTGATCCGGCCACATTGCTGGCCGTAATCTCGCCGGCGATAACAATGTCGTCATCGTGAACATCTGCGGAGTTCGATTTGGACAGTCTTCTTGAAGCGACGGAAACCTTCATTCGCACACATCAGACATGGGCGGGCGCGATTGTCGGCTTCATTGCCTTCGGGGAATCGATCGTCATTCTGGGCTTGATCATTCCGGCCACGGCGCTGATGCTTCTGATCGGCGGCCTGGTCGGCAGCGGAATCATCGACCCCTTTCCCGTGGTTACCGGGGCGATCATCGGCGCGGTGCTCGGCGACATCGTATCCTACATGATGGGCAAGTGGCTGGGGCCGAGCGTGGTTCATCGATGGCCGTTGCGGCACTATCGCGAACGCGTGGCGCGGGTGCGGCTGTTTTTCCGGAAATACGGCTTCCTCGCGGTGTTTTTCGGCCGGTTCTTCGGGCCGCTGCGTTGCACCGTTCCCCTCGTCGCCGGCATGATCGGGATGGATCAGCGCCGCTTCCAGGCCGCGAACATCGCGTCCGCCATTCTCTGGGTGCCGGTGCTGCTTGCCCCCGGCTGGATCGCGGCGAAGGGAGCCGGGCAATTTGGCGAACTCACCGAGGTCCACTGGCTCGGCCTGGCTGTTCTTGCGACGGCAATTGCCATTCTGATCGTATTGGCCGGAGGCTTTATCGCGCGACGCGCAACGCCCGCCAGAAAGAGGCCGAACCGCGCGCGACAATGATGCCGCGAAGGCCAAACCGGCCATTCCCGAAGCGGCAACGGTGGCGGGGGTCGGCACATAATGAATGAAAGTGCTTTCCTGTCCGGCGGAAATCTGCTAGTTCGGCCAACACAAGAATTCACGGATAGCGGGATAAATTCACCCTATGCCTGACGAAGGCGACAGTACCGACAGTAGTCGACACCGAATGAGGCTGGCTCGCGTCACGCGCAGCCAGCCTCGGATTTTCTTGTTTCCCTCAACGCGACAGCTTTCAGCCTCGGATGTTCGGTCCGGGGCTTTGCGCGTTCGCACCCATTCCCATAAAGGCTCCTGAACATGGAATTCCTCGCAGATCCGAACATCTGGATCGGCCTCGTCACCCTTATCGTTCTCGAAGTCGTCCTCGGCATCGACAATCTCGTCTTCATCGCGATCCTTGCCGACAAGCTGCCACCACACCAACGCCACAGGGCACGCGTCATCGGTCTGTCGCTGGCGCTTGTCATGCGCATCCTGCTGCTGTTTTCGATCTCATGGATCGTCACGCTGACAAGGCCGCTGTTCACCGTCGCGGACTTCTCCTTCTCCGGGCGCGATCTCATCCTCATCCTCGGCGGTGCGTTCCTGCTTGCCAAGGGAACCCTGGAACTGCACGAGCGGCTGGAGGGCGGGCATAAGCCCAAAGAAGGCAAGGTGGTTCATGCCGTCTTCTGGCAGGTCATCGTGCAGATCGTCGTGCTCGACGCCGTGTTCTCGCTCGACAGCGTCATCACCGCCGTCGGCATGGTCAATAATCTCTGGGTGATGATTACCGCCGTCTGCGTGGCCATGGCCGTGATGATGGCGGCATCGAAACCGCTGATGACCTTCGTGTCGAAACATCCGACCGTGGTCATTCTGTGCCTTGGCTTCCTGTTGATGATCGGCTTCAGCCTGATCGTCGAAGGTTTCGGCTTCCATCTGCCGAAGGGTTACCTTTACGCGGCCATCGGCTTTTCCGTTCTCATTGAGGCGGCGAACCAGCTGGGCAGGCGCAACCGCGAAAGGCGCATCACCGCCGGCGACATGCGCGAGCGCACCTCCGACGCCATTCTGCGCCTTCTGGGTGGCCGGGTCGGCGAACAGCCGCTTGGCGAGACGGCCGATGTCATCGCGGAACAGGCCGCGCGCGGCGACCTGTTCAAATCCGAGGAAAAGGACATGATCCGCGGCGTGCTGACACTCGCCGAGCGGCCCGTCGTGTCGATCATGACGCCACGCACCGAGATCGACTGGCTGGATGTCGACGCCGATCCCGAGACGCTGCGCCACCGCCTGCTGGCGCTCGATCATTCCCGGCTGATGCTCGCCCAGGGCAGGCTCGATTCCTTCCTCGGCGTCGCCGCCACCAAGGACCTGCTGCGCGATCTTCTGCGCGACGGCAGCCTGAACCTCGAAAGCTCGCTGCGGCAGCCGCTTGTGGTGCATGAGAGCGCCACCGCCCTGCAGGTCATGGAACAGCTGCGCAAATCTCCGTTGCAGATGGCCGTCATCATCGATGAATACGGCACGCTGCAGGGTATCGCCACGCCGACGGATATTCTTGAGGCGATCGCCGGCGAATTCCCGGACGAGGGCGAAGAATTGCTGATTTCGGAAAAGGCCGAAGACGGTTCCTGGCTTATCGACGGCGCCGTCGATGTCAGAAGGGCATCCTACCTTCTCGACATCGATCTGGTGGATGACGCCGACCGCTACTCCACCGTCGCGGGCTACATCCTGTGGCGTCTCAACCGCCTTCCCGAGGTGGGCGAGCGCGTCTCCGGCGACGGCTTCGTATTCGAGATCGTATCACGCTCCGACCGGAACATCGAAAAGGTCCGGGCGTGGAACAATGTGGCGGGCGACGTGTAAGCCCGAACGGCGGGAGGATGCGATTTTAGCAACCTCCCGCCATTCCCGGCTTCTTGCCGATGGATATTTCAGCGCATGACGAAATCGGCCCGCACCAGTCGGTCCGCACCAGGGGCGACCTTGCGTCAATGCGCGGCGTCGATCATCGCGATCCAGCCAGCGGCACGGCGGGCGGCATCCGCAAGCACGGGTTTCGGCGCCTTGTACCATTCGTTTTCCGGCAGTTCGCGCTTCACGCGCACGAAACCGATGGCATCATCCAGCGTCGGAAACTCCGCCGGCAGCGTCAGATGCAGAAAAAGCGCGACGACGGCGACAGAGCGCGAACGGCCACCCCGGCAATTGATGAGCACGTTGCCGCGTTCCCGCCGCGGATAGGACGGCTTGTCGGGCAAAACCTGCTCCAGCGCCGCTCGCAGGATATAATGGGCCGCCACCATCTGGGTATCGGGGTTTCCGGCGCCATCGATCAGGCCGATCTTGTAATAGCGGATTTCGCCCGGCCCATAGACGCTGCCTTCATGATCGGAAACGACCTGTGACTGCTCCACGAAATTGAAGTCGAGATTGACCGCGCAATTGACGACGGTGGTGATGCCGTTCTGGCGCAGAAGAGTAAGGTCGCTCGCACCCTCCTTGCCGGAAATGAACAGATCGACGCCGTAAAGCGGATGCCGCTCATAGATGCGGCTGAGCTTCGGCAATTCGCCGGTTTCCGGCTCTCGGGCTGGGGTCTGTTGCGGTTGCGGCATGTCATCTCTCCATCGGCGCCGATATGGCCGCCGTCATTTATAACGTCTTCAGAACTTCGCGGTCATTTGGTCCAGCCGTATCGCGGCATTGGCGATGCGGCCTTCGGATATGGATCGCGCCACCCGGTTCAATGTCGGATAGCTGGCCCCCTCGCCCGTGGCGATATAGCCGGGGCAGAGGAAATCGGCGGAACCCTCCGCCACCTTTCCGAGGGTCAGCGGCTGATAGGTTCCGCCGGCATTCCTGAGGATGAGAATGGCGGCCGCCACATCCCAGGCATTGACGCCGAAACCGGCCGCCGCATCCGTCCAGCCGGCCGCGACATGGGCGATGCTGAGCGCGGCGCTGCCGGGCCGGCGCACTGTCGAAAAGGTCTCGGCAAGAGTGCCGAAATTGGCGAGCGCCACATCCCGCCCATCCAGCCGGAAATCGCGCGAGACGGGATAGCCGGTGATCAGCGTCGCGCGGGTCTCCTCCGCAACGCTACGGGATTGCAGCCTTTCGCCGTTTAGATGGGAAGCCCTGAGGTCGGCGGAGAACATCTGATCCGCCACGGGATCATAGACCACGCCGGCCACGGTTTTACCGTCGATGACGGCGGCAATGGAGACACACCAGAAGGCAAGGCCGCGGGCAAAATTCGCCGTCCCGTCGATGGGGTCGACATACCATTGCACCGCGCCGTTGCCGATCTGGCCGCCTTCTTCACCCATGATCGCCGAATTGGGCTCCCTTTCGAGAATGACGGCACGGATGGCGGCTTCGGCCCGTTTGTCGTGAATGGTGACGATATCGTGGAGGTCGACCTTGTAGTCCACGGCCATATCGGCGCGAAACGCGGCCAGCAGCGGATCACGCACCGCCCGCGCAGCAGTCTCGGCGATTTCCATCAGCCGCACGGAATGGGCAAGCGCCTCCTCATTTTCAGGTTTCCGTTCGGTCGGGCGTGATGTCTGCATCGGCATATCCAGTCTGTTTCTTCGCATGAAAAGAGGAGGCGGCGCGGCACGGGCCGCGCCAGCCGGGGGTTATTTCCTGTAATGGACGCGCCAGAAATCCTGCCACTCCTCACGCCGGTCGAAATCATCGAGGCCGGTGGCGGAATCGTAGCCCATCAGCCTGTCGGCGACCTTCATCAGCCCCGAAGGCTCGTCAGCCGGCATCCGGATGTCGATATTGGTCGGCAGCTTGCCGTCCTTCATCTGCGGGGCGATGCCCTCTTCCGTCAGGACGTAGTGAATGAAGAGCTTGGCGGCGTTCGGGCTTTTGGTCCTGGAGGCAATCAGCCCCAGCTTGATGTAGGTCCAGCCGACCCAGGGATCGAGGCCGGCGCAGAGGCCGAGCTTGTAACCCTTGTCGGCATTGTCACGGAACTTGGCGGAGCTCAGAAGGCCGAAAAACGGCTGTTTCTGGCCGGGCGCGCCGACGGCCTCCGCCACCGGATCATCACCTTCGGTGGCAAGCGGGCCGTTTGCGGCCATCGCCCCGATCCAGGCGGCTGCCGCCCCC
The DNA here is from genome assembly GCF_044900305.1 of Agrobacterium sp. NPDC089420. Taxonomy (NCBI): domain Bacteria; kingdom Pseudomonadati; phylum Pseudomonadota; class Alphaproteobacteria; order Hyphomicrobiales; family Rhizobiaceae; genus Agrobacterium; species Agrobacterium sp. NPDC089420. Next base: position 123,873 of record NZ_JBJDMY010000009.1, on the reverse strand, counting down.
TTTTCCGCCATTTCCTTGCCGGAATGGGCCTTGTAGGCCGCCGCCACCTTTGCATTGCCATGGGCTTCGAGCTGGTTGAACCAATCCGTATAGGTGCTCTTGCTCAAGGGATCGACCATGGCGACCTTGCCTTTCCATTGCGGCTCGGTCAGTTCCCAGATATTCGTCACCGGGCATTTGTCATAGGCTTCGGTATTATAGGCCCAGACATTGGCGTTAGTGGAAATCGCCAGCGGGTTCTGAAACTGCGCCGGGATTTTCGCGGCCATGTCGCTCGGCAGGTAATTCTCGACAAAACCCGCCGGCAGAAGCTGGGCGAGCGCCGAGGGCGCATCGGTGATCAGGACCACATCGCCCTGCACGTTGCCGGACTGGCTTTCGCGGATGATCATTTCCAGCTGGCTATTGGCCGAAACCTTCACCCCCGTCGCCTTCAACCCGTATTTGGCGCTGAACTTATCGGCCATCTCGACGATCTTGCCGGTGCTGTCATAGATATTGATCGGCTTTTCCTGCTTGGCCGCCGCCAGGATCTTATCCAGATCGAAGGCCTCTTCGGCCGCAGCAGTCATGGCAGACAATCCGATCATTGCCGCCGCAATGACTGACGCCGCTCTCAGGTTTGTTCTTTCCATCGTTTCCCCTCCCAAGGAAAAGACAGGCGGGCTTGGCGCCCGCCTTCCGTTTATTTTTTGTAGTTCACCCGCCAGAAATCCTGCCAACCTTCGCGCTTGTCGAGGTCGTCGGCCGCCGTTGCGGCGTCGAACGCCATCAGCTCATCGAGATGATCGGCGACCTTCGAGGGCTCATCCGCCGGCAGGGCGATTTTTGTATTGCCCGAGAGTTTGCCGTCCGCGATCTGCGGCGCGATGCCCTCTTGCGTCATCAGGTAATGCAGGAAAAGCTTTGCCGCATTCGGGCTTTTGGTCTGCCCGGCAATCAGGCCGAAACCGGGATAGAGGAACCCGGAAAAAGGCTTTACGCCGCTGCAAAGACCGAGCTTCAGCCCCTTGGCCTCATTGTCCCGATATTTCGCCACCGAGGTGATGACGAAGAAGGGATCGGCCTGCCCCGGCGCGCCGGCCGCATCCGCCACCGAACTCGAATCCGTCAGCAGCGGGCCGTTTTCGGCAAAGGCCTTCACCCAGGCCGCCGTCGCGCTTTTTTCGCCCGTTTCCAGCTTCTTGCCGTAGAGATCCTCATAGGCCCTGGCGACATCGGCATCGTGGTGGGTTTCGATCTGGTTGAACCAGTCGGCATAAAGCGGCTTGTCGAAGAGATCGAGCATGGCGAGCTTGCCCTTCCACTTCGGCTCCGTCAGCTGCCAGATGTTGGTGACCGGGCATGTCTCGTATTTCTCGGTATTGTAGGTCCAGACATGCGGGTCCGAGACGACCACGAGCGGGTCGCGCAGTCTTTGCGGAATATCGCCTTCGATATCCGGCGGCGTCCAGCTGGTGGCGATGCCTTCCGGCAGAAGCTCGCCCATGGCGGAGGCGAAATCGGTTGCCACGCTTACATCGCCGACGACATTGCCGGCGCGGTGCTCGCGGATCATCAGCTCGACCTGCGTCGCCTCGTTCACTTTCTTGCCGCTCGCCTGTACACCGTATTTGGCGGTGAAGGCCTGTGCGGTATCGACGATCTTGCCGGTCACCGCATAAACGGTGATCGGCTTTTCCTTCTTCGCGGCTTCGATGAGCGCCTCGAGATTAAAGGCGTCCTGCGCATGGGCGGCTCCGCTGAGTGCCAGCGAGAAGCAAAGGCAAAGTGCGGAGGCGGTCCCCCGCCGCCTGCGCTCATCGCCATTCTTGTTCTGAGTAGTGATCGTCACCAAGTGGTCCCCCCGTTATTTTTTGTAGTTCACGCGCCAGAAGTCCTGCCAGGTTTCACGCGCATCCCAGTCGTCGAGGCTGGTCGCCATGCTGTAGGGCAGAATGTCATCAAGAACGGCGCCGATACCCGAAGGCTCGTCGGCGGGCAGGCTCACTTCCTTGTTGGTCGACATCTTGCCGTCGATCGCCTGCGGCGCGATGCCTTCGGCCGTCATGACGTAATGGATGAAGAGCTTTGCCGCATTCGGGCTGTTCGTGCCCTTGGTGATCAGCCCGACGCCCGGATAAAGCCAGCCGACCCAGGGTTTCAGCTCCTTGCAGAGGCCGAGTTTCATGCCCTTTTCGGCGTTGTCGCGGAACTTCGCCGAGCTGACGAGGCCCATGAAGGGCTCCTTCTGGCCGGGAGCGCCAACGGCTTCGGCAGCGGCCGCATCGGCATCGGTCAACAGCGGCGCGTTGGCGGCAAGCGCCTTCACCCAGGCCGCAGTTGCGCTCTTTTCCCCGGTTTCGAGATCCTTGCCGTAAAGCGCCTTATAGGCTGCCTTCACCTCGCCGTCGCCGTGGCTGGCCATCTGGTTGAACCAGTCGACATAGGACGCCTTGCCGAGCGGATCCTGCATCGCCACCTTGCCCTTCCACTTCGGGTCGGTCAGCTCCCAGATGTTGGAAACAGGGCATTTGTCGAAAAGCTCGCTATTATAGGCCCAGACATTGGCGCTGGTGACGACGGTAAGCGGGTCCTGATATTCCGGCGGAATATTGCCGGCCATATCCGGCGGCAGCCAGCTTTCGACAAAACCGAGCGGAATGAGCTGCGCCATCGCTGCGGGCGCGTCGCTGATGATCGAAACGTCGCCCTGAATATTGTTGGCGCGCGCCTCGCGGATGATCATTTCCAGCTGGGCCGAGGCCTTGACCTTCGCGCCCTCGGCGCCGACGCCGTATTTTGCGGCGAAGTTCTTCGCCATTTCGACGATCTTGCCCGTGCTGTCATAGACGGTGATCGGCTTTTCCTTTTTCGCCGCCTCGATCAGGGCATTGAGGTCGAAGGGCTCTTCCGCTCTCGCCGCACCGCCAAGCGTTGCGGCGATTGCCGTTGCACATAGCAGCCGGCCCAGACCGCCCGTCATAATCCGCTTCATCCTGTTTCTCCTTCAGCCGTCTTTCCGGCGTATTCAGTTGTAGGTGCTGTTGCGCAGAACGGCGTCCGCCTCTGTGATCCGCTGACCCCTGGCGTCAAAGGCGTGCAGGGCCTCGGGCGGCACGTGGAAAAACACGCGGTCGCCGCTGTCGATACGCGGCAGCGAATGGGTGGTCAGGAACAGCGTGTGGTTTTCGCTTCTCAGTTCGAGAATCCAGCTGCCGCCGGTCGGCAGCACGCCCGTCACCGTCATTTCGCCGGCAAAGCTGCCCTGCGGCACATCTTCGGGCTTCATTGCATACCCCATCGCCTCCGGCCGCATGCCGATCGAGGCGATGCCGCGCAGCTGCGGATAACGCGCCGCAAAATAGGCTTCCGCCTTGTCGGCAATATCAGAGACGCCGGGCTGGCCGAAGGTCAGGATATTGATGGGCGGGCTGCCGACGAATTCGGCGACGAAGCGATTGGCCGGACGGTCGTAGATATCGTTCGGCGTGCCCATCTGCTGTAGCGTGCCTTCGTTCATGACGGCGATGGTGGTGGCCAGCGTCATGGCCTCCCACTGGTCATGCGTCACGAAGACGATGGTAGTCTTGAACTCCTTGTGCAGCCGCTTCAGCTCGGCGCGCATTTCCAGCCGCAGCCGTGCATCCAGATTGGAAAGCGGCTCGTCCAGAAGCAGAACGCCCGGATTGACGGCAAGCATGCGGGCAAGCGCCACGCGCTGCTGCTGGCCGCCGGAAAGCTGCGATGGGTAACGATCGCGATATTTGGCGATGTCGAGCGCCTGCATGACGCGCTCGACACGCGCTTCGCGCTCCGCCTTCGGCAGCTTGCGCAGGCGCAGGCCGAAATCCGTGTTGCGCTCGATGGTCAAATGCGGCCACAGCGCGTAGCTCTGGAAGACGAGGCCCATCTCGCGCTTTTCCGGCGGCACGAAGATGCCATCGGTAACGGAATCGATCACCCGGTCGCCGACGCGGATTTCCCCGCCGGAGAGGTTTTCGAGACCGGCGATCATGCGCAGCGTCGTGGTCTTGCCGCAGCCGGAAGGACCGAGCAGGCACATGAATTCGCCGTCGCGGATTTCAAGATCAAGATCGGAGACCGCATTTGCGGAATTCACACCGTAGTTTTTCTGCGCACCGCGCAGGTTGATGGTAGGCATCAGCTTCCAAGTCCTTCTGCAAGATTTGTGCGGGTCAGCTTCTGGGCCAACAGCGTGCCGAAATAGGCGATGGCGGCGATGATCAGCACCACGGCGTTGGCGGCCTGCGTATAGTGGTAATCGACCAGTCGCAGCGAATAGGTGGTCAGAACATCGGTGCTCGGCACCGCGAGGATCACGAAGAGGCTCAAGCCCTTGATGCCCGAGATGAAGGGCAGCAGAACCCCTGTCACCAGCGATCCCTTCTGGATCGGGATGACGATGGAGATCATGCGGCGGAACCAGCCGGCGCCGGCAATCTGCGCCGCCTCTTCCGGGTCCTTTCCAAGCTGCGTCATGGCCGAGATGCCGGCGCGCGAGGCGTAGGGCATCTGGTCGGCGATCAGCGCCAGGATAAGGATCGTCACCGTACCATAAAGCGCCGGCATCGGCCCGCGCGGAACGGCAAACAGCGACAGATAGGCGGCGGCAAAGGCAATGCCGGGCACGAGGTAAGGCAGGAACGTCACCTGGCGCAGATAGACCGACAGGGCGCGCACCGGCGTGCGGATGACGACATAACCGACGAGCAGGCCGAGAATACCCGATGTGAGCGAGGCAAGCCCGACGATCATCATCGTGTTTTTCGCCGCCGCCCAGAGATCGGGGCTTAGGAGCACGCCGGTCTGCAAAGCCACGGTGTTGAGATTGCTGCCGATCCAGTAATCGAGCGTGAAGTTGTCGAGCGTGAATCTGGCCGGCATTTTCATGATGGTCGAAAGCGCCAGCGTCAGAAGCGGCAGACCGACACTCAGGATGAAGATGGCGGCGGCAAAGCCGGTTGCCGGCAGCCGCATTCTGCCGAGGCGGCTCTGCCGGTTCATCGAGCCCTTCGAACCGATGGTTACGAACCGGCGCGCTTCGCGAACGAGGCGGGCATCGATCATCAGCGTGATGATGCCGATGAGCATGATGGAGGCCGCAACGACACCGGCAACACCGGTCTGGCGCGAAGCGATGCTGCGGAACAGCGAGGTGGACAGGACTTCGAACTTCACGGGAAGTCCGAGAACATAAGGCACGCCGAACTCGCCGAGGCATTTTGCAAAGATCAGCACCATGGAAGACAGCAGCGCCGGGCGCATCAGCGGCAGGATGACCTGCAGGGCCACCTGATAACGGTGGGCGCCGAGAATGCGGGCGGAATCTTCAAGCTGCGAATCGAAGCGGCGAAGCGCCGAACCGAACAGCAGGATGACGAAAGGCGTGTAATGCAGCGCAAGGATGATGGTGATCGGGAAACGCCCATAGGCAACCCAGTCCGGTGGTGTGAGGCCGATAGCCTCGAACCAGCCGGGCTGACCGCCAACGGTGCGGTTCTTGAACAGGGTCGTCCAGGCCAGCGCAAAGGTCCAGGCCGGCAGCATATAGGGCACGATCAGCGCAGTGGCGAACCAGCGGCGGCCGAACATGTCCGTCCGGCTGATAAGCCAGGCGAGCACGGTGCCGATGACCAGTGAAAGCGCAATCGCCCCGAAAGCCACCGTCAGCGTGTTGAAGAGCGGCCGCCAGAAAAGATCCGTCGCGACCGGCGAGAAAAACGCCCTGTCGAGATAATAAAGCGTGAGGTCGCCAACATCCTTGCCGAGACGCCGTTCGTGGCCGAACTGGACGCGGACGGCGTCAAGAACGATCGAAATGATCGGAACGACGATCAGATAGGTAAAAAGCAAAGCCGTCAAAACGCCAATCAGCGTCGTCGGCTCCCGGAGCGCGACCTTGAGGCGGTATCGCCATGCCTGCCATGCCGAAGGCGCGGTCGCCGGGGGTCTCCCCAGCGCCTCCGTCTTCGTTGTTTCACTTAAAAGAGCCATTATCTCTCCCCATATGGCCACGCCATTGCCCCGGCACGCCGGCAAGCATCTGCCTTCGCGCAACCTGCAAAACAGGCGGCGCGTGCGTTGACCTTCAGCAATGCATCAATGCTTCTGAAGCGGGTGCCGAACCCGCCAATAACGATGATCCCAGCTCCTCCCGAAAACATCGCCGGCAAAACGGATGTGGAATAAAAATTCCATATCCTGCTCGACCTTGGAATGCATGATCAGTCTTAAAAGGCATTTTGTCAACGAAAAAATGCACACGTGATCACTAACTTATTTATTTGTTTTAAAATGGTTTTTTGTCACAAAACTGTAACTTTTGAACACGGCTGCCGAGAGGAATGTTTTACCTCGCACGAAGATAATGGAATGGATGAGGCGTTTTCACAGGCAAGGCATGATCGGCGCTGCGTGAAGGAGCGGCGTGCAACCGAAAAATTTCGTTTGGAATAGCCGATGCCATATGGCCTGTGGTATCAGGCATAGGATTTCGCAACGGGGGAGTTGAATGGCGAGAGGGTTCGTGACGGCCGAAGAGGTGGCGAAAAAAGCCGGGGTTTCGCGCTCCGCCGTTTCGCGCACGTTCACTCCCGGCGGCAGCGTTTCAAAAGCAGTCCGGCGCAAGGTGCTGAAAGCCGCGCAGGAACTTGGTTATCGCGTCAACCGTCTGGCCCAGGGCCTCAATAATGATCGCTCCAACCTCATCGGGGTCGTCGGCGCCAATCTGAGTTCGCCCTTCATTTCAAAGCAGCTCGATCTGCTCAGTATCGGCCTTCTGCGTCGTGGCCTGCAATGCCTGTTGCTGAATGCGGCGGATGCCCGCAAGGACATCGCACCGCTGATCGAACTTCTCTTCGAGTTCCGCGCCCAGGCGATCGTCGTCCTCTCCGGCGAACCGCCGGCCTCGATCGTCGACGAATGCATCGCCAACGGCGTGCGCCTCATCCTCATCAACCAGCGTCTCGACCGCACCGATACGAACATGGTGCTGAGCGACGATTCCCACGGCGCCGATCTGGCCGCCATGCGGCTTGTGGCGGCGAAATGCCGGAAGGTCGCGGTCATTTCCAGCGGCAGCCAGACCCCGGCGCAGCTGCGCCGCGCCGGCGCCTTCACCCAGCGCATGACGGTGGAGGGGATCGAGGTCGTTCCCTGGTCCGGCGGGCCGACCAGCTATGACAGCGGTTATCTGGCCGGTCGTGAACTGCTGGTGGACAAGACAATCGATGGCGCCTTCTGCGTGACCGATCTTCTCGCGCTCGGCTTCATGGACGCCGCGCGGCTGGAAATGGGCCGCCGGGTGCCGGAAGATCTCTCGATTGTCGGTTTCGACGATATTCCGCAGGCCGGATGGAAGAGTTATCAGCTGACCACCGTTGCCCAATCCTTCGATGCGCTGACCGAGAAGGTCCTGACCGCGCTCGACAGTGACGAGCCGGAAACCCGGCTTCAGGTCGTGCCGGTTTCCATGGTCGAGCGCATCACGGCGCGCTAACCTGCCTGTTTGATGCGGCTTTCGATCAGGAGACCGTTTTCATCGAGGATAGGATGAGCGACGGCGGCGATATGGGCGTTGATGCGTTTGAGATCACGCAACATGTCGAGATGCACGGAGCTGGTCTGGATACTGTCGGCCCGGCCATCGCGCAGGCGTTGCAGATGGCGCTCCGATGACTGTTTTTCGAGGCGGCGCACATCTTCCTTCACCTCCACCAGCCGCCGGGCAAGACCGGCATTGCGGGTGGAAAAAACCGATTGCGCCATGCGGATATTGTCGAGCGTGACGGCGAAAAGACGCTCCAGCTCGCTCTTGCCGTCAGCGGAAAACGTGAGGCCAAGATCGATCTTCTTGGCGATTTCCGGTCGAATGCCCTTCTCGATAATATCGCCGATATGTTCGAGATTGATGGCATATTCGACGATATCCATCGCGCGGCGCTGGTCTTTGCGGCCGAGGCCCTCCTGTCCCACCTTCGAGACATAGACCTTGATGTCATGCTGGATGCGATCGACCCGGCCTTCGAGTGTGCTGATCTCGTTGAGTTTCGCGACATCGCCGTCGCGCATGGCTTCGCTCGCCTGCCGCAACATGCGCTCGATCAGGTCGCCGACCAGCAGGACCTCGCGGCTCGCGCCGGCAAGCGCTGCAACCGGGCGATCGAGATCGTGGCTGTCGAGATAGCTGTGGCCGCTGTCAGCCCCCTGTTTTTCCGGCAGCAGCGCCGTCGTGAGCCGCAAAAGCAACGGCGAAAGCGGCCATGCGATGGCGGCAACGGCCAGATTGAACAACAGATGGGCGTCGACTGCGAGATTGGCGTGTGAGACGGGCGACATATCCAGAAGCGCCGCGCCATATCCGGCAAGAGGCAGGGCAAGAAGACAGCCCGCGGCCCTGACAATGAGGTTGCCGAGGGCGACCCGGCGCGCCGCGACGGGCGCCTTCAGGGTGGCGAGTACCGGCGGCACCGCACCACCGAGATTGGCGCCGAGCACCAGCACGATGACGAGGCTCGTTTCGATGCCGCCGCCGGCGGCCAGCGACAGGATCAGAACGACAATGGCGAGGCTGGAGGATGCCAGCACCGCCAATACGGCGGAAAACACCAGCGCCACCGGCCAGGCATCGCCGAGCATGGTGATGAAGAGATTGAGCGCCGGCGATTGCCTGATGGGATCGGTCGCGGCCGAAAGAAGATGCAGGGACAGCAGCATCAGGCCGACCCCGGCAAGGGCCGCACCGGCTCCCTGCCGGGCAGCCGATCTTCCCCGCAGCAGGATGACACCGGCGAGAATGAGCATAGGCGACAGCCAGCCAAGCCCGAGCGCGACGATCCACGCCGTCATCGCGGTGCCGACATTGGCGCCAAGCAGCACGATCTGTGCCATGGCCGGGGCGATCAGGTCCTTTTCAACGAAGGAGGCGACCATCAGCGCGGTCGCGGTCGAGCTCTGCAGGGCGATTGTCGCCGCGAGACCGGCAAGGAAGGAGCGAAGCCCGCCGCGCGTGCCGGCGGCAAGACCGGTGCGAAGCCTGGCGCCGAAGGCGCGCGACATGCCGTCCTTGATCTGGGCAAGGCCGAAAAGCAGCAGCGCCACGGCGCCGAACAGATTGATGCTGACCACCACAGATTCCATCGGCTCCCCCATTTGCCGGCCCTGCCACCGGCCGTCGCGAGATCTCGGATCAGACCGCTACATGCTCATGCCGCGGCGCGAGCCGAAGCGTGAGATCACGCGGACTGCCTTCGGCACGATCGAGAAACAGGCCAAGCGCACCGAAGAAGATTTCGACAAAACTTTCGACGGACCCATCATGATGATGCGCCTCACGACCGAAACGCGCCGCCAGCGCCCGATAGAGGCAAAGCCGTTCCGGCCGGATGTGCGTCAGCGCCAGACCCGCGCCCTGACGCAGGCAATACCAGTCGGCAATCAGCTCGAACATCGGCAATTCGGAACATGCTGCGATATCATCAAACGAGGGGCTCCCCTCCTGCCCCAGCAGGCCGACAACCTCCTGCACGGTCTTATCAGCGATGGCCGCAACCACGTCGGCCGGCCATTCCTTGATGAAATAGCGATGCCTGATCAGCGCCCGCTTGTGGGCCAGCAGAAAATCAACATAGCGGGCCGCGGCAAACGCCCGGTCCTCCGCCTCGCCGGCCAGCGCCGTTTCCTGCGCGTAGCCCCGGCAGATGCGGCTGTTGACCGGCAGGGCGCCCATTTCCACCGTTTCGACGGCGATCTCCTGCCGCGACGGGTGGATGACCTTGAAGGCAGGCGGAAAGGCGACCAGTGACGGAACGGCGATATTGGTGAGAGAATTCTCGCCTTCACCCCGTCCGGTCACGCCTTCCACATGCAGGTGCCCGCTGAAATGAACCGCAAGCCCGGCCCGGCGCAACGCATCCTCCACCGCCTTGCGCGGTGTGCGGCGCACGACATTGGTTTCGCCGAACAGCGCGCCTTCTGCACCACTTGCACCATCAAAGGGATCCAGCGCCGGATAATGGGAAAAACCGAGCAATGTCTTGCCGAGCGCCTCTGCCCTGTGACGCACATCGGCAATCCAGTCGATGATGAAGGGCTTGCAGCGCAAAAGCGCGTTCCAGCCGCCGGAGGTGCTGTCGGTGAAGGCCGCTTCCTCGCCCGCCTCGAACGCGCCGTCGAGCGGCTCGAAAATATTGGCGTCGATCATCATGAGCCAGAGACCCGGCTCCGGCTCGACAAGATAGGAGGCATCCATCAGCCGATAGACGTTGCGCCCATCGGGCGAGCGCACCTCGTAGAGACGGTCTTCCGACGCATCGGATGTACCGAAAGGCGTTTCCCAATGCAGGTAATCCGGCTGGCGGAAGTAACCGAAGGCTGCCATGGGGCCAAGACCCGCAGGATAACCCTCGCAATACATCCGGTCGCTGACGATGACCCGCTCCCCAGCCCGCCGTGCATCGCTCGAAACGGAAAGGTATCGGCCATTCTCCGTCAGGAATTCCTTGGTATGGTGCCGGCCGCGCGGGCCGAAAATATCGTGGTTGCCGGGCAATGCATAAAAGGCGGTGCCATGGGCATCGCGATGCTGCTCCAGAATGCCCTTCAGCGTTTCGGTGGTCGCCCGCTGGCCGTCATCGGTATAATCGCCAAGCAGCACCACATGGCGAATGCCGCGCTGCCGCACCTCTTCGAGCGCGGCATGCAGCGCATCGGCGCTTTCGTTGAAAACCCGGGTGGATTCGCGTGTGTCCGACCAGCTGCGCATGGTGATGGGCTCACCATCGATCTCAATGCCCGGAAACCCGAAATCGGCGGCCGTGTCATGGAAATGCGCATCGGCGATGACGGCAACGGAGGCAAGCGCACGTGTCAGCATGGTTTTGCGGTCTTTCTGCCTTCCACCATGTCGATCCAGTCGGAAGCACGGCGGGCGGCGGCATAAAGCATGGGTTTCGGCGTCTCGAACCATTCATCCGGCCGCAATTCCCGCCTGGTGCGGATCAGGGAAAGCGCATCGTCAAGGGTGGGGTAAAGATGCGGCTGCTGCTTGTGCAGGAAAAGCGCCACCAGCGAGACGGAGCGGCTGCGGCCGCTGCGGCAGTTGACGAGTACGTTACCGCCATCGGCAAAAGGATAGGTTTCGCGTTTCGGCATGGTCTGGCGAAGCGCGCCGTCAAGAATGTAATAAGCGCCCAGCATCATGGTGTCGGGGCTGCCCTCGCCGTCGATCAGGCCGAGCTTGTAATAGCGGATATCGCCATAACCCACGGCGCGCCTGTCGCCCTCTTCCGCTGGCGCAGCCACGAGATTGATGTCGAGATTGACGGCACAATTGACAACGGTGGTAATGCCGTGCCGGCGCAGGAGCCCGAGATCGCCCGCGCCATCGCTGCCGCCGATATAAAGCGCGGCCTTATGCGGACCAAGCCCCTCCGCAATCAGGCTGATTGCAGGCCGGGCATAAACGGGTCCATCCATTTCATTCCTCCACATGCACGAAGCGCCCGTCGCGGACGGGCCTCCGTCAAAAAATCAGGCCGATGCGGCCCGCTGCCGATCCGACGGCTGCCGCACGGCCAAAACGATATTCGACGCCCTGCTGAGACCGCTCGCAACACCGGCGGCTGCGGCCAGCACCGGCCCGCCATCCTTCAGACTACCGATCTCCAGGAAAGGGCAGACATCGCCGCCAGCTTCGCTGACAAGTAGCAGCCCCGCAAGACAATCCCATGAATTCATGTGCAGTTCGAGATAGCCATCCGAGCGGCCATCGGCCACATAAGCAAGCGCCAGCGCGCCGGAGCCGGCGCGGCGGACATTGGCGCCGATGTCGAGCAGGTTTCTGACGACATCGAGATAGGTGGCATTCGCCACGCGGGTCGACCATCCCATTTCAATCGAGGCGGCATCGAAACGGGCGGTCTCCGCAGTCCTGAGCGGCTGGCCGTTGCGCGTCGCCCCCTCGCCCCGGCGGGCGAAATAAAGCTCGTCGAGGGCGGGATTATAGATTGCGCCGATTTCGGTGCACCCGTTCTCAACATAGGCGATGGAAATGCAGAAATGCGGAATGCCGCGGGCGAAGTTGGCGGTGCCATCGATGGGATCGACCACCCAGACGCGATCGCCGATCTCACCACCGCCCTCCTCACCGAAAAAACTGTCATTCGGGAAACAGGAGGAAATCGCGCTGCGAATATGCGCCTCGGAAGCAGCGTCCGTCACCGTCAGAAAATCCTGCGGCCCCTTCATGGAAAAGCTGCGCGTCGCTTCGCCCTGAAAGCCCTTCAGCACCAGTTCGCCTGCAGAAAGAATAACGCTGCGGCACAGTTCGGCGCGCGCCGCCAATGTATCCGGATAGGGCATCGAATCCATGCGTAATAACCATTTCGATAGCTTGAACACGTGTTCATATTGCACGCGCGTTCATTTTTTTCAAGCGGGATTTTGCATGACCATGCGAAGGCGAATCATGCATTTCGGCAGCGCCGACATTGGAGTATTCATCCCGCTTCACGACATCGGCGCAACTGCCTGTCACACTATGTCGTGCAAAGCTGCGGAGAAGCGCATTTCGAAACGGCGAAGCGCCGGATCGAGCAGACGCGATGGAACGGTTTTACCATGCGTGAGTTCCTGTCTTGCAACCTCAGACAGGAGAAAAACAGTGGATCATAGCAATCACGTACGTCTCGTCGAAACCGAACTGACCCCGTCCATCCTGCAAGGCGCCACCGTCTACGGTGCAGACGACCACAAGATCGGCAAGGTCGACCATGTCCACGGCGTTGGCGCCCATACCACCGCCATCATCGACGTCGGCGGCTTTCTCGGCATCGGCGCAAAGCCCGTGGCCGTGCCGATCAGCGATCTTGATTTCATGCGCGACGAGGACGGCGACGTCCATGCGGTCACCTCATGGACCAAGGACCAGTTGAAGGACATGCCCGAGCACCGCCACTAATTCCGCGGAAACAGCCAGACTGAAACGACAACGGACCTCTCCCTTTTTCGACGCGCGTTGCGCGCGATCTAAAGGGGGAGGTCCGACATTCTATCGGTGATGCCCGGCAAATCCGTGGTGCCGGTCACACCGCGAGGAAACCGCCGTCAACAGGCAGCACGGCTCCGGAAATCATCGCGCTATCGTCGGAAAGCAGCAGTGCAATGCTCCGCGCCACCTCTTCGGCCTCGGCAAAGCGGTTGAGCGGATGGCGAACCATCATTGGCTGGCTCTTGACCGGATCGCTCCATGCTTCCGCCGCCAGTTCGGTGAGGGTGATGGTCGGTGCAACGGCGTTGACGCGGATACCGTGGGGGCCAAGTTCCTTGGCGAGAACACGGGTTGCGCCTTCCAGACCGGCCTTGGACGCCGCATAGCAGAGATGATCCTGAAAACCGCGATGGCCGGCGATGGAGGTGATGTTGACGATTGCGCCGCCGCCACCCTTTGCCACGCGGGCGCGGGCAAATTCCTGGCAGGTGACGAGAGCGGCACGCAGGTTGATGCCCAGCACGGCCTCATAGCCGGCATCGCTCATGTCAAGCACGCTTTCCAGCACGTTGATGCCGGCGCTGTTGATCAGGAAATCGCACGGACCAGCTTCGGCCATGGCGGCGCGGGTGGCGGCGACATCGGCGAGATCGACACGGATCGAACGGCCGCCGATTTCGCTTTTCAGGCTGTCGAGATCGGACTGCGTGCGGCTGATCGCCACCACCTCCGCACCACGCGCAGCCATCAGCAGGGCACAGGCGCGGCCGATACCTTTGCCTGCGCCGGTGATGATGACGGATTTTCCGGAAAACTGCATGAAACCCTCATTATTTTGCGACCGATATGGCCGGATGATCCAAGTTTGTGACACGGCTCAGGAATGGCTGGCGGATCGAATGGCGCGTGCTGCATTCTGGAGCGCCAGAAATGCGTCGTAACGCGACTGATGCACCGTCTGAAATGCAGGATCGGGCGCAGCACAGCTGGCAATACGAGACATGGCGGGCATTGCCGCCATCAGGTCCGGATAGGTTCCGCCTGCAACGGCGCCCAGCATCGCCGAGCCGAGAAGCACGGGTTCCTCGCATTCGCTGAGCTCGACGGGAAGCCCCGTCGCATCCGCCAGCAATTGCCTTGCCAGCGGATGAGCGCCGGCACCGCCGCTGACGCTGATGGTTTCCACCGGCGCGCCATTGCGGGCCTGTGTTTCGATGATCTGGCGAAGCCCGTAACCGAGGCCGAGAAGCCCCGCCACATAAAGCGCGACGAGGGAATCCACACCGGTCTCCATACCGTAACCGGCAATGACCGCGCGGGCATGGGGATCGGCGAAGGGCGCGCGATTACCGAGAAACTCCGGTACCACATGAAAATCTTCGGCGATCTTAGCCGCTGCGGAAACGGATGCGGCGAGGCTGAGCGCGCGGTCGGCGAGCCAGACCGGCAGGGCCTTGCCTTCCTTGTCGGCAAGCGCCTTCGCCTCGGCATAGGCCGGGTGCAATTGCACCAGATAGTCAATGGCCGCACCGGCGGCGGACTGGCCGCCTTCATTCAGCCATGCGCCGGGAACCATGGCGGAATAATAGGGACCCCAGACACCCGGCACGAAGGCGGGGTCAGTGGTGGTGGTCATGGTGCAGGACGAGGTGCCGAAGACATAACCAAGGCATCGCGAAGCATCACCACCGGCAGCCACCGTGCTCACGCCGCCGGCATGGGCGTCGATCAAACCAGCAGCCACGGCAGTGCCCGCCGCCAGACCCATGGCCCTGGCGGCTTCCTCGGTCAGGCCGTGACCCAGCGCCGTGCCGGGATGGACGACGCTTTGGCCAATGCGGCGGAAGCCCTGCTCGGCCAGATCGCCAAGGCCGATCTTGGTGAAATAGTCCGCATCCCAGCGGTTTTCATGGGCGAGATAAGTCCATTTGCAGGTGACCGTACAGGCGGAACGATCGAGCGCGCCGGAAGCCTTCCACGTCAGGAAATCCGTCAGGTCGAAGAAGTGCTCGGCACGGGCATAGATGTCCGGCCTGTTTTCGCTGAGCCACAGAAGCTTCGGCGTCTGCATTTCCGGTGAAATGCGCCCGCCGACATATTTCAGGACGGCATGCTTGCCGGCATTGATGCGTTCAGCCTGCTCGACAGCACGATGATCCATCCAGACGATGATATCGCGCTCGGGATGATCGGCGGCGCCGACCGGCAGGGTTTCGTCATTGGGTCCACGCACGACAAGCGAACATGTGGCATCAAAACCGATGCCGGCAACGTCGGCCGGATCGATGCCGGCGCGGGAAACGCTGTCGCGGACGCTGTCGCACACGGCCTGCCACACCTCTGCACTCGATTGTTCGGCAATGCCGCCATCCTCGCGATGCATGCTGATCGGGCGTTTGGCGGTGGCGAGAAGCTTGCCCGCGACATCGAAGACACCGGCCCGCGCCGAGCCTGTCCCGACATCGACGCCAATCAGATAGGAAGCCATTTGCGATACTCCTCGGAGCGGATCATCCGGTGCTTGAACAGGTTGAAGCGGCGGGACCGGTTCCGATTTCCCCGCCGCTCCTGAAGTCTTAGACGCGGTCGAAGTTGGTCGGCAAGACCAGCATGTCGCGGATGGTGACGGTGCGCTTGCGCGTCAGCATGTAAACGACGGCATCGGCCACTTCGCTCGCATCGATGAGGCTGCCCGATTCCTTGGCCTTGCGGAGGTTTTCCTCCGGCCAGTCGGCCAGAAGCGCCGAGACGACCGGACCGGGAGAGACCTGCGCCACGCGCACGCCGTGCGGGATCATCTGGCGGCGCATGCCCTGCACGAAGCTGGTGATCGCCCATTTCGAGCCCGAATAGACCGGTTCCCAATAGGTCGGGAAGTGGCCGGCGATCGAGCAGGTGACGATGATATCACCGGTCTTGCGCGCCGACATATGCGGCACGACGGCATGCACGTTCTTCATGACCGCGTTGACGTTGAGGTTCAGCATCTTGTCGATGGCTTCGGGCGTCGTTTCGGTGAGATCGCCGCCGATATAGGTGCCGGCATTGCAATAGAGAATGTCGATATGATCGACCTTCTCCAGGATTTCCGGGATCATCGCATTGCAGCTGTCGGCATCGAGCAGGTTCGTCACCTGCGGGACGGCGCGCTCGCCGAGCTTGGCGGCCAGATCATTCAAGGCCTTCTCGTTCCAGTCGACCATGACCACGGTAGCGCCCTGTTCCAACAGCGCTTCCGTTGTGGCAAGCCCGATGCCGGATGCGGCGCCGGTGATGACCGCGATCTTGCCTTGCAGCGATTCAGACATTTAATTCTCCTGCGTTTATGAAGATGTTTCCGGGC
Organism: Agrobacterium sp. NPDC089420; assembly: GCF_044900305.1. NCBI lineage: Bacteria > Pseudomonadati > Pseudomonadota > Alphaproteobacteria > Hyphomicrobiales > Rhizobiaceae > Agrobacterium > Agrobacterium sp. NPDC089420. The sequence goes on along the minus strand of NZ_JBJDMY010000009.1, from coordinate 107,539 downwards.
CGGCTCAGCGCCATTCGCGCCCGATATAGATGGCCAGCAGGATGATGCCGCCCTTGATGACATCCTGCAGATAGGGGTTGATGCCCATCAGGTTGAGGCCGTTATTGAGAATGCCGAGCAGCACCGCGCCGATGAGCGTGCCGAGAATGAGACCCCTGCCGCCGGCAATCGCCGTGCCGCCGAGAACGACGGCCGCAATGGCATCAAGTTCGAAACCGACGCCGGCATTGGGCTGACCGCTCATCAGGCGGCCAGTCAGAATGAGGGCGGCAAAAGCGGCCGTGACGCCCGAGATGCCATAGACCGCGAGCTTGACGCGCTGGGTCTTCACGCCGGAAAGACGCGCCGCCAGCTCATTTCCGCCAAGTGCATAGACGTGGCGGCCGAAAGCCGTGCGCTGCAACAGCACCCAGGCGATGGCATAAATCACCACCATGATGATGACAGGTACGGGAACGACGCCGATACGGCCGACGCCGAACCATGAAATCCAGCTCGGAATGCCGCTGACCGGGTAACCGCCGGAATAGATGAGGCCGAGGCCACGCGCCATGCCCATGGTGGCGAGCGTCACGATGATGGCGGGCATCCTGCCCCAGGCGACGAGCGCCCCGTTAAAGATGCCGATGCCGAGACCGATGAACAGGCCGGCCGGCAAGGCAATCGCGGGAGACAAGCCGGTATTCACCATCAGGCCGGCCGACAGCGTGCCGATAAGCGCCATAACCGCGCCGACCGACAGGTCAATGCCGCCGGTGAGGATGACGAAGGTCATGCCGACAGCGAGAATGCCGACGACGGACACCTGCCGCAGCACGTTCATGATGTTGTTGAGGCTGAAGAAATTGTCGCTCGCGAGCCCCATCAGGATCGATACGACGATGAGGCCCGCCAGCGGCAGGGCGAGCGGGGAACGCAGCATCGAGCTGAAACTGAAACCGCCCGTTTTCACGGCATTGCCGGTGTTTGCATCAAGCGACATGTTCAACTCTCCCGGTGGTGGCGTTTGTCATTATTGTTTCTGAATTGATGTCGTCTCCCTCGACCGTGGCGACGATGCCGCCTGACCGGAAGACACAGACCCTGTCGGACATGCCGATCACTTCCGGCAGCTCCGAGGAGATCATGATGATCGAATGGCCCCTGGCGGCGAATTCACGCATCAGCGCGTAGATTTCCGCCTTTGCGCCGACATCGATGCCGCGTGTCGGCTCGTCGAAGATCAGCACGCGCATGTCATGGTTCAGCCAGCGGGCGATGACGATCTTCTGCTGGTTGCCGCCCGATAGCGTGTCGACGCGGGCATAGGGTCCCTGCGCCTTGACCTGCACCTGCGCCATGGCCTTCGTCGTGTGCTCCAGTTCCTTCTTGAGGTCGAGGAACCAGTGGGCCTTGCGGTATTTGCGATAATTGTTCAGCGAAATATTCTGCAGGATGGAGAAGCTGGTGATCAGCCCCTCCTCCTTGCGGCTTTCCGGCAAGAGACCGATGCCGCGCATCAGCGCATCATCCGGGCCGGATAAACGCGTATCCGCGCCATCGAGCTTGATCTTGCGGCGCGAGGCCGAATGCGCGCCGAGCATGGCGAGCACCGTTTCCGTGCGGCCCGAGCCGACGAGCCCGGCAAAGCCGAGGATTTCGCCCTTGCGCAGCGCAAAGCGCGAGACGGGGCCACCCTTCTTCAATTGCAGCTCTTCGACTTCGATCACCTTTGCGGCGGAAGGATCGAGCTGCGGTTTGGGCGGGAAACTGGCCTCGATGCGCCGGCCGACCATCATCTCCACCAGACGGTCATTGTCGACCTCCGACGTCAGGCAGGAACCGATAAGTTCACCATCGCGAAGGACAGTGATGCGGTCGCAGATCTCGAATATTTCCTCAAGATGATGCGAAATGAAGATAATCGCCACGCCCTGACGGCGCAGCTCGCGCATGACCTTGAACAGGTGTTCCGTCTCGGAAGGGGTCAGCGTCGCGGTCGGCTCGTCGAGCACGAGGATACGGGCATCCAGCGACAATGCCTTGGCGATTTCGACGAATTGCTGCTGGGCAACGGAAAGGCGATGCACCGGCACGTCTAGCGGCACATCCACGGCCAGACGGCCCATGATTTCTGCGGCGCGTTTGCGCATGGCGCCCTTGTTCAGAAGGCGCAGCGGCCCGCGGATTTCACGGGCAAGAAACATGTTTTCAACAGCGTTGAGATAGGGGATCAGGCTGAATTCCTGAAACACGATGCCGACGCCGGCGGCAATCGCCTCATCGTAATTGGCAAAACGGCGATCCGTGCCGTCGATGCGGATCGTTCCTTCCGAGGGCTGCAGAATGCCGCACAGGATCTTCATCAAAGTCGACTTGCCGGCACCGTTTTCGCCCAGAAGCGCATGCACCTCGCCGGCGCGCGCCTCAAGGTCGACGCCGCGCAGGACTTCGATCTTGCCAAAGCTTTTTCTTATTCCATTCAGTTCCAGCATGTCACCCTCCTCGATGGTCGGGATTTAACCCCGCCCCCATACTAGATGGGGACGGGGCCTGGGAGGAGTTCTTACCAGCTGAACTCGCCGGCGTTCTTGCTGTCGACGACCATGACGTCGATCGGGACTTCCTTCGGCACCACGCGTGCGCCCCACTTCTGGGCGAGCGCCATGGCAAGGCCGACACGCACCTGGTCACGCGGGAACTGCGCGGTGGTTTCGATGAAAGGACCACCATCGGCAATCGCCTTCACCGCTTCGGGAGCGCCGTCCACCGAGGTCAGCTTGATGTCCTTGCCGGAACCCTGGATTGCAGCGAGTGCGCCCATCGCACCGCCGTCATTCACCGAAAAGATGCCGGCGAGGTTCGGCCGCGACTGGATCATGTTTTCGACGACGCCGAGAGCAACGGAGCGGTCCTGGCGGCCGTTCTGCGTGTCAACGAGCTTGATCTCGGGGAATTCGGCAAGAGCCGCCTTGCAACCTTCGACACGCTGCAGGATCGGAACGACCGGAATACCGTCGAGGATGGCAACCTCGCCCTTGCCGCCAAGCGACGTGCCGAGATATTTGCACGACTGGTAACCCGCGTCGCGGTTCTTCGAACCGACGAAGGTGTCGACGGGACCGTTGGCGTTGGCGTCAACGGCAACGACAATCACGCCGGCAGACTTGGCAGCGTGAACGGCAGCTTCGATGCCGGCGCTGTCGGTCGGGTTCAGAAGCAGGATGTCGATCTTCTGCTGAAGCATGTCTTCAACGTCGGAAATCTGCTTTGCCACATCGTGACCGGCGTCGGTGACGATGACGTCGGCGCCGATGCTTGCGGCGGCTTCTTTCAGCGCTTCCTGCATCGATACGAAATAGGGGTTGTTGAGTTCCTGGAAGGTCATGCCGATCTTCAGCTTTTCCTGCGCCAGCGCCGGAGCGGCCATCATTGCAATTGCGGCTGTCGCCATCAGAAACCTGGATTTCATTTTCATCTCACTATTCCTCCCGTTTGGAAAGTTGGGGCAACAGGTGCCCGTTTCCGGACAGCCCTCTGTCCGAATTCTAAAAATCGGCGATGTGTCGCTGGTTTAATCCGCCATGACCGCTGCCTTCTGGGCCGCGAATATGGTCCGGAACCTCGACGGCGACATTCCCTTCAGTTTCAGGAAATGCCGGTTGAAATTCGAAAGGTTGGAAAAGCCCACATCGTAGCAGACCTCCGCCACCTTCACGTCCTGATCCGCCAAGAGCATCTGGCAGGCGAGATCGATGCGCAACTGATTGCGATAGCGCACCAGCGTCGTCCCGGTGTGGCGCTTGAAAGCGCGGGAAAAGGCGCTCTGGCTCTGGCCAACCATATCCGCCAGATCGATCTCCTCGACCTGTTCGGTCAGGTGCTGGCGCAGATGCGACAGAGCGCGGTTGATACCGCTGTCGCCGATACCGGTCAGGTCCAACTCGTAGCTCAGGCTTGCCAGCACTTCTGAAGACGGCGCGTTGACCAGCAGATCGAGAATTTCCCAGAAGAGCGCCAGACGCGTCAGCCCCTGCGCCTCAATCAGCCGCAGGATCAGCGGGCGAACCCGGTCGCTCGTCTCATCATCGAAGAGAATGCCGCGGCGGCTGCGATCCAGCAACGCGCGCACCACATCCATTTCAGCCATGGAGGTGCAGGCATCCTCGATAAAGCTCTCCGGAAACTGGATCACGAGAGAGCGTGTCGGCACGATCTCGTCCGGCTCGATCTCGCTGATCCAGTTCTGGGGGAGATTGGGACCGGTCATGATGAGCTGACCGGGGCCGAAGCGACCGACGAAATCACCGATGTAGAACGTGCCGGAGGTGGCGACGACGAGGTGAATTTCGTATTCGGGATGATAATGCCAGCGGACCGTGCGGAACGGATAGCCATGCCGCCAGGCGGCGAAGGATTCGCCCTTGCGGATGTGCACCAGTTCCAGATCGGGCTGCATCATAGGTCCTCCCATCAGTCGCGTCCGCCGCATTTGCGGAGCAGAGCCATTTCCTCTTCATGGCTCGTCCCAGGCGTTGATGAGGAGCATATGGCGTGGCGTGGCTGTGCTTCCACATCACGCCGAAGAAATTGCCGATACTTTTTTGACTCTTTTTTGCCGAGAATTGAAGAGTCGCCCACTAGGGCCGATCATAAACGCGGCGATGACGCCGATTTTTTTGCTCAATTTGGCGTGATGCGCTTAAACGATACTCAGTCAGCGGCAATATCTGGCGATTTTTTGGAGCGCGGCCCGCCTTCCATCGGCAGGCCACACTCATACTTTTCCGCAGCATATCTGCCGCTTATGCATCAGCGGCCCGTTTGACCGCCGCCTATTGCGGCATCAGAATTTGCAGCTTCACATCCGTTTCCCGCGCTTCGACTGCGCGATCAAAACCGGCGATGCTGTCTTCGAAGGGGATGGTCGCGGAAATCAGCGGCTTGAGGTCGACCTTGCCGGATGCGATGAGGGCCACCGCCCGGTCATAGACATTGGCATAGCGGAAAACCGTTTCCACCCGAAGTTCCTTGGCCTGCAGGCCGACAATATCGACCGGAACCGGATCGACCGGCATGCCGACGAGCACGATCGCACCGCCGGGGCGCGCCAGTTTCGCCATGCCGAGCACGGCGGGTGCAGCGCCCGAGCATTCGAAGACGACATCGCAGCCCCAGCCGTCCGTCGCGGCGGCCACGGCTTCGGCAAGGTTGCGCTCGCGGATGTTGACCGTTTCAATGCCCTCATAGGAAGCGATGATATCGAGTTTCGGCTGGGCGAGATCGGCAACGATGACCTTTGCACAACCACCCGCAAGTGCGGCCAGCGCCACCATCATGCCGATGGGGCCGGCACCCGTGACGACGGCGATGTCGCCGGGCTGAATGCGTGCGCGAAGTGCCGCCTGCATGCCGATGGCGAAAGGCTCGACCATCGCTCCTTCGGCAAAGGAGACATTGTCCGGCAGCTTGTAGGTGAAGGCTGCGGGGTGGATGACCTCGGGCGTCAGGCAGCCATGGATCGGCGGCGTCGCCCAGAAGCGGACGGCGGGATCGACATTGTAGATGCCGAGCTTGGAGGCGCGCGATGTCGGATCGGGAATGCCCGGCTCCATGCAGACGCGGTCACCGGCCTTCAGATGCGTCACCTCGGCACCGGTCGCAATCACCGTGCCCGACGCCTCATGGCCCAGCACCATGGGCGCGTTGACGACGAAATGGCCGATCTTGCCATGGGTATAATAATGAACGTCCGAGCCGCAGATGCCGACCGTGTGAGTGCGGATGCGCACATCCTTCGGTCCGAGTTCGCCCGGCCCGAATTCGCCGGGAATATCGAAATCCCTAAGCGAGAGCTTTCCCTTTTTTTCCAGCACCAGTGCCTTCATCTCATCCTCCGTGGTTCGCGATACGCCTGACAGCGACGTCAACGAGCGTGATGGCGCGCAACTTCGGCAAAAGTAAACAGAAATCCACCAGATCGTCCGGTTTTTCCTCGCACGGGAAAAACTGTATCGAGACGCCTGCGATTTCTCATCACTGACGGGGTCGGCTGGCCTTTGGGGAGCGGGGTTTGAAGCGTGATTCGCCGCGTGAGCCGGGACGCCCAGGTGCCGCAAGCCTGGCGAGCCGAGCCGTTCTAGAGCCTCTCGCCCGGCAGCCGGCTTGCCTGCTTCACCCAGTCGGCAAACTGAGCCTCGTCAAAAACGCCCTCATGAATATCGAGGTAACGAACCTTGGGATGTTTCGACGTGCCGGGCGGCAAAGGCTGCAACGATGCGCCATTAAGGAAGGTGACTTTGATATATTTGGTAAAGCAGTGAAGGCTGAGGAACCAGAGATCGTCCTCCATGCCGTAAAAGGGCGAGTTCCACTTTACCGCCTTGCGCACGCCGGGCACGAGGCTTTCAATCAGCGCGTTGATACGCGCTCCGGCCGGGCTTTTCCAACCCGGCATGGCGGCGATATAGGCCTGCACCGGCGCGTTGCCATAAGCTTTGGCAATCTGGGGGTTACCGCCCGAAAGAAGCTTCGGCGCGTCAGCGGACAGATCGTCCCCCGCTATTTGAACGGCCTTGTCCGGCACCTTTTCAACCATCCCGGTTTCCTCCGATTATCCGGCGTCATGAGGTTGTCCCACGCCTCTGTACAAGCCTGCCATAAAAAGCGATCACGGTAAAAAAAATATATTTTATATGCCTCCCTCGCTTGCCCCCGGGATACATCGCCGGAGGCGGAATATCCGCCGACAAACCCTGATTTCGGCAGCCGACTAAAACGCAGGTCAAGTGCAGCGGCCAGGCAGGCTGGCGGGCCAATTCCAACCGTGATGCGACAAGAGTGCCTGTCGTGGTTTCAGGCGCGCAGGGCGGCTGCGGGAGACTGGCGATAGGCGAGCAGCGCCGGTATCGCCGCCAGAACGGCAGCAAAACTCAGCAAAAAGACTGCAAGACGCAGATCCTCGCCGGTAAAGCCAACGGGCAGGATCACGCCGCTTCTTGCAGTAAAAAGCTGCGCGCCGATATGGGCCGCCCCCAATCCGAGCAGAAAACCGATGCCGACACCAAGCGCCACCAGAAAGAAAAGCTCCAGCCAGACAATGGCGAAAACCGAGCTGCGGGGCGCCCCGAATGCCCGCAACGCGCCGATCTGCCGACGCCGTTGCCCGATATGGATCACCGTCACCAGCATCAGCGCCGCCGCCACCAGCCCCTGAGACCCGGCCGCAACCGCGCTCAGCACCGTCTTGGCATCGCCAAGCGTGGCATAAAGGCCGGTGAGGACCTCGCCGGGGAAAACGCCAAGCGTATTGCCGCTGCGATATTCCTGCCTGAGGCGATAGGCATCGGCAATCGTCTTCGGCTTGACGAGAATGGCCGGCAACCCGGGCAGGTCCTCGCCGAACGTCTCCACGATCGGCGCATCGGCATCGATGCCGCCATGATGATCGGCCTCGGCATGGCCCGAAGAAACATCGGAAACCGGAGCCTCATCCTGCCCCTGCTGCGTCCCGGTCCGGGCAGCGGCGTGGTCGTGGCCCGCCTCCCCTTCCGAGTGCGTGTCGCCCTCCTCGTGATGCCCGCCATCTCCATGGGCTTGGACTTGGACTTGGACTTTGACTTGGGCCTGGGCTTGGGCGTGATCGGCCTCCTGGTGGCCGCCGCCATGCGCATCCGCATGGTCCACGCCTTCTTCCTCCCCGTGATCGTGACCATGGTTCTGCCCAAGACCATGGACGTGCCACACCGCCTGGATCGGCACCAGAATGGCGCGATCCCAGGGCGTTCCGGTCGGCTGCAGCCTGCCGACGACCGTATAGGCGATTTCGGTGTGGGTGTGGCCGCCAGTCTCGGTGGTGCCATGCATCGGCTTGATCTCGGCGCCCATGGAGAGATTGACGGCGGCACCGAGGACGGCTTCGCCTTCCAGCGCGAAGATCCTGCCCTCGGTAAAACCGGTTGTCGTGTTGCCGACAAGGCTCGTCGTCGTGCCGACGATGGGATAGCCGGAAAAGGAATCGCCGAAACCGACCGGCGCGGCCCAGGCGACGCGCGGATCGGCGGCAAGTCTGGTGAGGACGGCGCCGTCCACGAGCGGCAGCGGCGCCGCCTGCAGAAAGACGGACGAGAGGATCAACTGGGTTTCGCTGCCGGCGGCGCCGACAACGAGATCGAACTTATCGGCGGCGCGGGCGCTGCCGAGGCGCAGCGACCGTTCCTGCAGCGTGACCGCCACACCGAGCGCGGTGGCCAGCGCCACCAGGAGGACCACGACCGCGCCGCCCAGCCACAGCCGGCGCAGATCGGCAAGAATGAAACCGATCATGCCGCAATCTCCTTCCGCTCGCTATCGGCGACGATACGGCCGCCGCTGAGGGTCAGGCGCCGGTCGAGACGGCCGACAAGATGCTGGTCGTGGCTGGCGACAATCAATGTGCTGCCAGTGCTGGCGGCAACCGAAAGCAGCAGATCGCCGACGGCCTCGCCGCTGTCGAGATCGAGGCTCGCGGTCGGTTCGTCGGCGATGATGACGCCGGGGCTGCGCAGCAGCGCGCGAGCGATGGCAACCCGCTGCATTTCACCCCGCGACATGGTTTCGACGTGCTGCCCGGGGCGTTTGAGGCCGACCGTCGCAAACAGGGATTGTGCGCGCTTTATGAGGTCTGCATTGGCCACACGCGACAGGCGGGCCGGCAGCAGGATGTTGTCCAGCGCGGACAGGCCGGGAAAGAGATGAAATTCCTGCATGACGAGACCGATATTTTCGGCCCGCCAACGGTCACGGCGGCCTTCGGGAAGAGCCGCGATATTCGTGTCCTGCCAGACGACGCGGCCGGCCGCGACACGTTCAAGGCCGGCTATGATGTTGATGAGGGTGCTCTTGCCAGAGCCGGAACCGCCCGTCAGCGCCACGCGGCTTCCGGCGGCGATTTCCAATTGGTCGATAACCAGCACCGGCGTCGCCAGGCCGGGAAAGGATACGGCGAGATTGTCTATCGTCAGAGGCAGCATGTCTCAAACCGTCGCGTATTCTGCCTGGCGGATGCGCAGCAGGCTGACGAAGCCGGTATCCGGATCGGTCCAGGAACCCGTTTCCAGCGTGCCGCGTACTTCGATCGTCTGGCTGGGCTGGGTAAAGGTCTGTTTCTCGCCGAGATAGACAACGACGATATTGTCCGGCCAGTCGGAATCGGTTGAGCAGAACGGGCAGATCGACATCGGTATTTCGGTCAGAACGAAAAACTGCGCTTCGGCCTTCAGCGGCGGCGCCATGAAGCCGCGCATGGCGACCTCCTTGCCGTTCAGCTGCTTGACCTTTTCGGAAAATTCCAGCCCGAGGACGCTGACCTTGCCATAAAGCTCGTCAAAGGTGAGGTCGCTTTTCGCCTGCGCGCGCGTGCCGGCGGCCAGCAGCGGCAGACCGGCGATGAGACCCAGGGTCTGGCGACGGCTGAACCACGCCTGATCAGGCTTGCCCATGACCATTCTCCTTCTTGAAAGGCCTCGCATCGTCAGCCTTGGCCGGCAATGCGAGGCCGGAAACCGGCAGGGACACACCGCACAGTGCGCCCCTGCCCCGTTCAGTTTTTAGTTGGTCTGCTTTGCGCCGAGCGCGAGGGCTTCTGCGAGACCCTTGTAGACATCACTCTGTTCCATGTAGCCGCGGAAACCTTCGGCGCCCGGACCTTCGGCCTGCAGCACGACATCGTCGACCGCATGCACGCCACTGTCCGAACTCTTCGGAATGATGCCGGTGACGAGAACGGCGCCGGGAACATCCTTGTACTGTTCGTTGGCGATATATTCCTTCTTTTCGTTCTGGATGGCCGGTGCGAAGGGGCCGTCGAGCTTCGGGCGGAAGGTCTCGTAGTGATCCGGGCCGTTATTGGCGTTCAGGAACAGGCGACGCGAGACGTCGACCCTGTCCGGATAACCGTCGCCGTCCTTGTCCTCATAGTTCGGGAAGCCGGCTTCGGCATAGGTGCCGACCTTTTCGCGCATGTCCGTGCCGGGCTTGTCGTCATCGACGGTGCCGATGATGGAAACGCCATGCGTATGGTCGCCGGTGACGATGATCAGCGTATCGGGGTTCCTGGCTGCGAATTCGCGGGCGACGCCGATGGCCTTGTCGAATTCGATCGTGTCGATAACGGCGCGATCCCAGTCGAGCGGGTGGGACATCTTGTCGACATTGGCCGCTTCAACCATCAGGAAGAAACCGTCCGGGTTCTTCGACAGGCTGTCGAGCGCAACCTTGGTCATGTCGACGAGACCCGGCTGATCCGGGAACTTGCCCGTGGTGCCCTTCTTCAGGAACTCGCGGTCCAGCGTGGTGTCCATGTTGCCGGTGTGGAACAGGCCGAGAATCTTGCCGGTATTGGTGCCGGCCGCCGCGGCCAGTTCCGCCTTGCTGGTAGCCAGCGTATAGCCTGCGTCCTTGAACAGGGCGATATAGTCCTTGTCGTCCTTGCGCTTGGAACCGGCGGTGGACTGCGGCAGGAAATAAGCGGAACCGCCGCCGAGCAGCACATCCGGCTTCACGTCGAACAGCATGCCGTTGATTTCCGCCTTGTCGCCACGCTTGCGGGTGTGGGCAACGACGGCAGCCGGCGTCGCATCCTGCACTTCGGCGGTGGAAATGATGCCGATCGACTTTTTGGTCTGGCGGCGCAGCGCTTCCGCAAGCGTTTCCACCTTGGGATCGTCCAGCGACGCCGGGGTACGGTCGGCATAAACGCCGATGGCGTTCACGGCGGTCTTGTGACCGGTCATGTAAGCCGACATGGTGTTGGCGCTGTCGGTGGCGACGGCATCGGTGGCGGAAGTGCCGATAAAGGCGACCGGCGGCACATCGTCCATATTGAGACGGCCATTGGCCTTGCCCTCGGTCATGCCCTTGGACATGATGCGGGCGGCCGTACGGTGGGCAACCGACAGGCCGTCGGCGATCAGGAAGATGACATTCTTGGCCTTCGCCTGGTCCGGCGTGCCATAGACGGTCCAGGTCACGCTCTTGGTTTCGGAACCGGCCGAAACTTCAACCTTGTAATCACCGGCATCGGCGAGCGAAACGCCACGCAAAATGACGGCAGAACCAAGAACTTTGTCCTTGTTCTTTTCTTCGGCAACGAACTCGGCATCCTTGCCGAGCAGAGCCTTGTAATCTTTTCCGTTGACGGTGATCCTGACGTCTTCCGGCTTTACGACGGCGTCGAATTCAGCCTTGAAATCAAACGGCGAACCGGCCAGGATCGTCGCACGATCAAGCGGATAGACCTCGGCAGCCTGAACGGCGCCGGCGAGAAAGGTCGTAGCGACCAAAGCAGCAATAATTCCGCGCATATTCCCCTCACGAGACATGTGAAAACCACAATCTCTCCTAAGCCCGCGATATGACAGTTACATGACTTGTAGACGGCCATATTCTGAAAGCGGGTGTCGGCGGAATTTTGCTGGGATGCGTTGAGCACGTCATGTCCCTTCGGTTGCCGGGCGGCGCAAGCCGATCCTGTGACAAGCGTTCCTGTCCCGGTCCCGTGGCGAATACCCTTCGCCCGCCTGTTGATAAGCACGCTTCGGCGGCCTGTCATGGGCAGCACGCAACAGGCGGGCTCGGGTTTGCGTCGGCTTGCAGCCCCGCAATCAGGCCTGGATCAGGGCAATGCCACGGTTCCTGAACCCCAGCGTCACGTCGCTTGCCGGCGGCAGGCCGGTATCGGCCGTATGATCCACGATGAACAGGGTGCCGATATCGGTCTCCACCTCATATTCCACGTGACCGCCGAGATAGGCGCTGTGCAGAACCCGGCCGGCAAGCCCATGGCCGCCCGGCTGGCCGATGGAGATCGAGCCCGGGCGGACCGCAAGCTTTGCCGGACCGGGCTTGGCTCCGCCCGCCTGCACACGATGAGCGATACCACCGACGCGGATCAGCGCTTCCGGTCCATCAAGGCCGACCACCTCACAGGCGACGACATTCGCCTCGCCCATGAAATCGGCGATGAAGGCGGAGGCCGGGGCCTCGTAAAGATCGCGCGGCGCACCCGACTGGGCAATCTCGCCATCCTTCATCACGATGATCCGGTCGGAAACCGCCAGCGCCTCGTCCTGGTCATGCGTGACATAAACGGCGGTGAAACCCAGCCGCTGCTGCAATTCGCGGATTTCGGTGCGCACCCGGCGGCGAAGGCGGGCATCGAGGTTGGAAAGCGGCTCATCGAGCAGCAGCACCTGCGGCTCCAGCACCAGGGCGCGGGCGACCGCCACGCGCTGCTGCTGGCCGCCGGAAAGTTCGGCGGGCAGGCGATGGCCCATGCCGGCGAGACCAACGAGCTTCAATCCTTCCTCCGCCTTTTCCCGCGCTTCCGCCTTGCGCAGGCCGGAGGACTGCAGGCCGTAGGCGACATTGTCGAGCGCCGTCATGTGCGGGAAAAGCGCATAGGACTGGAAGACCATCGAGACATCGCGCTCATTGGCCGGCAGCATCGTTACATCCTGATCGCCGATAAGGATGCGTCCCGAGGTCGGGTGTTCGAGACCCGCGAGCATGCGCAGCGTCGTCGTCTTGCCGCAGCCGGAGGGACCGAGCAGGGTGACCAGCGTGCCGGGTTCGATGGTGAGCGACAGGTCGGCAATGGCGGTGAAGGCGCCGAAGGTCTTGCGGACATTCTGAAAGGTGACGGAGCCGGGCTTTACGGAAATCATGCGGTTTTCTCCTGGGCAAGAGGAACGGAGGAAGCGGAGGGCAGGCCGGCGACGCGGTTTTCACGCCGCAGGCGACGCTCGCCGACTATGAGCTGGAAGCCGGTAATGACGGTGATCATCACCACGATCAGCATGGAGGAATAGGCGATCGCCACCCCATATTCGCCGTTTTCGACGAGGCCGACGATATAGGAGGTCGCCATGTTGTATTCGGCGCTGACGAGGAAGATGACGGCGCTGATGGAGGTGATGGCGCGCACGAAGGAATAGACCAGCGCGGCCGTGATCGCAGGCCTCAAGAGCGGCAGGATGACCTTGCGGATGGTGCGGAAACTATTGGCCCGCAACGTCAGCGAGGCCTCGTCGAGGCTCTTGTCGAGCTGGCTCATCGCCGCAATGCCGCCGCGCACGCCGACCGGCATGTTGCGGAAGACGAAGCAGGCGATCAGTATCAGCGCCGAGCCCGTCATTTCCACGGGCGGCAGGTTGAAGGCCATGATATAGCTGACGCCGATGACCGTGCCGGGGATGGCAAAGCTCATCATCAGCGCGAATTCGAAGAGGTTCCGGCCGGCGAATTTCTGCCGCACGATGATGTAGGCGGTCAGAAGGCCGACGGCAGCGGTGAGCGGCGCCGAAACCAGCGCGATCTTCATCGTCGTCCAGAACGAGTTCCAGGCCACGCCGGTCCAGGCGATTGAGCCATTGGAGAAGCTGACGGAAAAGGCGCGGACGTAATGGTCGAAGGTCAGGGAATTGTCGAGACCCCAGGTCTTTACGAAACCGCCGACAAGGATCATGCCATAAACGACGATGGTGAAGACCATCCACGGCACGACGACAGCGTGAACGCCGATGGACAGGCCGCGCGGAAGCGCGATATGCGCGCCGCTGTCGCCCTTGCCCGTCACCGTGGCGAAATTCTTGCCTGACAGCCAGAGGCGCTGGGCCAGGAAGGCCGAAAGCGTGAAGCACAGCAGGATGATCGCCAGGACCGCGGCGCGGGACGGATCGTTCTGCGAGCCGACGACGGCGAAGAAGATTTCCGTCGACAAGACGCCGTGGGTGCCGCCAAGGACGAGAGGATTGCCGAAATCCGCCATGCTCTCGATGAAACCGATCAGAAAGGCATTGGCGAGACCGGGTTTCATCAGCGGCAGCGATACCCGCCAGAAGGTGCGCCAGCGGTCGGCGCGCAGCGTCTGCGAAGCCTCTTCCATCGACGGGCTGACACCTTCGACCACGCCGATCAGCACCAGAAACGAGATGGGCGTGAAAGAAAGGACCTGCGCGATCCAGATGCCGGTCATGCCGTAAAGCCAGCGACCCGGTTCAATACCGAAGAGATAGGAAAGCCATTCGGTGACGACACCGGCGCGGCCGAACAGCAGCGTCAGCGCAAGGCCGATGACGAAAGGCGGCGTGATGATCGGCAGAACGGTGAGAAGTCGCAGGCCTTTCTTGAAAGGAAAGCGGGTACGGGTGGCGATCAGCGCAAAGCCGAGACCGAGCACGGTGGAGCCGAAGGCGGTCATCAGGGCCAGAAACAATGTGCGCCAGGCGACGCCGCAACGCTCTTCACCCGTGACGCAACCGAGGCTCCAGATGCCGGGATCCTGAATATTGCGGATGAAGCCATCGGCATTGAAGGAGCCGTCGAAATCCTGAACGGAGGCGACCAGCATGCTGCCGATCGGGTAGAAGACAAAAACCGTGACGAGGAAAACCAGAACGGAAATGGCGCCAACGACGAAGGCATCACCCTTCATGATGCCGCGTTCGGCAAGCCCGAAGGCGAAAAGAAGCACGAAGACGAACGACAGGACGACGGCGCCGGCACCCATCGAAGGCTGGCCATCGGCAAGCAGGCCGAAGAGGTTTTCGCTCACCGTCCAGCTCCAGCCGCTAAAGCCGATGGCCAGCCCCTGCAAGGCGAGGAAAACGAGACCGGCAGCACCGATGAAGGCAAGCAACCCGCCCCGGCGCATCGGATCAGGCATCGGCCGGACAAGGCATGCGGCGAGGAAGAAAAGAACGATGCCGACAAGCCATGGTTTTCCATAGGACAGTATCTGCAGCAAACCCGGCGCAGTGCTGGCGGTGGAGAAAAACCCGGACAGCCAGCGGAAGCTGAAAAAGCCGCCTTCGATGCGATACCAGGGGAGAAGTATGAGGGCAAACGCCCCGAGCGCCAGGACGATGTCCAGCCTGCGATTGCCACGTGTCATGGCCGACCTCGCTTGTTTCATGCCGATGAAAGAGTGGCGGACACCCCGGCTTAAAAAGCCGGGATGCCTGTCGCCGGAGTGAAGATCAGTCGTTCAGATCAGTTGGCGACCGCACCGACCTCGCGGTCCCAGCGCTCCAGCAGCGCCTTGCGCTTGGCCGGGTCGCCATAGGTCTTGAAGTCGTAGTCGATGAGCTTGATGTCCTCGAACTTCGGCGCTTCCTTCGGCACTTCCGCCGTCTTGTTGGAGGGAAGCTGGAAGGACTTGGCGTCCTTCATGCGTGATTGGACTTCCGGCTTCAGCGCCCAGTCGTACCAGGTCTTGGCATTGTCGAGGTTGCGGGCACCGTTGATGATCGACATGGAGCCGATCTCGTAACCCGTGCCTTCGCAAGGCGCGATGGACTTGACCGGGAAGCCTTCCGCCGTCTGCGCCACCGCATCATGCATGAAGACGATGCCGAGCGCCGTTTCGCCACGCGCCGCCGCCTTGACCGGTGCGGAACCCGACTTGGTATATTGCGAGATATTGGCGTTGAGCTTCTTCAGATAGTCGATCGCCTGATCCTCGCCCATGATCTGCACGAGCGATGCCAGCGCCGTATAGGCGGTGCCGGAGGAATTCGGATTGGCGATCTGGATTTCACCCTTCAGTTCCGGCGCCAGCAGGTCGGCCCAGCACTTCGGTTCCTTGTAACCCTTGGACTTGAAGATTTCGGTGTTGTAGCCCCAGCCCAGCGCACCGGCATAAACGCCGACCGTCCTGTAACCGGTGCTTTCCGCCTGTTTCACGGCCCAGTCCTGCAGCTGGTCGAGCATCGGCGACTTATATTCCAGCGTCAGGTTTTCCGAAGCCGCCTGCATATGCGGATCGCCGGTGCCGGCCCACCAGATATCGGTCTTCGGGTTGCGGGATTCCGCGCGCACCTTGGCATAGGTCTCGCCCGATGACAGGCGCACCATGTTGACCTTGATGTCGTGCGACTTTTCAAAATCGCCCTTCATCTGTTCGCAGATGACGACATCGGCCGAGCAGATCAGGTTGAGTTCGCCCGCCGCCTGCGCGGAAACGGCGCTGAGTGCCGTGCCGGCAAAAAGCAGGGTGGAAAGGATCGTCAGTCGCATGGTTATCCTCCTGTAGCTTGCGTCTGAATTCTTGGGCGGCGCGCGGACATGGCGCGGCCGGTCGCGGCACCTTGCGGCGCGCGCGCTGTCTTTTGGAATGTCGGTTTCTGGCCCTACTGGGTCTGGCTCGGGCGGATTTCGCTGTCGAAGCGGCTCAATAACCGACTTCGCTCCTCAGGTTGTCCGAAGGTGGCGAAATCATAGTCCACCATCTTGATCATCGATATGTCCGGCGCCGTCAGCGGCAATGTCGCCCGGGCGTTGGAGGGCACCTGGTTCTGGCCGGCGGCAGCACCGGTCGCCTGCCCTTGCGGGCTCAGCGCAAATTCCACGAAGGCCTGCGCAAGGGCCGTATTGCGGTTGCCCTTGACGATGCTGACCGCCCCGATCTCGTAACCGGTGCCTTCGCAGGGGGCGACGATGACCAGCGGAAACCCTTCGCTCTTCTGGGTCACGGCATCATGCATGAAGGAAATCCCGATCAGGACCTCGCCCCGCGCCGCCGCCTTGACGGGCGCCGCACCCACCTTGGTATAGCCGACGACATTCTGGTTCAGCTTCGCCATGAAACCGAAGGCCTCCTCCTCGCCAAACAGCTGGACCAGCGTGGCGAGCATGGTGAAGGCCGTACCGGAATAGTTAGGATTGCCGGTCAGGATGTGGCCGCGATAAATGTCCTTCGCGAGATCCTTCCAGCAGGTGGGAGCCGGCAGATTGTTTCTGGCGAGCAGTTCCGAATTATAGGCAAACCCCAGCGCTCCCGCATAAATGCCGGCGGACCTTGATCCGGACATGGCATAAAAATTCTGCGCCCAGGGCAACAGATCCTGTGGATGCAGCGGCCGATACTCGTCCAGCAGCCCTTCCGAGCCGGCCTGCAGATGCGTATCGCCGGTGCCGCCCCACCAGACGTCGACTGTCGGGTGGGATCGTTCCGCGCGAATCTGGTCGAGGATTTCACCGGTGCTCTTGCGGACCATCGAAATCTCAAGGCCGGTCTTTGCCTCGAAAGCCCGCTGCATGGCCACGCACCAGGCCTCGTCGACGCCGCACAGGACGTTCAACTTAGGCTCGGCCATGCCATGCCCTGCGCCGCACAGCCATAAAGCCATGCTCGCCGCAAGTGCGGTCAATCGTTTCACTTGAAGCCTCCCTGCCTGGAACCTCCCCGTTCCAGCCTCCACCAACAGCATGTCACATTCGGCCCGGACCGCAATCGAAGAATGGTTACCAATCTTTCACCGCACCGCCGAACAAGATTACAGATATTACAATTATGACAGGGGAGATAACCAGCGAGCCTTTGAAGATCGCCGCAGCCGCGCCTATGATGGTGGCGGGAGGAAGATGCAGTGCTTAATCAGAAGGTTCGCATTCTGATCGTCGAGGACGATCCTGATATGGCCGAGCTTATCTCGGACCTCGTCGAGGCCGAGGGCTGGCTGCCCACCTGCGCCCGCTCCGCCGAGGAAGCGGACGAGATACTGGCGCGGGACAGGATGCAGCTGGTGCTCGTTGACCATAATCTGCCCGGCACATCCGGCCGCACCTTCGCCCAGCGGCTGCGCAGCAAGGTCGATAGCGACATCGGCATCGTCATGGTCACGGCCGCCGGCAGCGCCGCCGACCGGGTGCTCGGTCTGGAAACGGCGGCCGACGATTATGTAGTCAAACCCTTCGAACCCATCGAACTGACCGCACGGATCAAGGCGGTTCTGCGCCGGACGATCCCCTCGCTGAAACAGGAGAAGGACAGCGAACGTGATCACGGCCGCACGGCGCTGCGCCTCGGCGACTGGGCGATCGATCTCGACGCCCGCCGGGCCGTCTGCCTCGCGGATCGCAGCCGCACCTTGACCAGCGCCGAATTCGCGCTGCTGGAAATTCTCGCCGAAACACCCAACCAGCCCGTCAGCCGCTCGCAGATCCTCGATCGGCTGGGTTCGGAAAGCGACCGCTATATCGACCGTAACGTCGATGTGCTGGTGCTGCGGCTCAGGCGCAAGATCGAGATAAACCCCGATCTGCCGCGCCATATCAAGACGCGGCGCGGCAAGGGTTATGTGCTCCACACTGATGAGGGCGAGCTTTCCCCGTGATCAGCCGTTCCTTCCTTTCCTCGATTGCCTTTCGCCTGCCCTTTGCGATCGTCTTTACCTGTATCCTCGTCTTCAGCCTGTCGGCCATCGCCATCTATGGCCTGCAGCGTGCCCGCGATGAAATGGCGGCCTATGGCTTGCAGGCCTTTTCCAGTCTCGCCAAGGCGTCGCTGGTCTCGCGGCAGGTCTCCGATCTCGTCTCCAGCGCGCCGTTCCTGATGAATGCCGCCTCGCCCTATCGCGTTTCCAGCGAAAGCCGCTCCGTGGTCCAGCAGGTTGATCTGCTGCTGGAGATGACCGGGCCGGGCAGCGGCGAGCGGGCCGCACGCGGTTTTGCGAGCGAACGCATCGTCGAACTGCTCCAGCTCATCCGGGCGCAGACGCTCGATCTCGCCAAGGATGCCGATGCCGCGCAGGCGCACAAGGCGGAAGCGGCGGCGGCACTCGGCGAAATCGCCACCGGTCGCGGCATTGCCGACCCGGAACTGCGCCGGCGGATGAACGGCATCGTGCAGGCCGCATCCGCATCCGACAGTCTTTTCCAGCTGGGCGAACTGCGCCGCCGTTACGTGGCCGAAACCACGGCCCGCCAGCAGGGTTATCCCGGCGAGCGACTGCCTCTGGCCGAAATGCAGCCCTATGAGCGGGTCTTTGCGGCCCAGAGCCGTTATCTCCTGGAGATGTTTGCCATCCGCGCCTCGGTATCGCGGCTTCACACCGTGTCGCGCGATCTTTCCCATGTCACGGAAACCCAGGGCGATGCGGTTGCCCGCAGCCTGAACGAAGACCTGATCTCCACCTCCGATGCCCTCAGCCGCCTGCTGGTCATCGTGGCCGTGGCCTCGCTTCTGGTCCTGGTGGTGGCGATCTTCTCGATCCGCTCCGTCATGCGGGTGTCGCGCGGGATCGCGGCGCTTTCCAACGGCATGAATGCCCTCGCCAAGGGAGAGAAGGATGTCGGTCCGCCCTCCTATAGCGGCTCGGAAACGGAGCTGATCCGCCTGCTTGACGCATTCCGCGCCTTCCATGACAGCGTCGACCGCGTCTCGCGCCTCAGGCGCACGGCGGAAGCGGCGGCCCGCACCATCCGCTCGACCTTCCGCAACATGAATGAGGGGATAGCGCTGTTCGATCCGACCGGCCGGCCGATCACCATGAACCGCCGCATCATCGAACTTGTCGGACGCTCCGGCTCGTCGCGAAAATTGCCGATCCGCCGGTTTGTCCAGCCGATCCCGGAAATCGACCCGGCGCTGTTGCCTTTCGACGGCGGCCATGGCGACCTGCTGGAGCGCGCCGTGGTGCGCCATCGCACCGGCGACCAGCGGGTCATCGAAATATCGATGTCGCGCCAGCCGGATGGCGGCATCGTGCTGCTTGCCCGCGATGTCACCGCGCTCGACCGGCAGGAGGCGGAAGCGGTGAAAGCACAGCGGCTGGACGGCATCATGCGCATGACACATCAGGTCAGCCACGAGGTGGGCAACATGATCGGCATCATCACCGGCAGTCTCGGCCTCCTGGAACGGGAGGCGGGCTTCAACGACCGCCAGAACCGGCACATCGCCCGCATCCGCAAGGCGGCGGATCGCGGCCGGTCTCTCGCCAGCAGCATGCTGACCATAGGCAGCCAGCAGCCGATCCATCCAAGCTCAATCAATGTCGCCAACCTGCTGCGCGGCATGGCCGATATCCTCGAAATCGCCGTCGGCCCGAAATGCCGGATCGCGCTCGACCTCGACGACAATCTTCCCGCCATCCCGCTCGACCCCGCCCTCTTCGAGCAGTCCATCCTCAATCTGTGCCTCAATGCCGCAGCCGCCATGCCAGACGGCGGCCTGATCTCGATCACGGCGGCGACCGTGAAAGACGCTCTGATGATCGCGGTTACCGACGAAGGCATCGGCATGACGCCGGAGGCGGTGGACAAGGCATTCGAGCCTTATTTCACCACGCGCGGGGAGCACGGCGGTGCGGGGCTTGGCCTTGCAATGGTCTATGGCTTTGTCCGCCAGAGCGGCGGCGAAGCGCATATCGACTCCACGCCGGGCAAAGGTTCGAGGGTGCAGCTTATCTTTCCGCTCACAGCCGCCGGATGAGACAAAAATCTGCCCCGCCTCGCTTCAGCGTCCTTGCGCCGCACCTGCAATGCAAGCCTGGCGGCTATTTCCTGATCCGCAATCCTTCCAGCAACCTGCGGAAGCTTTCAACGGCTCTCTTCGAGGTCGTTTCGGGGTCGTCGGCATTCGCGATCCACTGGGCCGCGCTGCTGCTCGCCGCATTGATGAAACGGGCGCACGCCTCCGGATCGACATTGTCGATCGTGCCTTCCTGCCTCAGCGCATCGAGGCTTCGCGCGACAGCCGATATGCAGCCATTGGCATTTGGCCAGCGGGACGGATCGCCAAGAACGGCCGGTCCGTCGCGGAACATGATCCGCTGGATTTCCGGCTCAAGGGCCATGCGGACATAACCGACATTTTCCTCGACGAAGCCCTGCCACCGCGTCGGGGCCTGCGACGAGATTTCACAGAGCCTGGCCGTCATCTCCGCGTCGATCTCAGCCACGACCGCCAGCAGCAAGCCTTTTTTGTCGCCGAAATGGTGATAAAGCGCGCCGCGGGTCAGCCCCGCCTCCGCCGTAAAGTCGTCCATGGACGCCTCGGCATAACCGATGCTGCCGAAGGCCTTGCGGCCGGCGGCCAGAAGCTTGGCGCGCGTCTCGGCGATCATTTCACTGCGGGGTTTGCGCATTTTGCCTCCATATTCAGCATACATCGCGTATATTAGTTGACATACGCGGCGTATGCAATTATCTCATTCACATACGCCACGTATGTGTGTGGTGGATACCCTCCGAACAAGGTGCATCCCGATGTCCAATCCATACAGAGAAATTTTCCGGGCTCCAGGCGCCAAAGGCTTTTCTGCCGCAGGTTTCTTCGCCCGACTGCCGATTGCGATGGCCCCTATCGGCATCGTCGCCATGCTTTCACAAACCCATGGTGAATATTGGCTAGCCGGCGCCGTCTCGGCGACCTTTGCGCTCACCAATGCGGCGGTTGCGCCGCAGATCTCGCGATTGGTGGACCGTCGGGGCCAGAGCAGCGTTCTTATTCCGGCAACCACCCTGTCGGTGCTGGCCTTTGCGGCATTGCTCATCGCCACCAATCAGAGATGGCCGGCGTGGACCCTGTTCCTCTCGGCCTTCCTTGCTGCGGCCATGCCCAGCATTCCCGCCATGATGCGCGCCCGCTGGACGGAAATCTTCCGTGGCAGGCCGGAACTGAATACGGCATTTGCCTTCGAATCCGCAGCCGACGAGCTTGTCTACATTGCCGGCGCGTCGCTTTCGGTGGGGCTGGCGGTCTCACTTTTTCCGGAAGCGGGCATGATGATCAGCACCACCTTCCTGGCGCTTGGCACTTTCGCCTTTCTTCTGCAGCGGTCCACCGAACCCAAGGTGCGCCCGGCCGAAGGCGGTCGCCGGCAGCGTTCGGCGATCCGGCTGCGGCCCGTACAGATCATCACAGTCGCGCTGATCTTCGTCGGTTCGACCTTCGCCACCGCCGAGGTGAGCGCGGTTGCCATTACCAAGCAACTCGGTCAGCCGGAAGCGGCCAGCCTCGTCATCGGCGTTTATGCCATCGGTTCGTTCGTGGTCGGCCTGCTTCTCGGCGCGCTCAACCCCAAAATGCCGCTGCACCGCCAGCTGCTGATCGCCGTCAGCGTGCTTGCCCTCACCGCCCTGCCGCTTCTCGGCGCCTCTACCAGCGTTGCCTTGCTCGCTTCCGCGGTTTTCCTCAGCGGCGTGGCAATATCGCCCATTTTCATCACCGCCTTTGGTCTGATCGAGCGCCGCGTACCGGAATCGATGCTGACGGAAGGCGTGACCTGGGTAATGACCGGAATCGGTATCGGCATGGCGCTCGGCGCCTTCATTTCCGGCTGGGTGATCGACAATTTCGGTCCGGGCAACGGCTTCTGGGTATCGGTCGTTGCAAGCCTTTCGACAGTCGCCATCATCAGCCTTGGCCAACGCAGCCTCTCCGCGGAGAAGGGGCATGACGACCCGCAGACGGTGGCCCAGCCGGCCGAATGACAATCCCTATACCCATGCCATGATCTCCGGTGCGGAACCGCAAGCAAGGCGTGTTCCGCACCCCCGTGGCAGCCCGTTTCAATCAATCGCGATCCTATCGCGCCGCCTCTGCCGTCTTGATCGACTCCGCCAATATGTCCAGACCGCGGTCGATCTCGGCATCCGATACGGTTAGCGCCGGGGCGATGCGGAAGACCCCGCCCATGCCGGGC
Organism: Agrobacterium sp. NPDC089420; assembly: GCF_044900305.1. Classification (NCBI taxonomy): domain Bacteria; kingdom Pseudomonadati; phylum Pseudomonadota; class Alphaproteobacteria; order Hyphomicrobiales; family Rhizobiaceae; genus Agrobacterium; species Agrobacterium sp. NPDC089420. The sequence goes on along the minus strand of NZ_JBJDMY010000009.1, from coordinate 85,091 downwards.
AATTTGACGATGTTCATGCTCAGCCCCCGCAGCATGGCCTCCTGCATGATACGGGCACCGAGCTCGAAACCCGGGGCTTTCGTATGCCGGTCGGCGACGACTTCCAGGCCGAGAAGCAGCCCACGACCACGCACGTCACCGACGCATTCGAAGCGCTGCTGCAACGACAGCAACCCCTGCTTCAGGCGATTTCCGCGCACAACCGCCTGTTCGACAAGGCCATCACGGGCCACCACGTCAAGAACCGTCACGCCGACAGCCGCCGGCAGCGGATCGGAAACATGGGTCGTATAGAACAGGAACCCTCTTTCGAACGCCTTTTGCTCGACTTCCGCACTCGTCATCACCGCAGCGAGCGGCAGGCCGGCGCCGAGCGTCTTGGAAAGCGTCATGATGTCGGGCGTCACACCATCGCGCTGGAAGGCGAACATGTGTCCGGTCCGGCCCACACCGGTCTGCGCCTCGTCGAGGATGAGCAACATGCCGCGCTCCGCGCACTTGTTCTTCAACGCCGCGAGATAACCGGCCGGCAGCTCTATGATACCGCCGCTCGACAGGATGGGTTCGGCGATGAAGGCGGCGAGATTGCCGGTCGACTGGCGATCGATCAGCTCGAAGGCATCGTCGAGTTCCGTCTGCCAGTCGTTTGATCCATCGGGATTCTTGAAGCGCGGACGATAGGCGTTCGGCGCCGGAATGACGAGAGAGCCGGCCGTTGCCGGACCATATCCCCTGCGGCCCGCGCTGTAGGTGGCGGATGCGGCGGCGCCGGTCATGCCATGCCAGCTTTGCGCAAAAGCCACGATCTCGTGGCCGCCGGTGACGAGCTTTGCCATGCGGATCGCCGCTTCGTTGGATTCGGCCCCAGTGGTCAGCAATTGCACGCGATCGAGACCGGGCGCCAGGGCCGCCAGCCGCGCCGCAAGGTCAACCACCGGCCGCGACAGCATGCCGGAGAAGAGATGCGCCACGGAGGCCATCTGCCGGTTGACGGTCGCGACAATGTCCGGATGGGTGTGTCCGAGCAGGGCGCTCATCTGGCCGGAGGTAAAATCGAGAATGGCGCGACCGTCCGCATCATAGACGAAACTTCCCTCCGCCCGTTCGACGATGATCTCCTCGAAGGCGGGTCCATAACGGGTCAGGTGTTTGTCGGCAGCGGCCCAAAAGGCCGGGTCATCGTTCAAGGATGTGACGTTGTTCAAGAGATTATCCATGGCTCGTTCCCCAAAAGCTGATTTTGCCGGATCGTAACAGGGTCTTGTCACGGCAGTCCAATTGATAGTATTTCAAGCCGATATTGATAATTTTGATATTGCCATGCTCGACCTCACGCTTCTGAAAAACTTCGTCATCATTGCCCGCGCGGGTTCCATCAGCGTCGCCGCCATGCAGATCGGCCGCACCCAGTCGGCGCTCAGCACCCAGATGCAGCGGCTGGAGGAACAGGTCGGTCACGCCTTGCTGCAGCGAACCGGCGCAGGCGTTCGCGTGACCGCGGCGGGCGAAAAACTGCTCACCCATGCAAACGCCCTGCTGTCCCGCCATGACGAAATTCTTGCCGACATGAATGGCGCAATGCTGCAGGGCACCGTCAGCCTTGGATGCCCCGAGGACTATTCGATCGCCTTTCTGCCGGAACTGCTGCGGGGCTTCTGCGCCACCCATCCGAAGGTCGATTTGCGGATGGTTTGCGCGCCCACGATAGAGCTGCGCCCCCTCCTGCAGCGCCGCCAGATCGATTTGGCGCTGGTCTCCCGCTCCGAACCGGACCATCAGGAGGTTCTTCGCAAGGAGAACTTCGTCTGGGTGGCGGACAGGCCGAAACCCGACCTGCTGGCCAAGGACGTCCTGCCGCTTGCGCTTTCCGCCCCCGCGACCCTCGATCACCGTGCGGCATGCGACGCAATGGAGAATGCCAGCCGCCGTTACCGGATCGCCTTCGCCAGCAACAGCCTTTCAGGCCTCATCGCCATCGCCCGTTCCGGTCACGCGATCAGCGTGCTGACGAAAACGGCCGTGCCGCCCGATCTTCATGTCGTCACAGGCGGGATGCCACCCCTGCCGACAATCGGTATCGCACTCGAATTTTCCGGCCCGCAGACTGCGTCGGCGGCAAGGGCTCTGGGCGATCACATCCGCGCCGTTCTGCCGGGCCTGAGCCCTTGAAGCGGTCTGCCCCGGTCAAGACTTGACCCGCATCCATGCAATTCCACTCACTCATGCAGCGCCGCAGTGAGCCACCCAGCCGTGCGGTCGATCACCATCGTCCTTCGCGATTTGCTCGGCAGGACAACATTGTAGCGCGCGCCGGAAGGCATTCTGGTGTCATCAAAGGGTATCAGTGTGCCATCATCCAGAAAGGTCTTTACCAGAAGGCCCCAGCCGAGCGCCAAGCCCTGCCCTTCGCGCGCGGCAAAGATGGTTTCGGTATAGTGATTGAAGCGCAGGGTCGGCTTTATCTCGAACCGGCAATCCAGGTTGGAAAGCCAATGGCTCCATGAAAGCCACGACCTGTCCTCAACATCGGTTTCGATCAGCTCATCGGCAGCCGCCAAAGGTCCTGTTCCGCGCTTTTCCAGATAACCGGGTGAGCATACGAGCATAAGCACGTCATCGCGCGATGCGATGACCGTTCCGTCACCGAATGGAGGAAGGCCATAGCGGATGGCGATGTCGATATCGCCGTCATCAAGGTTGATACGCGTATCCTGTGAAACGACCCGGATATGAATTCCGGGATTCTGCGCGCGGAAATCGGCAAGGCGCGGAAGCAGCCAGAAGGACGAAAACGCGACCGTTGCGCCGATGGTGACGACGTCTTTCGCCGATCCCCTGATGGCATCGATCGTCTCCGCGATGTCGACGAAGCTTTGCGCCAATGAGGCTCCGAGAGCCTCGCAGGCGGCGGTGGGCTCAATCGCCCGGTGCTTGCGGATAAACATCGGCACGCCCAGCTCATCCTCCAGCAGGGCGATCTGTCTGCTGACCGCCGCCTGGGTAACGCCAAGCTCACCGGCGGCAGCGGTAAAGCTTCTCCGGCGCAGAACCGCCTCCAGCATGATCAGCGCCGTCAGCGACGGCAGGCGCTTGCGAAACTGCATGACACCCTCTTTGCATTACATTTCATTATGTCAGCTTGAGAATTAATGTCGTTGAGAACCAAGGGATGCAAGCGCAATCTCCATGCAAATATACATCAGGAGATATCATGCTAAACAAGCTCGCATCATCCATCTCGTCATTGCTCGATGCCCGCACCAACGGGCACTCCCTGCCCGCCGGCCTCTATACACGCGATGACGTATTCGAAGCCGACATAGACGTGTTTTTTCACAGGCACTGGATCTGTGTCGGCCTCGATTGCGACGTTCCGGAAGCGGGCGATGCCACCGTGATCGAAATCGGCAGGACCAGCCTTATCCTTCTGCGGGACGACGAAGGCGAAATCCGCGTGCTGCACAATGTTTGTCGCCATCGCGGCTCGCGTCTGCTGGATGCGGGCAGCACGATCGTCTCGAAACTCGTCTGCCCCTACCACACCTGGACCTACGAGCTCACCGGCGAACTCAGCTATGCGCCGCACATGGGCAAGGACTTCGACAAGGATTGTCACGGTTTGAAGCAGGTGAATTTCAAGTCGATCGGCGGCCTGATCTATGTCTGTCTTTCCGACAATCCGCCGGAAGACATCGACCTCCTCGAACGGACGATGGCGGAACGTCTCGCCCCCTACGACATCCGCAATGCGAGGATCGCGCATCAGACCGACGTCATCGAAGATGGCAACTGGAAGCTGACGATGGAAAACAACCGCGAGTGCTATCATTGTTCGGCAAATCATCCGGAACTGTGCGTTTCTTTCGTCGACCTCGACTTCGGTTTCGATCCGGAAACGTTGAGCCCCGACGATCGGGAGCAGGCCGAAGAGCATTTCCGGCTTTATGAAGAGCGGACAAGGGCGTGGGAAACGGACGGATTTCCATCCTCGGCCGTCGAACAGCTCACCGATTGCGCCACCAATTTCAGGACGCAGCGCCTGATCATTTCCGGCGCAGGCGAATCCCAGACCCATGACGCGACCGCCGCTTCCGGCAGGCTTCTTGGCCATATGACCCGGAAGGACCTGGGCGACACGCACCTGTGGGGACACAATTCCTGGAACCACTTCATGGGAGACCATGCGGTTGTTGCAATCGTCATTCCGCTGTCGGCAGGTAAAACCCTGGTGCGAACGAAGTGGCTGGTGCACAGGGATGCCGTCGAAGGTGTCGACTACGATTTCGACAAGCTGACCGATGTGTGGATCGCAACCACCGATCAGGACGCGGATCTGGTCGCCCGGTCCCATGCCGGCGCCCTCGATCCCGCCTATCGGCCCGGCCCCTATTCCCGTTTTTCCGAAACCAATCTCGACAAGTTCGCGACGTGGTATATCGACCGGATGCGCGCCAATGGATATTGATTTCGCGACAGGAACACAGGGTGCGTCCGGAGACTGCGGCGTGTGGGATCCGGAGCATGACGACACGCTTGTCTGCGTCGATGTCCATCAGGAAACCCATGATGTGAAAAGCTTCACCTTCGCATCACCGCACGGCAAGCGGTTCGATTTCGAAGGCGGCCAGTATTTTCTCTTCGATTTTCCGGTGGGAAGCGACCCTGAACCGCGTTGCTACAGCATCTCGTCTTCGCCCCACCGGTCGACTGCTGTCAGCGTCACAGTCAAGCGCGTGGCAAACGGCCGGGTATCGAACTGGCTTCACGACAATCTGGCAAGAGGAATGACCGTGGGCGCGCAAGGCCCGCTCGGGCGCTTCATTCGCCCGCGGGCCGTCTCCTCCAAACTGCTTCTTCTTTCCGGCGGTTCGGGCATAACCCCGGTCATGTCGATCCTCCGCGACCTCGCGGATTGCTGCGAACCCGCGGATATCGTCTTCATGCACGCCGCGCGGACACCGCTCGATCTGATATTTCGCGATGAACTGAACTGTCTCGCCGCTCGAATGAAAGGGCTGCGTCTGCATTTTCTTCCCGAAACGGTGTTTGGCGAACCGTCATGGCCGGGCCTGACCGGCCGCATCACGCCCGAATTCCTGGCACTTGCCGTGCCCGATATTGCTGATCGGACCGTCATGTGCTGCGGCCCAACGCCTTTCATGGCGGCAGCCCGCTCGATTTCATCGGCGCTCGGTGTTCCAGCCGGACACTATATAGAGGAGAGCTTCGACGCGGCGGTGATCGATGAGCCGGAGCTGCCTGCGGAGGAAGCTGCAGCGGTTAGGGTCTGGCAGGTTGAATTTCAGAAGCAGGGCCGGAAAATCGAAGTCGCAAGCGGCCAGACCGTTTTATCGTCGGCGAAGAAGGCCGGCATTCGCTTGCCCTCGTCCTGCTCCAACGGTGTCTGCGGCACATGCAAGTCGAAGCTTGTCTCCGGCTCTGTCGACATGAACCACAATGGCGGGATAAGGCAACGCGAGATCGATGCCGGCATGTTCCTGCCCTGCTGTTCGCGACCGCTGAGCGATCTGGTCGTCGACCGTTGAAGGCCGGGCCGCGGTTGAACGGCATCAATCCTTGCGTGGGATGATGCCGACGCACGGCATCAGCCTGCTTCCAGAAATGCGGCGCGCAGGCGTGACGGAGTTTGCCCGAACTCCTTCTTGAACGAACGCGTGAATTGCGAGGCCGTGTGAAAGCCAAGATCCAGCGCAATATCGGTCAGCGGCAGTTTTGTCTGCGTAAGAAGCACCCTGGCGCGCTCGAGACGCACCCGAACATAGGCGCGGGCGGGCGAAATGCCCGCCTCCTTCTCGAAAATCCGCTCCAGCTGCCGGCGCGTCACACCCACGAGCGCCGCAAGCTGAGCGATCGGCATATCGCCGTCGAGATGCTGCTCCATCATGATCATGACGGCCCTGAGGCGCGTATCCCGATATTCCTCGTAAAGCGGCCTTCTTGGCTGGATTTCCAGATGGGAGCGCGCCTTCTCGATCTGCAGCACTTCCAGCGCGTTCCGCTCCGCGTCAGGGCTGATGTGACGCCGGACAAGAGCCGCCGCCATATCGGCGGCGCTGCTTCCGCCGGCGCAGGAACCCCGGCGCCTGTCGAGATTGAAAATCCTGTCCGGCCGGACTGACAGCCCGGGAAACCGCTCGCTGAATGCCTTGGCGTGGAGCCAGCTGACGCAGACGTCGTGGTTCTTCATCAATCCCGCCTCGGCCAGAATGAATGTGCCGGTGCAGATACCGAGCAAAGGGACCTTCCTCGCATCGGCCAGCTTTAAAAACCCCATGGTCTCATGATCGACGGGATCTTCCCGGTTCAGCAATCCGCCGATGACGGCAATATAATCGAACCGGGCGGGATCGACGAAATCCGATGTCGGGGCGACCTGCACACCGCAGCTTGACATGATGAGATGACGGGTGCTGCCAAGCACCTGCCAGTCGGCCCTGACCCGTCCGGAGCGATCCTGCTCGTCGCTGGCAAGGCGCAGGGTATCGACGAACATCGCGAAGGCCGACAGCGTGAACGAGCGCGCCAGCACGAAGCCAACCTTGAGCCGGCTGGTCTGCTCCGCCACGTCACCCTCTTTAAGCTGTTCCGGCCGCATTGCCCTGCTCTCCTGGCCTCGCTTCACCCGCTTACGAAATCTGGAAACCATGGGCGAGCGGGTCACGATCATCGACATAGATCGTGTTATGTCCGATGACACGCGCCCAGCCGCCGATGCTTGGAATGATCCCTTCAAAGGAACCGATGTTTGCCGCGCCTTCAACGCGCCCTTCAAAGACCGTGCCGATGAGGCTCTCGTTTCTGTAGGTTGAACCGACCGGCAGGCGCCCCTTTCCGTGAAGCTGCGCCATGCGCGCGGATGTGCCGGTCCCGCCCGGCGACCTGTCGATCGCCTTGTCGCCATAAAAAACCGCCGAGCGTCCATCGGCCCCGCTGCTGGCGGGCACATCGCACCAGATGGCATGATGCACCCCCCTGATGCCGGCATTATCGGGATGAACGGGATCGCAAACCTCCGCCAGGGCATGACGAAGCCTCTGGCTGTAGTCGACGATCCTCGATGCGGTCATCTCCTCGAAACCCGCCCAGTTTTTCTGGGGCTCGATGACCGCGTAGAAATTGCCGCCATAGGCGATGTCGACGACGAGCCGCCCGAGGCCGGGAACGTCGATTTCGACGTCGCCCTGATGGAGATAGCTTGCAACATTGTGCAATCGGACGGCGTCAACGAAACCGTCCTTCATCTGATAGGCGACATCGACCCTGCCGGCGGGGGTTTCGATGGCAACGACACCCGGCATGCGGGGTTTCACCAGGCCTTCTTCGATGGCGGCGGTGACAACCCCGATCGTGCCGGCGCCGCACATCGGCAGGCAACCGCTGACTTCGATGAAAAGGACGGCGAAATCGCAATCGGCGCGATGCGCGGGGTAGATGATGGCGCCCGACATGATGTCGTGCCCGCGGGGCTCGAACATCAGCGCCCGGCGGACCCAGTCATGTTCGCGAATGAAGATTTCCCGCCGCTCGCCGATCGGCAGATGCGGCAGCATCGGTCCGCCGGCCGCAACAAGGCGGACGGGATTTCCGCAGGTATGGGCATCGATGCAAAAGAACGAATGTCTCACGGGTCTTCCTCAATCCAGTGCCGGCTTCGCGGCCGTGTTGCGGTCAAGCAGCCCCCGGCTCAGCCGGTCGAGAAGCAGCGCCACGGCGACGATGGCAAGGCCGGCACGCAGGCCAAGACCCATTTCCATTCGCGTCAGACCGCGCGTCACCTCGGCGCCGAGCCCGCCCGCCCCGACGAGGCCGGCGAGAACCACCATGGCGAGCGACAGAAGGATGCACTGGTTGAGGCCAACGAGAAGCGTCTGTCTGGCGAGCGGAATTTCGATCTTCCACAGTACCGAGCGGGGATGGGCGCCAATGGCGCTGCCGAGTTCCAGGAATTCCCGCGGCACCTGGTTGAAAGCCAATGTCGTCAGCCGCAGCATGGGCGGAATACCGTAAACGATCGTCGCGATGATCGCCGGCACGCGCCCGAGGCTGAAGATCATCACCGCCGGGATCAGGTAGACCCAGGGCGGCACCGTCTGCATGACGTCGAGAACCGGGCGAAAGATTGTTTCCAGCGTCTTGTGCCGGGAACACAGGACGCCGATCGGAAATGCGATCATGACCGAGATCAGGACCGAGACGGTCACCAGCGCCACCGTCTGCATCGACGCGGTCCATAGTCCCACGAGCAGGCAGAAGCCGAGACAAAGGCCGGCCAGGATGGCCGCCCTGGCGCTGACGGCAAAAAACGCAGCCACGAAAACGATCACGATCAGCGCATAAGGCGGCACCGAAAGGAGCGTCGCCTCAAGGGCGGAAAGCACGGCCTCAACCCCATAACCTATCGCCGAAAACAGCGGATGCAGGTTGGTGTTCAGCCAGTCGACGGCCGGAGCCAGAAAGGCGCCCGGTGAAAACTGCAGGGTTGTATCGGCCATCACTTCCTCCCGGCCCCGATGCGGGCGGCACTCTGGGTAATGCGGTCAAGCACCATCGTCAGGACGACGATTGCAATCGCACCGTTGATCGATGTGGCGATATCGAGCGTGCGGATCGATCCGTAGATCGTCTCGCCAAGTCCGCCGGAACCGACGATGCCCGCGATCACCACCATGCCGAAGGCCATCATCAGGCTCTGGTTGACACCGGCCATGATGCTGGGAAGCGCAAACGGCAGGCGGATCTTGAAGAACATTTTGCGCGGCGTCATGCCGATTGCCTCGCCCAGTTCGAGAAACTCGTTCGGCGTCATCCTGATGCCGAGCGAGGTCAGGCGGATCGCCGGGGGAATGGCGACGACGACGGTGGCGATCAGCGCCGTGGCGGGGCCATATCCGAGGAGCGCAATGGCCGGCAGCAGATAGATATAGGGCGGCAATGTCTGGATAAGGTCCAGTCCCGGCCGCATGAACCGGTCGAGCGTGGTAAAGAACCCCGCCGCGATACCGATCGGAATGCCGATGGCCAGCGCCAGCACGGTGGCGGTCAGCACCAGCGCCAGCGTGCTCATGGTTTCCGGCCACAGACCCATCGCATGGCAGAGAATGAGAGCAAGGCCGCTCAGAACGGCAAACCAGCGATTGACGAGCCGCCACCCGACCAGCGCCACGATTGCGGCGACCAGATAAAAAGGCGGCAGTTCCAGCAGCCAGAGGATGCCACTATAGAGACCTTCGAGAACCAGCCGCACATGGTCGAAAAGGGATTCGCCGTTGTCGCTCACCCATTCCAGCGTTGCGTCGGTCCATTCGTCGAAGGCGTCCGTGAAGCCTGAAGTGTCCATGTCACGAAGCTCCCATAGAGATCAGGCCGCCGCGCGGTCGTGATTGGAGGACCCCTTGACGCCCATGAGAAGACTGCGGGGGGTGACGATGCCGACAACCTGCTCGTTGTCGACCACGGCGATGGCGTCGCGCTCCGACTGCATCGTCAGCGAAATCAGCTCATCGATGTCGGCGTCCGGCGTGGTGCGCGCCAGTGTCGAAAGATCGGAATTCGGCTCGGTCTTCCTGTAGTCGCTGACACTGTGCATGACCGAATGCGCCTTGATCAGATGCAGGCGGGAAATGCCGGCCACGAATTCCGCGACATAATCATCCGCCGGATTGAGAATGATCTCTTCGGCGGTCCCGGTCTGAATAATCGCGCCGTCTTTCATGATCGCGATGCGGTCGCCGATACGGATCGCCTCATCGAGATCATGGGTGATGAACACCGCGGACTTGCCGAGCTGCTTTGTCAGCTGGCGGAATTCATCCTGCAGCTGCCGCCTGATCAATGGGTCGAGCGCGCTGAACGGCTCGTCCATGAGAATGATTTCGGGATCGGAGGCCAGAGCGCGCGCAAGACCGACACGCTGCTGCATGCCGCCGGACAGCTCTGCCGGGTACCGCTCCAGCCAGTCGGCCAGACCAACCTTCTCCAGGGCCTGCCTTGCCGTGTTGTTGCGCTCGGCCTTGGCAATCCCCTGGACCTCGAGGCCGAAGGCGGCGTTCTCAAGAACCGTCCGATGCGGCAGCAGCGCCACGTTCTGAAATACCATGCCGATGTTCTTCGCCCGCATTTCACGCAGGTCGGGCGGCGACAGGGCAGCCACGTCGCGTCCCTTGACCAGCACCTTGCCGGCGCTTGGCGTGATGAGCTTGTTCAGCATGCGGATCAGCGTCGACTTGCCGCTGCCGGAAAGCCCCATGATGCAGAAGATTTCGCCGCGCCGAACCTGCAGGCTGGCATTGTTGACGCCGACAACGCAGTTGAATTGCTGCAATACTTCCTTCTTGCCAAGCCCGCGTTCGGCAATCGATCGCATGGCGGCGCCCGTCTTGTCGCCGAAGACCTTCCAGAGGGACTGGCAGTCGATCAGGATTTCGCTCGATTGAGCAGCGTCGATTTTCATGGCGGTTCCCTCGAGCCAATTGCGCTGGCTTCTCTGGTTGCTTTGACAGAGGCCGCCCGAAGAGTGCCGGGCGGCCGTTGCGCGATCAGTTCTTCTTGATATTTTCCCAACGCTTGATCAGGTCGGCATGGGCGCCGATCCAGTCCTGCACGGCCTGGTCCATGGTCTTGCCATCCTTGACCGCGCCATTGATCGCGGTGATATCGGCGATCGGCACGTAGACGCTGGCCATGACTTCGCGGGCATGCGGATTGTCGGCGGAGAAACCCTTCTGGCCGATCCAGTAATAACCCTGCGGCGGCGGGAAGACGCCCTTCGGATCCTTGAGATATTTCACTTCATATTTCTGGACCATCCACGACGGTTCCCAGACCGTCACCGCGATCCATTCCTTGCGGTCATAGGCCGACTTCAGCGCCGCCGTCATGGCCGCGGTGCTGCCTTCCACCAATTGCAGCTTGATGCCGTAATCCTTGACCGCGTTCGACGCGTCCTTCATCAGGCCGGAGCCCGGTTCGATACCGATGATCTTGCCGCTGAACTTGTCGCTGTTGTCGTTCAGCTGTTCGAGGCTGTCGATCGGCACGTATTTCGGAACCGCGATGCCCTGGTAAAGACCGTGCGAAACCGGCGAAATCTTCTCGAGACGGTTCTTGTTCTTGTTCCAGTAATCCTGAGCCACATAATCGGTCTGCGACGCCAGAACCTGGATGTCGCCCTTTGCGAGAGCAGCGTAAGCGATGCCCCATTCGGAGAATTCGGTGACCTTGACGGTGTAGCCGGCATCTTCAAGGACCTTCTTGGTGATGCCGGTAATGGGCGTCAGATCCTCCCAGGACAACGTGCCCATGTTGATGGTCTTTTCTTCCGCACGGGCCGGAAGCATGCTCATGCCAATCATGGCGGCGGCGCAAAGCGCCTTCCACATCGTCTTCATCGCTCTTACTCCTAGTTTCTTGTTCCCATCTTTGTTGAAGCCGCGCCGGACGCAGACTTCATATTGCGCGGCGGAGGTTCTTCATCCCTCGCGGCCTGCACGCAATTCCTGCAATCGGATCACGCCATTGATGCCAAGCCAGGCAAACGGCTCGGGCGGTATGCGCGAAGGCGCCGGGTGATCCATGTATCGACTGAGTTCCGGCGACATCGTCCCCGTGGCGAGATCGGCGGCCATGATGCCCGCCAGAGTGCTTTTCACCGTTCCAAGACCGTTTTCGCAGCAGGCGGAAAAGAGCCCCTCCTCCACCTCGCCGAAGGCGGGCGCATGGTTGCGGCTGAGGCAGAGGCGCCCGGCCCAACTATGTTCGAAACCCACCTGCGCCAGTTCCGGGAAACGGGCATCGAACGAACGGCGATGCTCCTCTTTCATCCTCGCCATCCGGCGCTCACCGACAGCAACCTTCGTCTCGTAGGTATACTTCGTGCGGATGACGATCCGCGAAACGCCGTTGGTCGTGATCTTGCGGATGGTTGCCCCCATGGCATCGGCTGGCAGCAGCGCCCAGCGATCCCTGCCGGAAACCGAAGAGCCGAATGCGCCTGCGGGGAAGCCGGCCGTCATCGAGGCATAAGCGAAGATATGCATCAGCCGGCCGCCGAAGTGACCGAAATCGTCGATATGTCCGTTGACGCCCAGAATGACCTTTGCCGCCGTGACCGATCCGGATGGAGAGGAGGCGATCCACCGCCCATCCTTCCGTATGAGCGACGTGACCGGCGAGCGCTCGAAAATATCGATCTTGCCCGACAGGCCGGCAGCGAACTGGCGCACATAATCGGCGGGCTGGATCAAGACAGTTCCCGGCGTATAAAGCCCGCCGAGATAATAGCCGGAGCCAGTGAGTTCCCGCATTTCCTGCGCGTCGAGGAAGAGGTGCTTCTCGCCGGCCGCCTTCAGCGACTGGCCAAAATTCGCGTTCAGCTTCATTCCCCGCCCCGTGGCGGCGGCATTGATCTTGCCGGCGGGATCAAAAGTCTCGCGCGACATGCCATAGTCCTGCGCCGCGTCTTTCGCAAAAGCGATGGCAAACCGGTTCTGGGCCATCTCCACCCGCGTCGCCTCGGCTCCGCCGCTGGAATATTCGCTTGCGGAGAGATTATGCGGAACATCGATCATGAAGCCCGAATTGCGCCCCGACGTGCCCTTTCCGATTTCGCCCGCGTCGACCAGCACGATTTTCTCGTCCGGACGCAACGCCTGCAGGCGACGCGCGGCCGACAGGCCGGCGAAACCCGCGCCGATCACCAGCCAATCGGCGGATAAGGCACCCTCAAGCTTTCTGAGCGGGAAAGGGCGCCGACTGATCGCCTCCCAGCCGGAGACGCCGTTTTCAACGGGAAGACGTCTCACGGTTCCTGTCGTCATCTGACCGTCTCGTCCACGGAGCGCTCGGAAACATCGATCCAGATCGTCTTCAGTTCGCAATAATTGTCGTGAGCGAAGATCGACTTGTCGCGACCGCCGAAACCGGATTCCTTGTAACCGCCAAATGGCGTGCTGGCGTCTCCCTCCCCGAAGCAGTTGACGGTGACGACGCCGGCACGGATTTCACGCGACAGCCTGATGGCGTTTCTGAGGCTGCCGGTATAGACCGAGGCCGTCAGTCCGTAATTGGTGTCGTTGGCAAGTGCGACAGCCTCGGCCAGCGTGTTGAACGTCGTCACAGACAGGACCGGCCCGAAGATTTCCTCCTGGAACAGCCGGCTTTTCGGCGTGACGCCGTCAACAACCGTCGGCTCCACAAAGGCACCGCCCCGCGTGTCGCCGCCATGAACGACCGCGAGCTTCTCCGCTCTGGCGTCCTCGAGGAACGAGGTCACCTTGTCGAAATGCGCCCTGTTGACCAGCGCGCCGATGCGGTTTTCCGGATCAAGCGGATCACCTGTTTTCCACTCCCGCAGATAAGCACCGATCCTGTTCAGAAGCTCGTCCTTGACCTTCGAATGGACAATCAGGCGCGAGGTGGCCGAACAATTTTCGCCCATGTTCCAGAAGGCGCCGTTGACGACCTGCTCGGCGACCAGATCGAGGTCCTCGGCATCATCGAGAACGACCGCCGGGTTCTTGCCTCCGCATTCCAGCACAACCTTCTTGAGGTTGGAATCGGCGGCATAACGCAGGAAACGGCGGCCGGTCGGCGTCGACCCCGTGAACGCGACCATGTCGACATCCATATGCAGGCCGAGAGGTTCGCCCACATCCTTGCCGCTGCCGGTGACGACGTTGAAAACGCCGGCCGGAATGCCGGCTTCATGAGCGAGTTCCGCAACCCGAAGCGTGGTGAGCGTCGTGTCTTCCGCCGGCTTGACGACGACGGAACAACCGGCGGCCAGCGCCGGGCCGATCTTCCAGGCCAGCATCAGCAGCGGAAAGTTCCATGGCAAGACACATCCAACGACGCCGATCGGCTCGCGCACGATCATCGTCAGCGCGTTTGAACCGGCCGGGGCTGTGTTGTCGTAAAGCTTGTCGATCAGCTCGGCATGCCAGCGCAGCGTATGAACGGTATCGGGAATATCGACCGTCTGGCACTCGCGCACCGGCTTGCCGCTATCGAGGCTTTCCATGACCGCCAGTTCGTGACGATTGCGCTCGATGAGCTTGGCGAGCCTGAGGAGGACCGCCTTGCGCTCGCCCGGATGCTGCAGACGCCAGCGACCATCATCGAATGCGCCGCGTGCCTTGACAACAGCGAGATCGACATCCGTGCTGTCGCATGCGGCAATCTTTGCAAGCGTTTCGCCGTTTGCCGGGTTCTTGGTCTTGAATGTCTTGCCGGAACTGGCCGGACGGAATGCGCCATCGATGAAAGCGCCCGTCGGAAACTGGAGATCGGCGGCAATCGCCCTGTATTCGGCGGCGGTCAACGGTTCATGCATGACGATTGGCTCCCGACGTAATCTGGCCGACCGTCCGCTTCAACGTGGCGACAACGGTCTCAAGTGTTCTCTTTTCTTCGGAGTTCATCGGCCGCAGCGGGGCGCGGACCGGTCCGGCCGTCAGGCCGATGATCTCGCAGCCATGCTTGATCGACTGGACGAACTTGCCGCATTCGAGGAAATCCATAAGCGGCAGCATCGCGGTCATGATCGCACGGCCCTTGTCGAAATTCTTTTCGACGACGCAGGCCTCATAAAGCGCCACATGTTCTTTCGGCAGGAAATTCGAACCGGCGCAGACCCAGCTTCTGGCGCCCCAGGCGAAGAATTCCAGCGCCTGATCGTCCCAGCCGCAGGACAGGGCGATATGGGGGAATTTCCGGGCAAGCAGATGAAGATTGGCCATCTCGCCGGAACTTTCCTTGATGGCGACGACATTCCGCGACTTGCCGACACGCGCAAAATAGTCCTCGCCCATCATCACGCCCATGCGTGCCGGATAATTGTAGAGCATGATCGGCAGGTTGGCGGCGCGATCGACGGTCAGCGCGTGAACCGCGTTCTCCCGCTCGGTCGGCAGCGCGTAGGGCGGCGTCGAGACCAGAATTGCATCGGCGCCGATCTCTTTGGCCGCCTTGGCATATTCGACGGAATCCTCCGTTCGCGTCGCGCCTGTGCCGACGATGAGCGGCAGCCGGCTGCCGATGACGTCCCTGGCATAGGCGGCAAGATCGAAACGCTCCTGACTCGTCTGGGCGTAATATTCCCCGGTCGAACCGCCGACGATGATTCCGTGAACGCCCGCCTCGATCAGCGACTCCAGAACCGCGGAAAATGCTTTCCGGTCGATCTGTCCGTTTTCGTCGAGCGGCGTTATCGCCGGCGTGTAAATCCCCTCAAACTTCACGATGACTTCTCCAGTGACTGCATGGTCGGGCCGCCAAGAACGGCGTCGACCTTCATGCCCTGCGGCGCGATGAACATTTCCATGTTCTCGCGTGACAGTTCCCAATGCTCGAAGACGAGATCAACGACCGCATCCTCGTCATGGGCGCTGAGCGCTTCGATGAAACTGTCATGATGCTCGACCGCCAATTGCAGGCGGCGTTCCATGTCCTGGTTTCGGGGCCGAAAGAATGTGTGGCCGATGCGGGCGTGGTCGATGAGAAGACGGCCGAGGCTCGGCTGCAGATAGGCGTTGGCCGACATTTCGCCGAATATCTCATGAAAGCGATTGTTCTGCAGAACCATGCCCAGCGCATCCCTTTCACCGCTGGCCTTGCGAAACCGCTCTTGGGTTTCCTTCAGGTCGGCAAGCTGCATCGGCTTGAAATTCTGTACCGCCAGCCGCCCGATCGCCGCATAGATCATAGGCGCGACCTGAAAGAAGTTGCGCAGCGTCGTGTGATTCATCGGAATGACGCGCGCACCCCGGTTTTCACGAATATCGATATATCCCTCGCCGGCCAGCCGGCGAAAAATGTCACGCACGGGCGTTCGGGATAGGCCGTAATATTCGCTCAGGGACACTTCATCGAGATCCGCATCCGGATCGAGCTCCATCGTCAGGATCTGGCGCTTCAAATCCTCATAGAGACTGCTCTTTACGGTCTTCGCCATGGCGTAACTCCGAGCTTCCTAGTGTTGATGATCCAAAGATTGCACGGGGACGGCGGAACGTCAAGAGATTGTGTACTTAGTGTACACATTAGGTGCAACGAAATAATACATTTGTGTTGGAGATGCAGTTAAGCAATTGTTCTAATATAATATTTTAAAAATTTGAATTGCGTGCGGCCGGCCGGAAAATGGCGACGGCGCGGCAACGGACGAAGGCCAACGTCCTCTCACGGCTTCCGTCGGCCAACACATCCCGCAGAATGGCGCTGGACAACGCAACAACTTTTCGAAGAGAAAATCTACTATTGCGAGTATTTTCCGGATGTCGTAATCTCACGCAGAAATTGTGCCAGCCACGGCTGCAATCCAGCAGCCGGAAAGAGGAGGTTACGATGCCCGCTTTAGCCCATGGACTCTTTCCGGTTGCGCGGCCGCCACAATTGCGGACAAAAGAAAACATCCAGCCGCCGGCCCTGCCCTCTGCCTGGGAATGCACCGCCCTTCTGCACTCCTTCAGCCCGCCGCCGCGAAACGACCCGCAAACCACGCCATTTTACCAGATGTGCATTGCCAATATCAGCTTCATCGCCAACCAGGTGATGTCCATCTGTGTCGTGGGGCTGGATTACGGCACCTGGTGGTACAGGATCACGCCGCAGGGGACTGAGCTATCCACCAACCAGGGCGCGACCTGGACCGTGGTCGACATGGGCTGGACGCTGCCGACGCAGAACTGGCTGAACAACCAGCCGTCCTATTTCCAGACCGGGTACCTCAACTGGATGGAGGCGCAGGAAGTCGACTGGTGGAAACAACCCGTCCCCGGCTCCAATGCGACGACATGGATGTGGTTCGATACCGGGACGCAATTGCCGTTCCGGATGATGTTCGGAGCGCCGCCATCGTCTCCGACCATGGGGGACCCGGCCCAGCTCGCCTTTTTCCAGAACTTCTCCTTCACCTATTTTCCGACATTTGCCCCGGCCACGGCGCCCAATGTCGATTCCTGGGTCGATCCCGTGATCGCCGGTTTCCAGCCCGGCAATCCGAACAACCAGAAGCTCGTCGTCTGGAACCCCTGCTTTTTCATGACGACCTATATGACGCCGGTCGATTCCCAGAGCATGCCGCTGCCGACCGTCGTTCTTTATCAGTGGAAACCGGATGGGAGTTACCGCCTCGCCTCGGATCGCGCCCAGGCCACCATCATGTCCTACGAATATAATCCGAGCGCCGGGTTTCAGGATCAGGTGGCGATGCTCTACGGGATCGCACCGTCGGGAACGACACCGCCGCCGCTCGCGGGCAGCGGTTATATCTACAACGAGACGTTCTTCCTCTCGCGTGGATATCCTTTCCCGATCGTCTGGTCATGCGACAATATCGGGCTTGGACAGGAACCTCCGGACTGGGCGCGCATTCCTGCCGTCGATGGCACTATCCACGCCTCGATTACCAACAACCCTGCCCTTTCTCCCGGACAGACCACCAATATCATCTCAGTCCTGTTCCCGCCGACGAAAGAATATCCGCAAGGCCGGTATCTGTGGACGTGGTACAGTCCCTTTCCCGGATCGGACGGCACGCGCAGCCGGCCGGTCACCTTCATGGAATCCGCCTCGACCATTGCCGAGGGCGGCACCAGCCTCGCGCTGGCCGACTATTACGCATATCAGGAATCCCCCGCCTGGTTCCCTGCGGAATTTTTCGACCTGCCGCCGCTCTGCCTTGCCCAACCCAAGCCGGGCGCGGCCAAGACCGGCAAACCGAAAGGCGCCGCATTGCGCGGGGCCGGATCGAAATGAGCGCATCCGTTTCACATCCGGCCAAAGGCAGGTTGCGGACGGCGGCACGAACGGGCGCGTGCCTGCTGTTTGCCTTTGCCTGCCTTGCGATCAGCACGCGCGCTGACGCGCAGGAGACCTATTCCAGGGACGCGAACTTCCCGCAGCTCGGCGGCTTCAACGTCGAAAATATCAGCTGGGTGACTTTGTCGCCCGCCGGCGACAGGCTGTACATGGTGCAGAGAGGCAAACCCGCAATCTCCATCCTGACACTGGACGGCCGGCTTGTCTCTTCCTGGTCGACCGACTGGCTTGGCGAGCCGCATTCGCTGAGCTTTCAGAAAACCGCGCAAGGGGAGATATTTGCCTGGGTCACCGACATGGCGCCGCCCAACACGGCCGGCGGCGCCTTCGGGCACTGCATCAAGAAATTCACGCCGGATGGCGACTATCTGGGCAGTATCGGCGTCTGCGGCGCCAACAGCCAGGGCAGCGGCCTGGACCCCGTCCAGTTCGACAAGGTCACGGATGTCGCCTTTGACGGCAACGGCGTAATGTGGGTGACGGACGGCGATGTCGGCGGATTGAACAACCGCGTGCTGTCCCTCGATCCCGATACCGGCAAGGTCCTGCAGGTCTGGTCGGCGCCGGGAAACAAGGCCGGAGCCGGCGCCGGACAGTTCAATCTGCCGCACGCCATCACCACCGACCGCTGCAACCGGATCTTTGTCGCCGACGCCCTCAATCATCGCGTCCAGATTTTCAAGCAGGACGGAAGTTTTCTCCAGCAATTACAGTGTTTCGGCAGCCTCGGCGTTTATGGGCTGGCACTGACGGGCGGCGAGGCATCCTCCACCCGGCTTTTTGTTTCCAGCAGCACCACCACCTTTACCGGCGTCGGCAATGTCCAGATTTTTCCGGTCAGCAACGATTGCACGACGGCAACGCCGATCGAAACCGGATGTCAGGGCGCCGCGGATTTGCCGATCTCGCTGCCGCAGGGAACATCCGGCTCGGCCCTTCACAATATTGAAGTCGCCGCAGGCGGCGAAGCGTTCTTTATCGCCCCTTTGGGGGGCGATCTGCTGCCGCAGAAATGGCTGGGCGACCAATCCGGCAAGTAATATCAGGCAGGCGCGAAGGACCTTTGGCGCGGAGAAATATCCCACCGCCCGGCATTCATAGGGGCCAGGCAGCCTTTGCAGCCTAGCCCTCCGGTTCCGCGACGCTTCCAGCGCAACGATGCTCCGCGCCAGCAACCCCGGCGATACGACGCCTACAAGACCGAGATCATCCCGCCATCGGCATAAACGATCTGACCGTTGACATAGTCGGATGCGGCGGATGCAAAATAGATGACGGTGCCCGCCAGCTCTTCGGGCCGACCCCAGCGCCGCGCCGGCGTTCGTGCCTTGACCCAGGCATCGAAGTCCGGATTGGCAAGCAGCGCCTCATTCATGTCCGTGATCATGTAACCGGGGCCGATCGCGTTCGCCTGGATGCCCTTTTCGGCCCACTCCGCCGCCATGGCCTTGGTCAACATCTTGATGCCGCCTTTGGCGACGGTGTAAGGCGCAACCGTCGCCCGGGCGAGTTCGGAGGTCAGCGATCCGATATTGATGATCTTGCCGGAACCGCGCTCCGCCATTCGCCTGGCCGCCTCCCGGCCGACAAGGAAGGCCGACGTCAGATTGGTGTCGATGACCCGGCGCCAGTCGGCGGTCTCCAGCTCAAGCATCGGCTTGCGAAACTGGATGCCCGCATTGTTGACGAGGATGTCCACCCGGATGCCGTCCCGGTCGAACCTCTCGAAGGCCGCGATGACGGCGGCTTCGTCGGTCACGTCGAATGCCGCCGCCAGCACGTCGCGGCCGGCGGATCGCATCGCCAGAGCCGCCTCCTCCAGCCGACCGGTGTCGACGCCGTTGAGGATCACCCGGGCACCGGCATCCGCCAGCCCCTCGGCAAAGGCCCGCCCCAGCCCGCGCGACGAACCGGTGACGAGAGCCGTCTTGCCGCTGAGATCGAATAGCGAAACGCTCATGGGATTTTCCTCTCAGAGTTCGGATATGCGGACCGTGAGATCCGGGCGCTTGAAGAAGGACGGTTGCAGTTCGGTGCCGAGGCCAGGGCCTTCCATCGGATAGACGAAGCCGCCTTCGATGCGCGGAACCTCCGTCACCAGTTCGCGATACCAGCCTTTGTAAAAGGCCCGCACGCTTTCCTGAATGAGCGTATTGGGCTGCGAGAAACTCATGTGGATGGCAGCGGCGAAACCGACGGGGCCGATGCAGTCATGCGGGGCGAAAGGCCGGTGATAGGTCTCCGCCATGGCCGCGATCTTGCGACCCTCGGTCAGGCCGCCCGTCCAGCACAGATCGGCCATGACGACATGGGCGGCGTCGCGGTCGAGATACTCCTTGTAGGCAAAACGGGTGCCGAGCGTTTCGGAGGCGCAGGTCCACACATCGGTGGAATGCGCGTATTCGGCAAGCGCCTGCGGCGAATTCATCCGGATCGGATCTTCGTACCAGGTGGGCTTGAACGGTTCGAGCGCCCGCGCAATCTGTTTGGCAACCGGCAGGTTCCACAGCGAATGGAACTCGACCATGATATCCATCTTGTCGCCGACGGCCTTGCGGATCAGCTCGAACGGCCGGATCGCCGTCTTCATCTGATCCGGCGTAATGAACAGCCCGCGGTTTTCCATCGCCGGAGGATCGAACGGCCAGATCTTCATGGCCGTGATCCCGTTCGACAGCAGGTCCTCCGCCAGTTCGCCCGCCCGGTTCATGAAACCGTCGAGATCCTCGTAAGGACCGGCCTCTTCCCCCAGATTCCAGGTATCCACCGGCTTGATCTTTTTCGTCCGCACGTAACGGCTTCCCGCGCAGGTGTTGTAGACGCGCATCTTCTCGACACAGAGGCCGCCCAGCATCTGGTGAACGGGCTGCCCGCACACTTTGCCGAACAGATCCCACAACGCGATGTCGATTGCCGACGCCGCCCGATGTTCAGCCCCCGTCGAGGCATGCGCCATGGGGAGGTTGAGCATTTCCCGGTGAAGCGCCTCGATATGGAGCGGATTGCGGCCCACGAGCCGGCTTGCCAGCGTATCGTGGATGTGGGCCTCAACCGCCGCTGCCCCGTAAAAGGTTTCGCCGAGGCCGGTAATGCCGTGATCTGTCTCCACATGCACCCAAAGAACGTTGGAGAACTCTTCTGCACGAAAAGTCTTGATCGCAGTTATTTTCATCATCGCTTCCATTTATTCTGTTGACCCATTATTTGCGGAGACACGACGTCCGCTAACATTCCCAAAAGAGTATCGCCGTGGTTTGAAGGCCGGTCGCGCCACCGGCTTGCGTGCTGGTTGTGACGGCCGGCATATCCACTGTCCTGACGACCCTGGCGATCTGGGCGGCGCTACCATTCGGCCACGCTTCCATCCTGATGACGCCAGAGCGGATTGCGCCAGCGATGACCTTTCTTCGCCATTTCGACCACATGCGCTTCATCCACCTCGATCCCAAGACCGGGACCCTGAGGTATGTCGACAAATCCGTGCTCGTAACGAAAGACATCCTTGTTGGTGATGTAGTCCAGAAGGTCGCTACCCTGATTGTAGTG
Source organism: Agrobacterium sp. NPDC089420 (assembly GCF_044900305.1). Lineage (NCBI taxonomy): Bacteria > Pseudomonadati > Pseudomonadota > Alphaproteobacteria > Hyphomicrobiales > Rhizobiaceae > Agrobacterium > Agrobacterium sp. NPDC089420. The sequence continues at coordinate 63,707 of NZ_JBJDMY010000009.1, read as the reverse complement.
AATGCCGAGGCTCTGCTCCTGGATAAAGGCGTTGTGGCTGACAGCATCGATTTGCAGGCAGGCGGCCAGAGCGATTGGCCCCAGCGGGCAATGGGGCGCAAGCGCGACGTCATAGGCCTCCGCCATGGTCGCAATCTTGCGGCATTCGGTGATTCCGCCCGCATGCGAAAGATCCGGCTGGATGATATCGACATAACCGCCGGAGAGTACGGATTTGAAATCCCAGCGTGAATAAAGCCGCTCGCCGAGCGCGATCGGCGCCGAGCAATGGTTGGCGATTTCCTTCAGCGCCTCGAGATTTTCCGAAAGCACCGGCTCCTCGATGAACATCAGCTTGAACTGCTCGAGTTCCCTTGCCAGGACCTTGGCCATCGGCCTGTGAACCCGGCCATGGAAATCGGCGCCGATACCGACATGTGGCCCCACGGCATCGCGCACGGCGCCGATCGTCGCGACGATGGCGTCGATCTTGTCGTTGCCGTCGACGATCTGCAGTTCTTCGGCACCATTCAGCTTGATAGCCTTGAAGCCTGCGGCAACGACATCCCGGGCATTGTTCGCGACGTCGCTCGGACGATCGCCGCCGATCCACGAATAGACCTTGATCCTGTCGCGGCACTGGCCGCCAAGCAGCGAGTGGACCGGCTGGCCGAGCGCCTTGCCCTTGATATCCCAGAGCGCCTGGTCGATCCCGGCAATGGCGCTCATATGGACCGCGCCGCCACGGTAAAAACCGCCGCGATACATGACCGTCCAATGATCCTCGATCAGGAACGGATCCTTGCCGATGAGGTAGTCCTCCAGCTCATGCACGGCCGCCTGTACCGTCAGGGCTCTGCCTTCGACCACGGGCTCGCCCCAGCCGGTGATGCCCTCATCCGTCTCGATCTTGAGGAACATCCAGCGTGGCGGAACGATATAGGTCTCGAGTTTCGTGATCTTCATGCTGTTCTCCTCCGGCCTTGAGCGGACGGTTCGATCTGCTATTTAGCCGGATATGGAATATCCGCCATCGACGGGGATGGCCGTGCCGGTGATGAAACCGGAGCCGGGACCGGCAAGAAAGGCGGCGATGCCCTCGAAATCCTCCCCGCGTCCCCAGCGCCCGGCAGGCGTGCGGGCAAGTACTTTCTGGTTCAGCCCCTCCACCTCCTGCCTGGCCGAAGCGCCCAGATCCGTATCGATCCACCCCGGCAGAACGGCATTGACCTGAATGTTGTCCGGCGCCCAGGCAACGGCGAGCGACCGGGTCAGCTGGACGATGCCGCCTTTGCTCGCCCCATAGGCGGGTGCAAAAGAAGCGCCGAATATGGATGTCATGGAGCCGATATTGATGATCTTGCCCTGGCCTGCCGCCTTCATCGCCGGGTAAGCCGCCTGCGAGCAGACGAATGCCGCCGTCAGATTGGTCTGAATGATGCGGTTCCAGTCGGAAAGATCAAAGATTTCCGGCGCGCGGCGGACATTGATGCCGGCATTGTTGACGAGGATGTCGAGCCGGCCTTCTGCCTGCACCAGATCCGCGATGGCCTGCATGCAGGCGTTGTCATCGCTGATATCCAGTTGCAGAAACCGGCCTGACCCTGTTGTTGCGTCAAGCAGCCGGACGGCATCCCCGCCCTTGTGCGGGTTGCGCCCGGCAATCACCACCCTTGCCCCGGCCTTTGCCAGACCAAAGGCCATCGACAGCCCGATACCGCCATTGCCGCCGGTGACGAGCGCTACTTTTCCCGAAAGGGATGTGGTTGATACGCAATTCATGCCTGGCGCCTTTCAGAATGACAATTGCACCTTCATCGCCCGCGACCGGTCGGCGGCCAGCATGAAGGCCGCATCCGCCTCCTGAAAAGGCAAAGTGTGGGTTACGAGCGGTTTCAGATCGATGCCGCCGGCATTCATCAGATCGACGGCCTGCCGGAATTCGCCGTCGAAACGGAAGGTGCCGCGCAGCTGCAATTCCTTGGTGACGATTGCGTTGATCGGCAGCGTCACATCGCCGCCAAGTCCCAGCTGGACGATGATGCCGCCAGCGCGAAGGACTGCAAGCGCACCGTTGAGCGCAGCCTGATTGCCCGATGCTTCGAACAGCACGTCGATTGTGCCCTTGCCAGCAGCATAGGGCGCGAGCGCTTCCGGCGTCGTCTTCATGTTGAGAACCTTGGTGGCCCCGAGCCTGCTGGCGACCTGCAGCGGGAATTCGCCGACATCCGTGACGACGATTTCCGCAGCACCGGCATGGCGCGCGACCAGCACGCACAAGGCCCCGATGGGACCGCAGCCCGTGACCAGCACACGCTTGCCCAGAAGCGGTCCCGCCTGTTTCATGGCGTGAAGGACAACCGCAAGCGGTTCAGCCATGGCCGCTTCCGCCATGGTGACGGTGTCGGCGATCGGAATAGCCTGGGCGGCGCTGACGGTGATGCTCTGGCGAAAACCGCCCTGCGCATGCGGCAGGCGCATGGCGCTGCCCATGAACTGCATGTGCATGCACTGGTTATGGGCGCCCTGAAGGCAATATTCGCATGCGTAGCAGGGCGAACTCGGATTGACCGACACCCGCATGCCCGGCACCAGATGCGAAACACCGGCACCGCATTCCTCAATGATCCCAGCCATTTCGTGACCGAGCGCCATCGGTTCACGCACGCGGATGCTGCCGGAGCCTCCATGCAGGTAATAATGGAGATCGGAACCGCAAATGCCTCCGGTCTTGACGGCGATCTGCACCTGACCGGCAGCCGGCGCGATACTCTCCACGGGTTCGATCCGCAAATCCTTCGCAGCGTGAATGATGACGCCTAACATCGAATTGTCCTTCCTGATTTCGCCCTGACGCAGCCTGAGCCGCCTTCAAACGCGACATGTCCTGGTTTGATGGTGCCGCCCGCCGGCGAAAAGCGTCCCCGCCATGCCGGCACTTCCTTTGAAAATTCTGGAAATCTGAAATATTGAGAAATTTCCTGTCATTGCATTTTGCAACTGACGAGACGGAACGGTAACGTCAGGCAGAATCTTGAGGAATGAAACATGGCCGGTGAAGACAAGAACGGGACGAAAGATGAAGACGGCAATCCGCAGGAGAAGAAGAGACGCAACAGTGTCAACCTGACGGAGCTTGCCTATGAGCGCATCGAGCACCTGATCATCACCTGTGAGCTCAAGCCCGGCCGCTTTCTGTCCATTCAGGACCTCCAGAGAGAGACCGGATTGAGCCGCACACCCGTGCATCAGGCGGTCAGCCGGCTGGCCGCCGATACGCTCGTGATCATTCAACCGCGTCACGGCCTGCAGATCGCGCCCATCGACCTTGCCCGCGAGCGGATGCTTCTGCGTTTGCGGCGCGACCTGGAGCGCTTCGTCGTGTCCCTGGCTGCCGAACACTCGACGTCCACGCACCGCTCGCAGATGCTGCACATCACCCGCATTCTCAAAGACCAGCGCGACACGATGGCGATCGGCGACTTCAATATTTTCGACCGCCGTATCGACAGGCTGATCCTGCTGGCGGCGGGGGAGCCTTTCCTCGAGCATACGCTGCGGCCGCTTCATACGCTGTTCCGGCGGATCGGCCTTATCCACCACCGCAATATCGGCGGTGCGGAAAGCCTTGCCGGAAGCATCCAGAGCCATATCGGCATACTCGAGGCGATCGCCAAGCGGAATGTCGCACTGGCCGTCGAGGCGTCCGACCAGCTGATCGACTACGTTGACCGGATGTTCGATGCCCTTGAGAGGGATATCGATCCGTCGATTCTCGATTCCAGTCTGGAATCGCTGATCTCGCTTTGACGTATCGCAGCTTGCGTGGTTCATGATCCGGCTCCGGTTCCAAGGATCAAGGGCGCAGCCGCAGACCGGTTTCAGGCGAAAACAGAACGGCTTCATCAGGGTTGAAGGCCAGCGAAACCGGATCGCCGACCTTGAGCGCGGTATAACCCTGCTCGGTGACCATGACGGCGTCCAGCTCGCCTTCCTCGCGATGCGCCGTGCGGGCATTGCGAAGCGTCACCGCGATGACGGATTCGGCGCCGATATGCTCGACCAGCGTTACCGTGCCCTCGACGGCGCCCGGCTGAAGCTCAGACGTCAGCTTGACCGCATTCGGGCGGATGCCGAACAGAACCTTGCCGTTTGCCCTGACCGCCGCCGACAATTCCTGCGGCAAGGCAAGCGCAACGCCGCCCACACTGACGACACCGCTTGCGGCATCGGCCTCGATGAGGTTCATCGGCGGTGTACCGATAAAGCGCGCGACATAGGTATTGGCCGGATCGCTGTAGATTTCGCGGGAGGACCCGAATTGCTGAACGACGCCGTTGCGCATGAGCGCGATCTTGCTTCCCATCGTCATGGCCTCAACCTGATCATGGGTCACATATACGAATGTGCCGCCGATATCGGCATGCAGCTTGGAAATTTCCGCCCGCATCGACGTCCTGAGCTTGGCGTCGAGATTGGAGAGCGGTTCGTCCATCAGGAAAACTTCGGGCTGCCGCACCATCGCCCGGCCCAGCGCGACACGCTGGCGCTGACCGCCCGAGAGAGTGCGCGGAAACCGGTCCAGCATCTCGGTCAGGCCCAGTATCCTGGCGTTGCGCTGCACCATTTCCTTCACCTGCGGCGAATTCTCGATCCGGCGCTTGGCAAGGCCGCCGATAATCGGCAGGTGATGCCACCAGCGGAACTGTTTCATCACCAGTGGAAACGTCATGTTCCGCCGCACGGTCAGATGCGGATAGAGCGCATAGGACTGAAAGACGAAGGCCATGTCGCGATCGCTTGGCGGCAGATTATCGACGCGGCGATCGCCGATCAGGATTTCTCCGCCGGAAATGCTCTCAAGGCCTGCCAGCATGCGCAGAAGCGTTGACTTGCCGCAGCCCGAAGGCCCGAGCAGGACCAGAAAATCACCATCGGAAACGGCGATATCGATATTATTGATAACTTCCTTCGCGCCGAAACTCTTGCTGACGCTCTTCAGGGTAATGGATGCCATTTCAAAAATCCTTTATCAGCCCTTGACGCTGCCGGCCGTCATTCCGGCCACGACGTAACGCTGGACAAGCAGGTAAAACAGGACAGCAGGCAGCGTGTAGATGAAGCCGACCGCCATGACGGAATGGACCGGCGTCGACAATTCGCCGACGAAACCGGCGAGCCCGACCGAGGCGGTGCGCAGGCTTTCGCTGCTGATAAGCGTCTGGGCGAAAACATATTCGTTCCAGCCGTTGAAGAAGGCGATGACCGAGGCGGCGGCAAGCGTCGGCCCGATCAGCGGCACCACGATCAGAAGCACCACGTCGAGCTTGGAGCACCCCTCCATACGGGCGGCCTCCTCAACCTCGATCGGCACCGCGTCGATGGCCCCCTTGAGGATCCAGGCGATGACCGGCACCGTGAAGGCGGTGTTGGCGAGGATCAGGCCGGTCAGGGTATTGAGCAGCCCAAGGTCGCCGAAGATGGCGTAAAGCGGCACGACCAGCATGGCTTCGGGCAGCATCTGGGTCGCAAACAGCACGAAGCCGAGAAGCGCGAGACCGAAGAACCTGAACCGCGAAAGCGCGTAGGCGGGCAGGATCGCCAGCACAATGCTGAGCACCGTGGTGCCGGAGGCAACGATCACGCTGTTTTTCAGCCATGTCGCGACCGGTATGGTCTTGAACACGTCCTGATAAACATTGAGTTCCGAAAGAGACGGCAGGAATTGCGGGGTTGCGGCAAAAAGCTCCGAAGACGTGGTGAGCGATGTCACGAACATCCAATAGATCGGGAAAACGGCGACGCCGAGAAGGGCGAGGACGCTGATCATGCGCAGGCCGTGCTGCCAGGGAGAGGTTTTCATGCGCGTCTCCCCTGCGCCCGTTCGGCACGCTGCGATATCTTGAAGTAGATCATTGTCACGGCAAGCGCGATCGCCAGGCCGACCATGCCGATGGATGCCGCACTGCCAAGCTCGCGATAGACGAAACCCTGACGGTAAAGCTCGATCACCAGCGTATTGGTCGCGCCGATCGGCCCGCCCTGTGTCATCAGCCAGATCAGATCGAAACGGCGCAGCGACCAGATGGTGACGAACAGGGCGAGCAGCAGCACGGTCGGCTGGATGGTCGGCCAGACCGCCGTCTTGAACACGTTGAAGCGGTCGGCGCCATCGATGATCGCAGCTTCGCGCACTTCCGAGGGAACACCCTGCAGGGCTGCCAGAATGACGACGGACGAAAACGGAAATATCTGCCAGATGGTGGTGATCATGATGGCCGGCAGGGCAAGCGACGGATTGTCCAGCCAGTTCTCACCGGAAAACGGCAGACCCAGCACCCGTAGCGCATAATTGAACACGCCATATTGCGAATTGAGCATCCAGGTGAAGATCAGCGCAACGGCCACTGGCGGCGCCGCCCAGGGCACCGTAACCAGGGCGCGGGCAATGCCGCGCCCGGTAAAGGGGTTGTTGAGCAGCAGCGCCGTACCGAGGCCGAAACCGATCGCCAGTACAACGCACAGGATCGTATAGATCAGCGTGACCCAGAGAACCTGGGCGAAATCGCTGGTCTCGAAAATATACAGATAGTTTTCGAAACCGACAAAGAGCTGGTCGTCAGGAGACAGCAGCGAAGTCGATGTGAAGCTGAGCTTCAACTCCTGCAGCAAGGGATAGATTTGAAACAGCAGGAGATAAAGGGCGACAGGCGCGGCGAACCAATAGGGTGTCCACCGGCTGCCCTCGATCCCGCTTCGTGAACCGGATGATCGCATCGACATGACTCGTTCTTTGAAAATTGCAGGCGAAGTCTGCGCCGCATCAGCGGCGCAGCACCCGCCGCTCGATCAGCCGCTGCGCGGCATCCATGGCTTCCTTCGGATCCTGCCCGCCCTGAAGAACCTTCAGCACGCTTTCGAGCACGATCTGCTGGATTTCCGGCGTCTTGGTCTCAAGCCCCATGACCAGTTGCGGGACCGCCGTTTCAACCTGCTTGTCATAAACGCTAAGCCAGGGCTGCGCCGCCAGATCCTCGGCCGAATATTCAGTCACCGTACCGACGATGGTTCCCATGGCCTTTTGCAGGCCCTGCTGATTTTCCGGCTGCAGCGCCCATTTCAGGAAGGTGACGGCCGCCTCCTTGTGCTTGGTATTGGCGTTGATCGACAGCATGGTCATGATCAGGCCCTGCGCCGGTGTCGGGAAAGGCGACGGAGCGGCCGCAAAGGGAAGGTTCGGGGAATTCTGGTGGAAGATTGCCGCAACGCCGCCATTGTCGACGTTCATTGCGATCTTGCCTTCCCAGAACATGCGCCGGTAGGTGGCCGCATCGGCGCCTTTCGGAATGACGTCGAGATCGTAGACCGCCTTATAGGCCTCGATGCCCTTGATGACGTCGGGGCTGTTGACCGTCAGATTGCCGTCGGCGTCACTCCAGCGTCCCCCAAATCCGTAGACGAAATTGCAGACGTCCTGCCAGAAGCCGGCTCGCTCGGCCATCGTGGCGCGGTACGCATAGCCATATTTGCCGTCACCCGTCGTTTCCTTGGCGACCTTCAGGAAATCCTCGAATGTCGTGGGCGGCGCGCCCTTGACGATATCTTTATTATAGAGGAGCCCATAACCGGTGGAATCGAAGATCACGCCATAACGCTTGCCGTTTACGGCGAGATATTTGTCCGGGCCGATGAATTTATATTGCGAAGGATCGATAAGACCGTCGAGGGAAAGGACCCGCCCCGATGGCACGGCCGCGAAATAGTCGATCTGGTCGAAACGGACCAGATCCGGGCCGCCGCCGCCGCCCATCTGCGTGAAGACGGTGTTGGCGAAACTGGAGAACGGGATCGCGATCGGTTCGACCTCGATCTTGTCCTGGCTGTCGTTGAATTTCTGAACCCACGCCTTGGCGCGGTCGCCGCGGCCCGCCTCGGAGAACATCGCCGCAGCAAATGTGATTTTATCTTTTGCCTGCTGCGCGAAGGCTGTGCCCGACAGCGCCGACACCATAAGCGCGGACGCCAGCACGCCGCGAACAATTCCACGTCTTGAATGCAGATAAGCCATTTGGATCCTCCATCCTATACGCATGCCCGGCCGACGTTTCCTCCACCGCCGGACATGCCTCCTCATCCACTAACTAGAATGTTGTGATATTTCACGAAAGTCAATGCTCTTATTCGTGTCGTCAACCGGGACATTGCGGTCATACCGACATGGCGTGACGGAGGCTGGGGCGCAGACACGCCCCAGGCTGGAAAAGATGTTGACGAAACAAGTGGCTGTCGCCCGAAACCGATGGTGCGGCAACGGCGGCAACCTCCATCCGTGACGATCTGTCACGAAGCCGCCTGCGAACGGATCGACGTCCGCCGGTGTGAAAACGACAATCTCGCCTTCGGCGCCCCGGATGAAATGCGCGCAGACTTCGGACGGGGAGCGCCTGAAGGCATGGCCATCCGCGGGTTCGGCACTCATGAACCCGCATACCGTCCCGCCTAGGGTCTTACGGCATATGAGCAACCGTCCCCGAAATGGTGGAGGCCGTCATCGGAAGGATCGTTGCCGTCAGGCAGCGGCTTTCGCAGCCATCGCGATGGCGCCGTCCGACCAGACCTTGCGCCCGCCGCGGATCGTCGCCCGAAGCCGCGCCATCTTGCCGCGCTCGGCGATGACCAGATCGGCCCTCAGCCCCTTGGCGATATGGCCACGGTCCTTGAGACCCAGCGCGGCAGCGGGATTGGCGCTTGCAAGCGCAACCGAGGCAGGCAGCCCGCCCTCGCTCATATCGGCAAGCGCCAGCACGGCGGGCAAGATCGCCGACGGATGATAGTCGCTGGCAAGGATGTCCAGCACGCCGGCCGAAAAGGCTTCCCGCGCCGACAGATTGCCGGAATAAGACAGCCCGCGCAGGGCATTGGGCGCGCCCATCGCCGTTGCCAGACCGCGACGCCTGGCTTCGGCGGCCACCTCCAGCGTGATCGGGAATTCACTGATTGCCGCGCCCAGACCATGCAGCAGCGCGACCTTTTCCAGGCTGTCGTCATCATGCGACGCGATGACGACGCCGTTGGCGCGGGCGAGTTCCGCAAGGCCGGTGACGACATCCATGGTATCGCCATGCGCTTCACGCGCCGCGATGCGCTGTTTGACCATTTCGACGGCCGTGGCGTAATCGATGTTCCTTGTCTTCGCCATATTGCGGGTATGGATTTCGAGGTCGCGATACTGGCCTTGCCCCGGCGTATGATCCATCAACGAGATCAGGCCAAGCACACCGCTCTGCACCAGCCGTTCAGCCACGGTGACGGCCGAGGGGAAGGTCACCTCGAAGCGGGCATGCACACGATGATCGACCAGCAATTCATTGCGCATCGTCACGAGCGCATCGATGATTGCCGTCGTATTTTCCACCGAGCGGACATGACCGTAGGTCGTCGGGGTGAAAGCGAGCGCCGCATAGGCCGTCGTGATGCCATTCGCCGCCAGCTTCTTGTCGAGATCGTATATGCCGAGTTCAAGCGGCATGCGGACATTGGCGCGTGGTTCGATCTCCTTTTCGATCATGTCGCCATGCATGTCGATGAAACCGGGCAACAACAGCCGCCCTTCGCCGTCTATCGCCGCATTGGCGACGGGCCTGTCGCTGATTTCCGCGATCAGCCCGTCTTCAATTCTCAAGGACCCCCGCTCGATGATGCGATCCTTCAGGACGATCTCAAAATTACTCAACCACATGTTCATCCACCTCATCCGCAATTCTGATTGTTTCCAACTGTATCTCCCGGTCGATAAGGCCGGCAACATCTTCCTGATGATGGAACATGCCGATCATCGCGACACCGGCCGCCTTGAGTTCGGCCAGCCGCTCCACCAGCGCCCTGCGCGCCATGCCGTCGAGCGAAGCCGTCGGCTCATCGAGAAGCAGCAGCAGGATCAGCGCCCGTGCCAGATTGACCTTCTGCTGTTCGCCGCCCGAAAACGTCGACGGATAGGCCGGCCAGAATGCGCAGGACCTCGTCATGGCGATAACTGCCGATGATCGTCTCCGTTTCCGCGCCGCTCTTCATCCGTCTTCCTCTCAAACCGCGCGCATTTGGCGCGTATATTTCTGCCCGAAACCAGGGTGTGCGATGCTTTGACCGCCTGTTTCCCCCGTGTCTTGCCGCAACTGTTTCAAGCGCCTCCGGTCGGATTGCCGGACGCCTCGTCGTAATCGACCACGAACTGGATACGCTCGCCGGCCCAGACGACCTCCGAATAAGCAATAGGACCTCCCTGCATGTCGACATCGACCTTCCGGACGACCAGCACCGGTTGTTCCTGGGATTGCGCGAGCATGTGCGCCTCCTCACCGATCGGCAGGCGGGTGAAGATGGTCGTGCGATGACGCAGATAGTCCTGAACGCCGAAATCCCTGTAGATTTCGGTAATGGACACACCGTCCCGGCGGCGGATATGCATATTCGGAAAGCGTGCGACCGGATGATAGGCACGGCTCACGGTAATCGGCGCATCATCGGCAAAACCGCGGCGTGCGATCATGTAAACCGCATCGCCCTCGGCGATATGCAATGCCGTCGCCACGACCGGGGGAGCCGCCATCTCAAGCTCCTCGACCGGCAATCCGGAAGGAACGCGCCCCTGCTCCTTCAGGTTCTTGCTGAAGCGCGTGCGCCGCGCAATGTTGTAACGGATGACGGATTGCTGTTCGACGAAGGTGCCGCGCCCCTGCTCAACCCGCACCTTGCCGGCCGTCGCCAATTCGGCAATCGCCCGGCGCACCGTGTGACGGCCGACACCGAAACGCTGCATCATTTCCGCCTCGGTCGGCAACTGGGCTCCTGCCGGAAGCGCCCCGGAGGTAATCTCCCGGTTCAACAGACCTTCCACATTTTGCCACTGCCCCCATTTGGAGCGGACCACCGCATCCTCATTCGCCTTAATCATTCGAATGACTTCCTTTATTCATTCGGATGACCTGATGCAGTAACAGCGGTTGGTGACAGTTGTATGTAATCCGGGCCTTCTGACGGGGCGGCCCGGAAAAATTGAATGGCCTCCTCGATGTGCGGAGGCCTTCGTTCCGGGAAGCCGCGCGCGACTGGCCCGTCTTGCCGAGGTGCGGTTCGGAGAGGTCTATCGCCCGATATCGGCGTTGCCGGCCGCATCCGACGTCTTCACAGTGTCGCGCGGTCCCGGATATTTCACATTGCGGCGGACTTCGCAGCCCTCTTGCGCAGACGCCACTCTTCTTCCGTCAGGGTTTTGATGTCGAACTGGTCGCGCGTGCGGGCGTAGGTGTGCCCGCCCATGCGGCCCACCGCATCCATGAGATGCTGGTCGATATGCAGGTTCGAAGAATTGACCGCATCGCTGCGCACAAAGACGCCGACAACTTCGCCCAGGATGATCTCCCGGGCCGGACCGACCTGCAGCGTGGTATGACGTCGGCATTCCAGCGCCGCGGGGGCGGCAAGAATACGCGGGCTGCGGACCATCTGGCCGCGCACGGTAGCAAGGCCCGCCTCTTCCATTTCATCCACCTCCGGGCCGAATTTGATGGCGCAGACCTCCATCTGGTCGACCAGGGCATTGTCGCAGATATGCACCGTGAATTCGCCGGTCTCGCGAATGTTGCGGGCCGTGTCCTTGAAGCGCATATCCGCATAATTCTCGACGCCGATGGCAACGATGGCCGGATCATGGGTCAGGACATTGAAGAAACTGAACGGACCGGCATTCGGCTGGCCTTGCTTGTTCACGGTCGTCACCAGGGCGATGGGGCGCGGAATGACCGTGCCGATCAAAATCTTGTAGCGCTCCCGCTCGTTGAGCTTGGCGAAATCGAAATGGGTATGTGCGGGGATGGTGGTCATCTCAGGCCTCGGCAGCGACGCGGTGGGTTTCAAGCGGTGTGTGACGGCTCAGATTTTCAAAACCGTCGCGGGTGACGACATACATGTCGCCGACATTGCAGCCGGCCGAGAGGGGCTCCAGCCATTGCGTATGCAGCACGAAAACCATGCCCTCTTCCATGCGGTCGTAATTATGCGACGAGATATTGAAGCTGTTCTGGCCGCCGGCCATGCCGACGGAATGGCCGAGATTGGGGTTGTGCGGCCCATGCGCTGCCGGATAGACGTGCATGAGGCTGCGGCCCTGCGCTTCCCAATCGATGTTCCTGACATATTGGCGTGGGACGAGGCGTGCGCTGCCATCCTCCATCGGCGCCCAGTTATAGGGCATGGTCCGCGCCTCGGGCGAGGCCAGCATGCCGCGTTCGATCATCGGCTCGAAAGCCGCATTGTTGACGTCACGCATCAGAGCACCCGGCCGGATCAGCTTTTCGGCTCGCTTCACACCTTCGGTACAGGCGGCCAGCACCTCTTCCTGCCTTTCGGTGATGCCGCCGACGGCGATCATGCGGGCGGTCTGAGCGGTATAGCCGCGATAGGTGACATTGGAGATGTAGAGATTGATGAGATCGCCGGAGCGCACGACATGGCCGTAAGGCTTGCCGCAATGGGTGCCGAACTCGTTGATGCCGATCTGATATCCGTCGCCGGTCTCGCCACCGAAGGAAAGCTGCGCCTGGGTGAAGGCGGCATAGATTTCATGGTCGGTTACGCCAAGCTTGGCGACATGGTAGGCGGCCTGGGTGGCGATGCTGACCAACTGGGCGGCGGCGCGGAACATCTCGATTTCGCGCGGCGAACGCACCTTCTGCATCCGGTCGAGAATGGCATTGTCGGCAACGAACCTGCTCTTCGGCATGAGCTCGTCGAGAGCCGCCCAGAAGGCCAGCGAGGTGCGATCGCCGATGCGGCCGATCTGCGCCTTCGACAGGCCCATTCCGGCCAGCAGTTCGGCGCATTTTTCCGCCGTCCTGACGATGCTGTCGCCCGGACGGTCGGCATATTCGCGACCGATCGGGCCGATCTGCCAGATGTCCTCCACCAGCACCGGCTCGCCGCCCGGCGGCAGAAGTACGGACTGGGTGAAGAAGGACAGCAGCACCATCGGCTTGTCGGCATCCGTCGGAATGATCAGCACGCCCTCGCGCATCCAGTCGCAGATATAGCGCAGATAGTGGTTGGAGGTGTGAAACCAGCCGACGCCGCCGGTATGGACGATCAGCGCGTCATGGCCGGCTTCCACCGCCTGGCGGCGGATACGGCGCAGACGATCCTCGAACTCCTCGACCGGCAGGGGAAGCGGCGCGGCGAAATCGAAATCCGGCTGGAAATCCGCCAGCAGCGACCCGACGCGATAGGAGCCTGTTTTGGTTGCACGTATGTTCATGGGTGTTCCTTCCTGCATTTTTTGTGAGATTGGGTCAGGCCGGCCTCTGTGGCGCCAACACCCGTCTTGCAACGAGCATCACCACCAGCGTGAAGCCGATCAGAATTCCCGAGATCGCCGCAACGCGGACATCGAGCGACTCCTCGATGAGAGCAAACATGCGCAACGGCAGAACGGTCGTCTGCGCGTCGGCGAGGAAAAGCGAGACGGAGACATTATCGAGCGACTGGATGAAAACCAGGAACGCGCCGGCCAGAATGCCGGGCATCAGCAACGGCAGGATGACCCGCCGCAAGGTGGTAAACCAGCTCGCCCCCATTACCGCTGACGCTTCCACCAGCGACGGATTGATGCCCTGCGCAACGACCGAGGCGGCGCGATACATCAGCGGCCCGAAGACAACAATGTGACCGACGACCGTGAGCCAGAGCGACGGCTGGAAACCGACGAAATTTGCAACGATCAGGGCGGCCAGACCATAAACGAGGCTGGGAAGGACCAGCGGCGCCAGAAGAATCGGCTCGATCGCGCCGACCGCGCCTCGTCTCATGCGCGTCATGCCGATCGTGGCGGGCACGGCAAACAGCAGCGAACCCAGCACCGCAAGCCCGGCGATCTTCAGCGAATTTGCCGCCGCGATATGCTCCGTCGCCGAACGCGCCGGATCAAGCAGGGCCTCGTACCAGCGGAAGGAGAAGCCTTCGGGCGGATATTTCAGTGTCTGCCCGGCCGTGAACGACATCGTCAGCGCAATGATGATGGGCGCGATGAGATAGATCACGCTCAGGCCGCCGAAACCGAACACGAATGCCTTGTAAAGAAACGCCGGAAGCGGATTTTCGCGATGATCACGCATGGCCGACGAGCCTCCTGCGGCGGGAAATCATGGTAAGAGCGACCAGCAGGCAACCGGTGGATAACAGCAGAACCACTGCTATCGCCGACGCCATGGGCCAGTCGAAAAGCGTGCCGACCTCGCGATAGATGAGCTGCGGGACATACACGTTGCGCGCGCCGCCGATAACGGCCTGGGTGACGAAGGAGCTGCTGGTGCTGGCAAACACCAGAATCCAGCCCGCCAGCAGACCAGGCAGCATCAGCGGCAACAGGACGGTGACCAGAATGCGCCAGGGGCCAGCGCCGGATACCTGCGCCGCCTCGGTAAACTGCACGGGCGTACGCGACAGGATGGCGACCAGGGGCAGGATGACCAGCGGAAGGTCGATCTGGCACATGGCCATGACCAGCCCAAGCTCGGTGAACATCAGGCTGATGGGACTGCCCGTGAGACCGAGCGCCATCAGAGCCTCGCTGATGGGGCCTTGCCGCCCGAGAATGACGATCCAGGCGAAGGTTCGAACCACGTTGCTGGTCAGCATCGGGATCAGCGTCAGGAAGATGATGACCTGGCGCGCGGTCTTGCCGCTGTGCCAGTAAAGAAGCGCTATCGGCACGCCGAGCAGCGTCGTGCCGATAACGGTTTCCAGACCCAGCCGGGCCGTGTTGACGAGAACGCGGAAATTGAACGCGTCCCCGAGAAAACGTCCGTAGTGCTCAAGGGAAAACCCCTCGGCACCCACGAAGCTGAAGCCGACGAGAACGGCGAGCGGCGTTGCAAAAAACGCCACCGACAACAACAGCATCGGGACAACGTATGGAAAGCCGCTCGCCTTCATCTTGCACCCTCAGCCGGCGACCAGGGCGTCGAACCGGCGGATCCAGTCGGCGCGGTTGCTGTTGATGGCGGCCCAATCCGGATAAACGAGGCTGGCGAGCTGTTCGCGGGTCACATAGGCCTCGATGCCGGGCGTCAATGCGACGTCCCTGTTGGTCGGGAACATTTCCCGCGGCGGCAGCTTCAGCTGATCCTGCGCCACCTTCGAAATGGCGGCGTCCATATAGGCGTAGGCCGCATCGACGTTCTTTGCGCCCTTGGTCAGATGAATGTTGACGGGGGCCGCCGGCGAACCCGTTTCCGGCTGCACGAACTCGGCTTTGAGACCCATCGATTTAAGGCGCGCGACATTGCCTGTGGAGCACATGAAGACGGCAATCTCGCCTTGCTGGAACAGCGTCATCTGATGGTTGGTGCTGTCGACGACGCCCTTCAGATGCTCCGGATTATCCTTGAAGAGCTTGAAGACGGCGTCCATGTCCGTCGGGCCAGACCCGAAAATCCTGGCGATCTGGGTATAGGCCATGACGGCGGTGTTGGAACCGAAGCCGGTCCAGGAGACCTTGCCCTTATAGGCGGGATTTTCAAAGAGATCGCGATATCCCTTCGGACGCGGAACAAGATCGGGATTATAGGCGATGCCGTTGACTTCGATCGTGACGGTCGGACCATATTCGCCCTGGAAGGCCGTGTCGAGCATGGCCCAGTTCTTCAGTTTCGACGGGTCGATCTTCTGGATCAGATCATTCTCGATGGCGACCGCCATCTGGCCGGGCGACATCAGAAGCGTGTCGTAAGGCGGGTTGCCGGGGCTTGCCATGACCTTGGCAAGCTGATCCTGCGCCATGGCCGGGGCAACGGTCAGGTCAAAGCCCGCCGCTTTCACGAGAGGGGTCAGAACCGTGCGGTAACCGTCCTCCCAGTTGCCGGGAAAAGCCGCCGCGACGGCGGCGGCACCAGCGGCGCGGGCCGACAGGGGCAGCGTGGCGATGGCAGCGGCGCCGGCCGCGAGAAGCCCGAAACGGCGGCGCGTCATATCAAAGTCTTTCATCTGTTCACCTCTTCGTTGTTGTTTATTCACCTGATGCTTCCGGTTCGCTCGGAAAGGCGTGACACCTGCCGGTGTCGATCTCGGCAAAGAGCTGTGCTCCGGGCGCGGGAATGAATGTGGACGGTCCGCGAACTTCCGAAGCGCGCAGACCGGTCCCGTCCTCGAGGACGAGATCGTGAACCAGCGTCGGCCCAAGCGGCACGGACACCGTCAATCGGGCCGGGAGCGAGGATACGCCCGGGCTCGTCTGCAGGCGGACGTCTTCCGGGCGGAAAGTGATGCTGACCTTGGAACCCGCCGTAAAATTCAGGCGACGCGGCAGCACGAGAGCCTTGCCGCCCGTCAGCGCGACGGTCGTTGCCGCGGCATCCAGACGCTCGACCGTCCCATGCATCACGTTGGCCTGGCCGATGAAGGTGTTCACGAAGAGCGTCTTGGGCCGGTCATAGACCGCCATTGGCGTGTCGATCTGCTCGACATGGCCCCTGTTCATCAAGACAAGCCGGCCGGCAAGGCTTTGCGCCTCCTCCTGATCATGCGTGACGATGAGCGTGGTGATGCCGAGGGTTTTCTGCAGATGCAAAAGCTCGACCTGCAGATCAAAACGAAGCGCCCGGTCGAGCGCGCCGAAAGGCTCGTCCAACAACAGGAGCGACGGTCGCCCGGCAATGGCGCGGGCAACCGCGACCCGCTGCTGCTGCCCGCCGGACAGCTCGCGCGGCAACCGGTTTCCATATCCATCGAGGCGTACCAGCGAGAGCATCTCCTCCACACGCGCCTTCCGCTCCGCCCTCGGCATCTGCTGACAGGAAAGTGGATATGCGATGTTTTCCGCCACGGTGAGATGCGGGAACAGCGCATAGTTCTGGAAGACCATGCCGATGCCACGGGATCGTGCCGAGATATTGGCGAGATAGCGGTCGCCCAGCCGCAGGCTGCCGCTTTTCGGCTGGATCAGCCCGGCTATGGCGCGCAGAACCGTTGACTTGCCGCAACCGCTCGGCCCCAGCAGCGCGACGATCTCACCCGCCTTGATATCGAAGCTGATATCGCTGATCGCGTTCTGCCCGCCATAACTATGGGTAAGGCCTTTGACACTGAGCTGCTTTCCATCTGCCGGCGTCGATGCCTCTGACATGAATGTTCCTTCGCACCACGCCGGACTTGAAACACTGCCAGGCATGAGGCGGTGATCTGGTCGGTCGGCGATTTTGAATTGTATCTGGGTCATGCCGAGGATGCTGCAAGCCGCGTGCCAATCTCGAAGATTGATCGGCAATAATTTAATTAACAATATGATTTAAAATGAAAATTTATGTTTTTATTATCTTCGAACAGAAATAATAATATTCATTCGAATTAATATCCGAACTTAAAATCTGTTCAATTTTCGCCAGGTTCGCTCATTCATTAAGCAGCGACTTCCATCAATTTGAGGGCACGGGGCATGTTTTCCGGGCTGAGCCAGGAAATTCCGACAATCGAAACAGCATTCGAAATTCAGATAAAGCACAATAAATTCAAATGCCTGAATGATAAATTCGTCAATACCCGCAACACATTCACAGAAGCCGATGATTTTTTAATCAGTTTATTTTCGAATATTCATGCGAAACTTTGTTCGAAATTTTCACGACATATTCGCCCCCTGAAAATAGCCGTTTAAAAACAACGCAATAAATAAACAAGACCCCACATGGCACGCCGATTGCTTGCCTAATAAGCGCAAACGCACACAATAACAGGGGATCACCATGCGCCGCTTCAACAAACGTCTCAAAGACTGCCTGACCGGTATCACCTTCCTGCTGCTTTCCGCCTCTGCGCAGGCGGCGGAAGGGGTAGCGATGAAAATGACGCCGGACGCCGATGTCGCCAGGCTTCCCGGCGTCGCTTTCAATCAGACGCTGGCCGATGGCCTGCCTTCCGCCATCAGGGACAGGAAGACCATCAAGGTCGCCACCGATCTGACGCCGCCGATCAGCTTTCAGGCGGAAGATGGCAAGCTGATCGGTATCGATGCCGACATTGCCGCGGCGCTTGGCGTCATTCTCGGCGTCGATGTGCAGATGACCAATGTCGGCGCCGGCGCTGCAATCGTGCCGGCCGTTCTGTCAAAGCGTTTCGACATGACGATTTCCGGCATCAACGACGATGCGGAACTGGAAAAACAGGTCGATGTCATCGACTATATGTATGATGCGACCACGATCATGACGATCAAGGGCAATCCGCTCGGCATCAGGAATATGGAGGATCTGTGCGGCAAAACGGTCGCGGTGCCCGTTGGCACGTTCCAGGCGCGCCTGGTCGAGGCCGCATCGGCAAAATGCTCGACGCCGATAAAGATCATGTCGATCCCGAAAATGCCGGACGTGCTGCAGGCTGTCCGCACCGGCCGCGCCGATGCGACGGTCAACGGTTATGCGACAAGCGTCTACACCACCGCAAACCAGACCGGCAAGGGCGTCGGCCTGGAGGCCCTGCCTGATATACGCCTCGCTGTCGGCTATCTCGGCATGCTGACCGCCAAGGACAACCCCGAACTGCGCGACACCGTCATCGCCTCGCTGCAACATATGGTCGATAGCGGCGCCTATCGCGCGATCATGGAAAAATGGGGCCTCGGCCCGCTTGCCGTAAAGACCGTGAAGTTCAACGATGCCGCCAGCATGCCGGTGAACTGAGCCATGGCCCTGTTCGCTCAGCCCGTCAGCATGGCCATCGAACCACCGGCCGGCAAGCCGATACGGTGGGGGCAAATCACATCCGCAACCAGCGCGATCCTCGCGCTGGCTCTCGTCCTCGTCGTCATCGGCAGGAACCAGAGCGTTCAGTGGAGCGAAATTCCACGCTACATGGTCGATCCGGTCATTCTCGACGGCGTCGCGCTGACGCTGGAACTGACGGCCGGCGCCATGGCGGCAGGCATCCTCGTCGGCTGCATCATCGCCATCATGGCAACCAGCCACAACGTCGTGCTGAAGGCGATGGCCATCGGTTTCGTCTGGTGGTTCCGCGGCGTGCCGCTGATCGTGCAGATTTTCTTCTGGTTCAACATCGCGCTTTTCGTGCCAGCAATCGGCATCGGCCCCTATTCGATACCGGTCAACGACCTCGTCACGCCGGCATTGGCCGGTTTTCTTGCGCTCGGTCTGCACGAGGCGGCCAATATGAGCGAGATCATCCGCAGCGGCCTGACGGCGGTCGACCGCGGCCAGCGCGAGGCAGCCTCATCGCTTGGCTTGAGACCGCTGCAGACATTGCGCACAGTGGTTCTGCCGCAAGCCGTTCGGCTGATCGTGCCGCCCACCGGAAACCAGGCCATCGGCATGCTGAAGGCAAGCGCGATCGTTTCGGTCATCGGCATGCAGGATCTGCTGACGCAGGCGCAAGCCATCTACGCCCGCAACTTCCTCGTGATCGAACTCCTGTGCGTCGCCTCGCTCTGGTATCTCGCAATCACCACCGTGGCTTCGATCGGCCAGCATTGTCTCGAGAAACATCTCGCACCGAAAGGCCGCGACGCGGATACGCGCAAAGACGGCCAGCGACGCAACTGAGCACCAATCCATCCACCCGTCCACACATCCACCAATCAACCAGGATCGCCATCGCAGCGCATCCGACCAGGAAACATCAAGGAGCAAATCATGAGACTTGGTATCGACGGACAGAAACTGCCTGAAGCCCGCAAGCGCGGCCCGCTCAAAAGCCTCGAACATGTCAAGGAACTCGGTCTTGGAGGCATTTTCTTCAGCACGGTTCTCGATATGAGCCCGACGCTGGACGCAGGCGCGCTGCGTGATATCAGGGCAAGCGCTGACGATCTCGGCCTTTATCTCGAAAGCGGGGTTGGCAAGATCAATCCCTATTGCAGCGCCGAGGCGCCCGAATTCCGCGCCATTGGCGACGGCGATATCATACTCGGCTTTACCCGCATGATCGAGGCGAGCGCCGCCATCGATTGCCGTGAGCTTTGGGTGTCGCCCGGCAACTTCAAGTCCGAATATCGCGGACGGCTGGCCAACGACCGCTTCCGCACCGATGTAAGCTGGGACGAGCAATTGCGGGCGACTGAAAAGGTGCTGCTGAAGCTCGCGCCCGTCGCGCGCGCCAACGGTGTGCACCTCAACATGGAAACCCACGACGAAATTACCTCGTTCGAGATTCTGCGGATGATCGAAACCGTGGGAGAGGATTGCATGGGCGTGGTGTTCGACACGGCAAACGGCCTGCAACGCGCCGAACATCCGGTCTTCGCCGCCAAACGGGTCGCGCCCTATGTCCGTCAGACACATATCAAGGACGCCTATGTGGGGCGTGCCCCCGGCGGTTTCGACTTCCAGACCCGGCCCGTCGGCCGTGGCATCGTGGATTTTTCGACCATCATTCCAATTCTTGCCAAGGCCAATCCGGCGCTGAACCTCTCGCTGGAGGTGGCGGCCTCCGTGGAGGACAAGCCGCGCCGGGCCAATCCGCGCCAATGCATTCAGCTTCATGATCCGGTCTGGCGCGCCAGCCATCCGGATCTGACGGCCGAGGAGCTGGAAGCCTATCTCGCCATGGTCGATGCCTTCGAAGCACGCGTGTCCCGCGGCGAGATCCCCGATTGGGAAAGCTACGAGGCCAGCCAGTACGGTTACCCAACCTATGAGAAACAGTCTTACGGTTTCACCCAGGCCATCGCATTCATCAGGAATTCGGCGCTGCACATCGAGACGCTCTGCGCCGACAACGGCATCCACCTGTCTCAGGCCATGGCGAAACAAAACGCAGCCTGAAAGCGCCAGACACCGACTGGCGGCGACGGTCGCCAGTCCCCACCAAATACAAGCCCATGGGCTGTATTTTTCTGCGGTTCGGATATACGCACGAATATTCTCATGAAAGTAATCAGATCGGCATGGCCCGATTGCATCTGGAGCAAGACATGAAGAAGACGCGCCGTCAAAGCCTCCGGGCTGCGCCAAAAGCAAGCGGGCCGGCCGATGCCGCCGAGAACAATAATGACGATGTTTCCGAACGCATCCGCACGACGCTTGCCAACGCGATCGGTGAAGGCGCGCTGAAACCCGGCACCAAGATTCTGGAGGATGCGATCGCCGATCATTTCGGCGTCAGCCGCACCGTTGTGCGCGGCGCGCTCGGCGTTCTGGAAAGCGACCATCTTCTCGAGCGCAAGAAGAACCGCGGCACCTTCGTTGCCGAGCCCGGCATCGAGGAAGCAAAGGCCCTCTTTGAATCACGCCGCAAGATCGAGCACGTCATTCTGGAGCTCGTCATGATGCGCGCCACGACAGAGCAGCTGGATGCACTTGAGAAGCTGACCGACGAGGAAGAACACATCCACCACCACGGCGACGAAAAGTCGAAAACCGTGCTGTCCGGCAAGTTCCATATCGTTCTCGCCGAACTCGCCGGCAACGCGGTGTTGACCGAGATGCTGTCGAAGATCGTTGCCCGTCTTTCGCTTGTCATGGCGCTCTACGAAGAGGAAAAACATGACGATTGCGGCGCCGATCACCACCGCCTCATCGTCGCGGCACTCAAGGAGAAGAACCTCGCCAAGGTGCAGCAGTTGATGGATCATCATCTGGCCGACATCGAAGGCCGGGTGCGGCTGACCGAGGGGCAAGGCGACCGTCATACGTTCATGGCGGTGCTTGAGAATTTTTCATGACCATCCTCGCCGCTCCTCAATCACCGCGATGTCTGTCGTCAAAGCCGTATATTCTGACCGCCATATCCTAATCTCGATTGGCAGCGCGCGGCTGACGCGGTTACGAGGGTAAAATCGATCATTTGCAAATAAAAATGGCAATTTTTCAGTACATTTAAAATCCGTTTCCACAAAATTCTCGATCATAACCTGCTTTATCAACATAGCCATACGAATTTTGAAAATAAAATTTTTCTGCATCCATGAATTTCAAGAATTTCATTCTGTAAATTTGACCTGCTCCTTACGGTGGCCAAATATCATCGGCATGACGACTATTTTTTAGCCCATGGCGTGAAAAAATCTCGGTCCATGCCAGAAAATTTGCTTGTATCGATATTCAAGATGCTGCTTCTTGCGACACCATCGACGGGATTTTTCAGAAAAACTCGATTGAGCACACTACTCAAGCAAGAATAACGCACGCTCACCTTGTATTTTTACTTATTGATTGTACGATCCGGTTGTGAACGTCGAGGGGGATTTCATGCCGTTTTATGGTCGCCTCAAAAAAGCGCTTCCCGCAGGATCGGCGCAGGAAATCATGCGCAAGCGCACGATTGTCGGGCTGCGCCGTCTTCGCAAGGCATTGGCGGAGCATTTTCCGAAAGATACCAACCGGATGACAACCGTCCGCATCGGGACGTGGAACATTCGCGAATTCGGCAATAACAAGCACGGGGGACGGGAGACTTACGAGCCGCTCTATTATATGGCGGAAATTATCTCGAACTTCGATATCGCCGCCATCCAGGAGGTGCGCGACGACATGACCGAGTTTCGCCAGCTGCGGGATATTTTAGGCCCGGACTGGGACTATATCGCAACCGACGTCACGGATGGCGGCGCAGGCAACGGCGAGAGGATGGTCTTTCTCTTCAACCGCAACCGCGTACGCTTCCGCAACATCGCCGGCGAACTGACATTGCCCGACGGACGAAAGGTCTTGGCGAGTTTCGGGGAGCGCATAAAGCTGGAAAACGGCATAGCGTTGAAACTGCCGGCCGGTGTGGAACTGTCAGGCATATACGACGCGAAGTCGGAAGCCGGCAGCGACGGCGCGATCAAACTCACGGAAGACGTCGAAATCGCCCTTCCCGCCGATACCTGGCTCGCCCTGCCCAAGGGCAGCGCGCTGGCGGTGGCCAAGGGAACCGAAGTGAGCCGCCCCGCCGGGACCAAGGGAAAAGTCGCCCTGGGCATTCCGCAGGACACCGTCGAAGGCAAAAATTTCCGCCTCCGCTTCCCCGGTGAGGCGCTGGACGAAAGCTTCAAGCAGTTTGCCCGCACCCCCTTCATCGTCAGCTTTCAGGCAGGGTGGATGAAGATCGACCTGGCGACGGTTCATATCTATTTTGGCGACAACGAAGACGAAAAGCTGCTGGCGCAGCGCAAGCGCGAAATCTTCCGCCTGACGGAGGCGCTGGGCGCGCGTGCGGCAAAAGAAATGAAGGCCAATCCCGACAACACCGTCCTCACCGGCCTGCTCGGCGACTTTAATATCATCAGCGCCGAGCACGAGACGATGCAGGCCCTTGAAGCCAACGGCTTCGAAGTGCCGGAACAGATCCGCTCGATCCCGGGTTCGAACGTTCCGCAGGACAAAGCCTACGACCAGATTGCCTTCTGGGAGCCAAAGCGCAAGCGCGGCCATGTTCGGGTCGATGTTCGCGGTGCGGGCGTCTTCGACTATTACGACCATGTCTACCGGCTGGATGAGCGCCTGACATATCAGCCCGAGCGGTCGGAGGGCGCCTACAAGACATGGCGGACCTTCAAGATGAGCGACCATCTGCCGATGTGGATCGAACTCTCGAGCGATTTTTCGGATGCCTATCTCGACGCCTGCGACGCCGTTGATCCGGTCGAGGCATAGGGATGGGCCGCCGCGTAGCGCGCCAGTGCATGGACATGTCAAAGGGGACAAGATGCCGGAAATCCACGCTGGAGAGCCGTCTTTGCCGCGCCGGTGGCGGGATCTGAAACAGATCATGCTGACCAGCGCGATCCCGTTTCCCGGCGATCATGCCGGCGCCGTCGATGACGCCCTCGCGAAACTCGTGCCGGAATTGCGCTCCGGAGGCGCGATCCGGAACGTTTTGCGCGAACAGGGCATCCATTTCATGACCATCACGGTCGTTCGTGGCGACGCCGGGGAGAACACCCATCTTGTCTTCGAAATCAATGCCGATGCCGATGCCGATGCCGATGGCGACAACGAAGCCGAGGTTATACAGCGGGTCGCGCGCCTGCTCGATCCATGGCTGAAACCGCTGTTCGAGACGGCGGGGATCCCTCCTCTCCCATCCATCCAGACGCTGCTGTCCCGCCACGGCATCCACACGCACCTGGGGTTGTTCGGCGTCGCGGGAATCGAGTTCCGCGGCACGCCGCAGATGAGCGTGACGCGTATTCGCAGTGAAGCCACGTTTGCCCGCGGGGTGCGCGATTATTTCGACGCGCATCCCATCGGCAATGAACCTCCGCTTTCAACGCTGCACCGCGTCCGCGCATATATCGAGGCGCAACCGGCTCTCAAACCGCTGCTTGTCGCCGATCCGCTGCCAAGCGAAAAAGCGCCTGAAGAGCCTTGGTCGCTGCCGATGCTGATCGGCCGGGCCGTCCTTGCCTTTCTGTGGCCGATCCTTCTCCTGTTCGCAGTCCTGCTCGTCGTGGCGGCCGTGACCACCTTTTACGCAGCCGGCATCACGGTCGGCATCCTTGCGCTGCTGGTGGGAATCCTCCTCGCGGCTCTCGCACTCGCGGCGGTCACGCTTTGGCTTTACGGCGCGTTACGGGCGTTGGAGAAAGGCAACGAGCCGGACGACAGCCTGCCCGACCCGAGCGTGCTGGCGGAGATTATCCAGCATGAAAATTGGTCGGCGCAGAACCATCTCGCCGGCATTTCGGTGATGCAGGCCGGGCGCCTGCGCATATTGACGCTGAGGCTTGCCTTCTGGATCATAGGCCAGATGGTGGCCCACACCTATCGCCCTGGCTTCCTCGGCGAATTGAGCACCATCCATTTCGCCCGCTGGGTGCTTTTGCCCGGCACGAACAAGCTGCTGTTCTTCTCCAACTACGGCGGCAGCTGGGAAAGCTATCTTGAAGATTTCATCACCCGTGCTTCGGCGGGTCTGACGGCAGCGTGGAGCAACACAAGAGGTTTCCCGCGTACCCGCAACCTGTTTATGGACGGCGCCACCGACGGCGACCGCTTCAAACGCTGGGCGCGACGGCAGCAGCAGCCGACCCGGTTCTGGTACAGCGCCTATCCGGGCCTCACCACGGCCCGCATCCGCGCCAATGCCAAGATCAGGCATGACCTCATCTCCGCCTCCACGCAGGAGGAAGCCGCCACATGGCTCACCCTTCTCGGCTCCCGCGCGCGAGACGACCACTTTCTCGAAACCACCGACATACAGGCGCTGCTGTTTGGCGGGCTGAGCCGCCACCCGCACGCTGCATGTCTTGCACTGAACCTGCCGGACGATCCGGAACGCGCGCGTGCATGGCTGCGCACGGCCCTCCCGCACATCACGTTCGGCGACCAGCCGCCCGCAAGGCAGGTGGTGGTTCTCGGCCTTGCCGCCGGCGGGCTAACGAAGCTTGGACTTCCGGCAGAAACCCGGGCCGCTTTCCCCATCGCCTATACCATGGGCATGGCGCATCCGGCACGCACGAACATCCTGTCCGACACCGGCGACGACAAACCGCAGGACTGGCTTTGGGGCACGCAGGAGCGGGCAGTCGATGCAGCCCTGCTGGTGTACGCGGATTCGCAGCCGACGCTGGAGGCCGCCGTCGAGGCGCTCAGTCGGGATATCATCGCTGAGAACGGCCGCGTCGCACACCGCGTCACGCTTGACCCCTTGCCGGAACGGAAAGCGGGAGAGAGTGGCATCAACGTCGCCCGCGAACCTTTCGGTTTCGTCGATGGCGTCTCCCAACCGATCATCAGGGGCACCCGGCGCTGGATGCGGCAAACGGACGCCATCCACCATATCGAACCCGGCGAATTCCTGCTCGGTTATCCCGACGGCAGAGGGTTCTTTCCGCCTTCTCCCTCAATTGCCGCCGCCGCCGACCCCGGGGGCCTGTTGCCGCGGATGCGCCCCATCGCCGCCTCCGATGACAAGGACAAGGCCGCCGCCCGTGACTTCGGCCGCAACGGCACCTTCCTGGTGATCCGCCAGCTGGAGCAGGATGTCGAAACCTTCAACGGCTTCGTCGCTGATGCGGCCAGGGCCTGCGAGAAACATCCGGCCGTTCCGGCCGCCATCACCGAACAGGCGCAACGGCAAGACTGGATCGCCGCCAAGATGGTCGGGCGATGGAAAAACGGGACGTCGCTGGTGCGTTATCCCTACGGACCGGGAAAGACGGAAGATGACCGGGACCATCCGCCGGACAACGAATTCCTCTACGGCGCCGAGGACCCGGGCGGCGAGCGCTGTCCGTTCGGTTCCCATATCCGGCGCGCCAATCCGCGTGACAGCAAGCTGCCTCAATCCGCCGACGAGATCGCCATCACCAACCGTCATCGCATCCTGCGCGTCGGCCGCCGCTTCAGTCCGGCGGGCAGCGGTGATGCCACGGCGACGAAACCCGGCCTGCTGTTCATGTGCCTGAACGCCGACATCGAACGGCAATTCGAATTCATTCAGCAGACCTGGGCGATGGCGTGGCAGTTCCACGGATTGGAAAACGAAGCCGATCCGCTGATCGGCCGCGGGGTTGAAGAGGACGGGAAGCCGCGCAAGCTTGCGCGTCTCACCATTCCTTCGCCGCGCGGCCCCCTGCACCTGACGAATATTCGCGATTTCGTCCGGGTGCGCGGTGGCGGCTATTTCTTCGTGCCGGGTCAAAGGTCGCTACACTATCTCTCCACCCTCGAGGAAACGGAAAGAGGGTAGCGGTGAACAGAATGCCCCGGGCGTGCGGGCCTTGTTTCGTATTCTCGGACAGCGTGAAGGATTGGGGGGGGCGCTTATGCGCAAAGGTCTTGTTGGAGCCGCAACCGCTTTGATGCTGCTGGCCGGAGCGGCGGTAACCGCGTCGGCGGAGTTAACGTTGAATTATGTCGATCCCGAAGGCGTGGGACTGGCATTTGCGCTGCTGCGCGAGCCAGCCGCTGTGTCATGGCTCGGCAATGCCATGTCTCTGCATGCCGACACGAGGCTGGAGCAACCGTCATTGCCGCGTTGCCGCGCGCTGCCGGATCAACCTCTCCCCTGCCGTATCTCCGATACGACTGCAGGCATTCTGGCAACGCTGTCGCAACGCGATCTTTCCGCTGAGCTCGGCGCTCTCCTAGTCTCGAACGGACTTGTCATGGACGTGGCGGCACCCAGAACGGTCCTTGTCGGCACCGACCCCGCCGGCCGTATCCGCAATATCGATTTTGTCGGCCTCGTCCGCGGCATCAACGAACAATTGCCGGCCCCTGACGCCGTTTCCGTCTTCATTGTCCGCGTCAGTTCCGAGGCGACGCTCTCGATCGTCGAACGGAACAGGGACGCGACGGTGGATATCGATCAAATTACATTCTCATCCGAGAAATAGACATGAAAACAACCATCACAGCAACGGTTCTTGCATTGGCAATCTCGGCCTGCGGGTCTTCCGCGCAGCAGCCGGCCAAGACCGATATTCTCGACGTCTCCGCTTTCCTGATGCCGCCGCGGCAAAGCTGGGCAAAGATTCCCGGCTCTCGAGACCCAAACGTCACGATCAGTGAAAGAACCGCAAGTTCCGGAGACATGGGCTTCAGGGTTCTTCATCTGCGAGCGGCCGTTAAAGCCAAAAAACAGGCGGCAATCGATCTGGCGCAATCCGGCCTTGTCGAAACGGGCGACATCCTATTGAGTTTCCGTCCGCTTTGGGACAGGACACTGGCTTACGCGCATATGCAATTGGGCATTTCGCACTCCGCCATGGCTTTCATTGTCAGCCAGGGAAATGATCGGTTCGTGATGACGCTGGAGTCGCCGATCTCCTATAGCAGCCCGCTCAATGCGCCTGAACACTACGCCGATCTGGATTCGATCCATATCCTGCGGCCGGCGCTGACGGATGGACAGAAAACCAACCTCGAGAAATGGGCAAGGCTCGTTCTCAGCCATCCGGGGCGTTTCAGCTTTTTCAGCGATTACGGTCTGCCGATGTACAAGCGGGGACGGCCCGATATCACATCCCCCAGGGATGAAATATTGCATTTGGCAAAGGTCGCAACAGGTACGGCAAGCCCACCCTTCGAGAGCTATTGCTCGGAATTTGTCTGGAGCCTGCTTGGTTTGCGCGACTGCGACCCGCAGTCCTTTGACGCCGCCTGCATCAGCCCGGCCTTCAATACGGGCGGGGGGATGATGAGCGGCATCGTTGCCGGGCTGAAGAATGATGCCGGCCTTGCCCAGGGGCCGGAAGCCGCACTCATCGGTGGGAAAATCACCGCAAGCGACAAGACCAGGACCCTGACCCAGTCCGTATTCGTCGACATTATGTCCGATCCTTCCGAACTTGAAGGACGCATGTCGGCCGGCCACCGAAAAGTGGCGGAGGACAACCGGGAGAACATGACGATCCTCAACGGGTTTTATGCCGGCGGAGAAGCCGAGCCTGTCGCGCAGGCGATTAACCGGACCGTTTTTGAAAATGTTTCCCCGACGTCGTTCCTGACCCGATCGAATGCGGGCATGGACGGCTTCCATTACGTCGGCACGGTCGTTTTCGATCGATAGGCGAAACGGCACGGGCGGGCAGACAGTTTACAGCGAAAAATGGGGAACGACGAAATGCAGCGACGTGAATTCATGAAGTTGGGCATGGCGACGGCGGCACTGTCCCTGACCGGGTGCCGGACCTATCCGGATTTGCCGATGACCGGCCAACTGGTGGACGCACATTGCCATGTGTTCAACGCATCGGATTTGCCGGTGGTCCGCTTCATCAAACATTCCGTTCTTGCGCATTATCCCAGGCAGACGGAAACCAACATCATGAAAGTCCGCGATCCGGACCTCGAGGATTTTCTCATCGATCTCGCCCAGCATCTTTTGGGTGTCGGCTCGGCGCCCACCGCCAGGGAAGAGATGGAGGTTCTGGAGGGAAGGAAAAAGAGCAAGCGCGTCTTTTCAGACTACGAGGCCGCGCAGGCGCAGGCTGTGGCGCAAACGGCAGTCTTTCTCCAGCAATTGCAGGAGGATGCCGGCGGCGGCCTGGCCACGATGGGCGTCCGTGAAAAATCCCGGGCCGAACGGCAGCTCGATGCCTTCCTGGCCGCAATCGGTGAAAATGCACCGCGAACGCAATCGCTTTCGCCGCTGGACACAACACGTCTGGCAACAAAATCCTTTTCCAGACTGGATCAGATCGGCGCCTATCTCCGCTGGATTCCACTTTTCAGACTGTATCGACACAAGCTCGTCGCGCGTTTGATCGAGGATCAGGTGAAACAGGGCCGCGATCCGTTGCTGCTGGCGCCGGCGACAGTGGACTTCGATCACTGGCTGAATGAAAAGGTGGATAGATCGCCCTTGCCAGACCAGGCAAAATTGATGGGGTTGCTGGCAAAGCGAAAGGACGGACCGCTGATTCACGCCTATTTTGGCTTTGACCCCCTGCGGGAAATTTATCACCGGGCCGGCAACCCCACATTCAGCCCGATGAAGGAGTTCAAGCGTGCGCTCAATAACCACGGTTTCCTGGGAGCCAAGCTCTATCCACCCATGGGTTTCAGCGCTTCCGGCAACAAGCCGCCTTACCCGTTTTCGGTGAAAAAAGACCTCGGTATCGATCCGAGCACCCGGTTAAACAATGTGCTGGGCGAGCTTTATGCATTCTGCGAGGATGAGGGCGTCCCGATCCTTGCCCATGCCAATGCCTCCAATGGCGCCGGTCCGGACTACAATGCCCGCGCCGACGTTGCCTTCTGGCTTCCCGTCTTCAAGTCTCGTCCCAAATTGCGGGTCTGCCTTGCACATTTCGGCCATTTCGCCATCGGCGACGCATCGAAGGATCGCGCCCAGAGCTGGGAATGGCGTTTCGGTTCCTATATTCGCGACAATCCCGACGCTCCGGTCTATGCCGATCTGAGCTTCTTCTCCGAGCTTCTGAACGCCGATAGCCGGCAACGCAGTCAGCTTGCAGATGATTTCAACAGCTGGACTGAAGAATTCGATCGCGATGCCGATCATCTCGTTTTTGGCACGGACTGGCTGATGCTCGGCATGCATCCCGGTTACGGCGCCTATATTCCGACGGTCGAGAGATTTCTGGTCGAAGACTGCAAATGGCCGGAACATAAACTGTCGAAGGTCTTCACGACCAACGCGCTGCGTTTCATGGGATTGCAGAGAGGCGACAAGACCCTGGGCAGGCTGGAAGATTTCTATCGGCGTAACAGCCTAGACGTTTCACGCCTGCAGCGTCTGAGCGATAGCGCCACCCGCTCTGCGGCGATAAAAGGCACGTAAGCATATCCCCGCAATCCGCCAGTGCGGGCAACTTGGCCAAATGCGCTGCAATAACCATCAGGTTACGCAGCGCAAATCGCAAAAATCTTTTATGCAAAGTCTATTTGACACTCTTGATCGGATCTTTCGGCGCGGGATCGAAACCGATGAGGTCCACCGTCATCTTCGCATAGGTTCCGTCCGCGACGATTTCGGCAAGCGCCTTGTTTACCGCCGTCACCAGCTCAGGTTTGCCTTTTTTGATGGCGAAGCCCTTTTGAACGTGGCTGACGAAATCCGGCGTCATTTCCAGGGGAAGGCCGGAATTCTTGATGGCCCAGGCGCCGGCAATCGCATCGGTGATGGTCGCGTCGATATTGCCATTGACGAGATCCTGCATCGCATCCGATTCCGCCTTGTAACCTTTCACGACTGCGCCCTTTTCCTCTGCGATTTTCGCAAAGGTGGAAGAGACCAGCGCACCGACGGTCTTTCCCTTGAGATCGTCCGCGCTTTTGATGGCCGATCCCTTCTGGACCACGATGCGGCCGCCAGATTCCAGCCAGCCATTGGCAAAGGTCACGCGCTTCTGCCGCTCTGCCGTAATATCCATGGAGGCGCTGATGATATCGTACTGATCGGCCTGCAGGCCCACCAGCAGGGAGTCCCACTTGATCAGGACGGGCGTATAGGTGAGGTTGAGGCGCTTCGCCACCTCCTTCATCACGCGGATTTCCAGCCCGTCGAGCGTTCCGTCCGGCGCGCGCATGCTGAACGGCGAGAAGGTTCCTTCCGTCGCCACCTGGAGCTTTCCCGGCTCCAGCAGTTCGAGGTCGGCCGCGGACACGGGTGTCCTGGCGACAAGCGCGGCGATGGCCGCGGCGGCAAATGCGATGGTTCTGAATTTCATGGCTCGTTCCCTTTGTTGATTTTGCATCTTCTCATCCGGCGGGCGGCATGTGTCACCCGCAGTCGACAGGGCCTTCGCGACGTCAGCTTGAAAGGGCGTAACGGCGCTCCAGCAAGGCCGCGAGCTGCGTCAGCACGGTCGTGAGCAGGAGATAGATCACGGCCACGGCAATGTAGAACTCGAAAGGCCTGAATGTTGCGGCAATCAGCGTCTGGGCATAAAGCGTCAGCTCCACCACGGTGATCGTCGATAGCAGGGATGTATTCTTCAGCGTTGAAATGGCTTCATTGGTGATCGAGGGCAGAATGATCCGGAACACCTGCGGCAGGATGATGCCGCGCATGGTTTCCGCCGGGCTGAACCCCAGGGCCAGTGCCGATTCCGTCTGCCCGCGCGGGATGGCGGACAGGCCTCCCCGGATAATTTCCGCGACATAGGCGCCGCTATTGACACCGAGCGCCAGCACACCGGCGGTGAAGGGCGAAAGCTTCACGCCGAATTGCGGCAGGCCGAAATAGATGATGAAGACCTGGATCAGCGTGGGCGTGCCGCGAACGAACCAGACATAGAAGGCCGATGCGGCACGCACCCCGCGCCACGACGAACGATGGCTGAGGGCGGCAAGCAGGCCGCAACCCCAGCTGACGACAATCGTCAGGATCGTCAGCCAGAACACCGTCCATGCAGCCAGCAGAAATCCCGGGCCGTAAAGCTGCACTTCGTCAATGAAATTCGCCATCGCGGTCACTCCTTCCCGGCGGTATCTGCTGTGCCGCCGGGGGCAAGCTGGTCATGCAAAATGCGGTGCAGGAACTGCCGCAGGCGATCGCTTTGCGGATTGCGCAGAATGTCGGGCGCGCCGGCTTCGGCGATGACCCCCTTGTCGAAAAACAGCACGCGGGATGAAACGTCGCGGGCAAAGGCAATTTCATGGGTGACCAGCAGCATGGTCATTCCGTCGGCGGCAAGCGACGCCATCAGCACCAGCACCTCGTGAACCAGCTCCGGATCGAGCGCGGAGGTTACCTCGTCGAAAAGCATGAGGCGCGGTTTCATCGCCAGCGCCCGGGCAATGGCCACGCGCTGCTGTTGGCCGCCGGAAAGGCGGGCCGGGTAGCTATGGCGTTTTTCATAGAGGCCGATGCGCGAAAGCAGGGCTTCCGCCTCCTCGACCGCCTGTGTCTTGCGCAGTTTCAGCAGCCGGACCGGGGCATGAATGACGTTTTCCAGAACCGTCATGTGCGGCCAGAGATTGTAACTCTGAAACACCATGCCGACGCGGGCGCGCAGGGCCTGCAACTGCGCCGAGGTCGGGAAGAACCGCGATTCAGGGTGGAAATCGAAAGACAGATCCTCGAAATCGAGATAGCCCGACTGCGGCATCTCGAGACCGTTTATCGAGCGCAGGAACGTGCTCTTGCCCGAACCGCTCGCACCGATGATGGACACCACCTCGCCGGCTTCGACACTGAGCGACACGCCTTTCAGAACCTCGTTTTCCCCGAAGCTCTTGCGGATATCCCGCAGGTTCAAAACCGGACCGGTCATGGCGTTGTCTCCGTCAATGCATCGGCAATCCGGACCGCCACATCCCTTGGCGTGCGGTCGGCGCCGTTGATCTCGGTGATATCCTGCGGACAGGCCGACAGCACCAGCAGCAGGTCCATCTCGGCCCGCAGCGCCACATGGTCACCCGCGACGGAAGCCGGCGGGCGCCGGTCGAGGCTGCCATCGGCATTGACCGCCACATTCATGAACAGGTTGAGAGACGCCGGCGTATGGGCGACCGCAATGCCCTCTGCCGCAAGCGCTTCATGGAAATTTCCGCAACAGCTTCGGTGAAAGCCCTTACAGCCCAATTGCTGATAAAGATCGGCATTGCATGGGCAAAGCAACGTGTCATGCCGCAAGGCGGCGCTATCGCTCACCAGAGTGAGCATGGCCTTCCTGCGGTTGCTGACGATGGCCATGCCGTTTTCGATGAAGATGCTGCTGTTGACAGAACGCGTATGGTCCATGGAACTGATCTCGCTCGGGTCGGCCGATGCAACGGCCCACGTATCCACGACCTGGTTTCCGTGCGAATTTGTGACGATGGCGACCTGCCCGGCCAGCATCCGATAGGCTGCGCCATGACCCGCCGACAAGTTCTGTGCATATTCAGTCATCGGACACCGTTGGAAAGAATGCTGAAACTGGAAAGAGCGGCGGCCTGCGAGAGACGTCTCGCACTCATGCCGCTCGGGCCAGACAATTTATATTCAGTATACCAACGGAATTCAATAATGATTTTCAAGTATTTAATGCAAAAATATTAGACGATAGAGCCATAAATTATGCATCGATTGCACAAAATTAAATCATAGATGCATTTTGCGGCACCCACTTGCGCTGCCATCAATGGCGGGATACTTTTGGTGTACCCAATATGATGGGCAATGATCCTCCGGTCGCGCGCCGCACTGGCGGCTTGCCTCGGGAGGGTTGGATATCGAAGGAAATCCTGCCCAAATTCGCCATGCGCGTTACGATCTTCAAGCACGAAGGCTGCGCTGCGAAACGGCAGATAACGGAGTGGAATGCGTGAGCCGGTATTTTGCGACAGAGGAATATGAAACCCGTTGGCAGCGGGCGTTGCAGGAAATGCGCCACCGCGGCTACGAAACCGCAGTGGTCTTCGGCAGAGGCGGCGGCACCACGGATAATTGCGGCGATATTCTTTATCTCTCCAATCACTACGCCATCAGCGGCGGCATGGATTCGCTGATCTGGAGCGCCCGATCCTTT
This sequence comes from Agrobacterium sp. NPDC089420, assembly GCF_044900305.1. Classification (NCBI taxonomy): domain Bacteria; kingdom Pseudomonadati; phylum Pseudomonadota; class Alphaproteobacteria; order Hyphomicrobiales; family Rhizobiaceae; genus Agrobacterium; species Agrobacterium sp. NPDC089420. The sequence goes on along the minus strand of NZ_JBJDMY010000009.1, from coordinate 29,824 downwards.
TCCGGAATCATTTTGCAGCAGGGGCACGAACCGCAGTTGCATATCGACGAACCGGAAGTGCGCGCCGATCTCGTGTCGATACGCGATACGCGATGTTCCAGCCATCCTTTCAGAAGCGTGGCAAAAGCGCTGGTGGAGAGGGGCGTCAAAGGGCGCGTCGCCATCGTCGGAACACATTTCATCCCGGTCAAATATTACCGGCAATTGCAGGAAGACGCGCCCGACATAGAATGGATAGCCGAAGACGATCTGATCCGCTCCGTTCGACGCATTAAAAGTCCGAAGGAACTGGATTGTTACCGGATTGCGGGCGAAGGCGCGACGGCCGGGCTGAACCGGCTGATGGAAGGTCTGACCGGCGGTCTTTCCGAACAGGAAGCAGCGGCAGAGGCGGCCCGCGAGGTGATAAGGCGCGGCGGCCGCCTGCAAACGATCGGCTGCAACCATGGCGAAACTCTGGGCTTCGACCAGCGTTTCCCCCTGACCGGTTATAGCGCCGACACGCCGAAGCCCGGCGACATCGTCACCGGCACCATCCACGCCGCATTTTTCCAGGGCTATTATCTCGACCCCGGCCGGACCGGCGTTCGCGGCCAGCCGTCAGCGGAGCAGCGCCGGCTGATCGAAGCCGCCGCCGACATCGTTCACCGTCTTTCCGACATGATACGGCCCGGCGTGCGATTGCTCGAAATTGCTGCCGAGGGCGACCGTCTGACGGCGGCGTTTGGCGGCTCGGTATCTGCCATCATGAAGAATTTTCCCTTTTATGGCCACAGCATCGGCCTCGGTTTCGAACAGCCGCGAATTTCCACCAGCATGTCGCAGGCCGATGACATCGCCGAGGAAAACATGGTGTTCGGCATCGAATCCTTCCTCGCGCTCGACGGTGTCGGCGCCGCCTTCTATGAGGATATTCTCATCATCGGACGTGACAGCAACGAGCTTCTGACGCGCTCGCCCAGCTACTGGTGGTAATGGCGCCCGCAATCTCGCCGCCGGCATGCCGGCGCCTGAACAATCGGGGGCGGCCAACAGCCGCCCCTTTGCTCTTTAATCTCCAACATATCCCGCAAAAGCGCGGTGCGGCTCCACGTCCTCGAAATGCGCAAGAACAAAGAGGTAGGGCGTTCTAGTGCGCAAAAACGCCGTCGAAATCCTTGAACCCCTTCACCTCGATCGGATTGCCGCTCGGATCGAAGAAAAACATGGTGCGCTGTTCGCCGGGTTCGCCTTCGAAACGCACGACCGGCGGGATGTCGAAGGCCACACCGGCGTCCTGAAGACGCTTTGACAGCGCAAACCAGTCATCGAGCGGCAGCACGACGCCAAGATGCGGCATCATCACCATATGATCACCCACTTTGCCGGTGCGCGTCACCTCAAACGGCTTGCCGAGATGCAGCGATATCTGGTGGCCGAAGAAATCGAAATCCACCCAGCTCTCCGTGGAGCGGCCTTCCTCACAGCCAAGAACGCCGCCGTAAAAACGGCGGGATTCGTCCAGATCGGTAACGTGGTAGGCCAGATGAAAAAGTGAACGCATGTCGAATTCCTTTCGTGTTTTCACAAAGATAATGGCCAAAGCGGCCCTTCAGCGGATGGTCAGGTTGCGTGGCAGGGTGGAGAGAGGCTCTGCGCCCGTCGCCGTCACGATGACCGTTTCGGATGCGCCAACCGTCCAGACGCCGTAGCTGCGCAGGGTGGCCGGCAGGTGAAACACCATGCCGGGCTCGATCACCGTGTCGGAGCCGGTAAACAGGTTGAGAAGCGCTCCTTCCCCCCAGTCCGGCGCGAAGGCGACGCCCATCGAATAACCGATGCGCTTGCGGAAAGCGGCGGTGTAGCCTGCCGCGTCGATCACCCGCTGCGCGGCCGCATGTGGTTCGGCGCACGAAACGCCGGGCCGAATGGCGGCAAGCGCCGCATCGAGCGCCTTCAAGGCGCAATCCATCATCCGCCGGGCTTCGATCGGCGGCGATCCGATCCAGACGGAGCGCATCAGGGCGGCATGGTAGCGCGCATGGCAGGCGGCCAGTTCCAGAAAAACCGCATCGCCATCCTCCAGCTTGCGGCGTCTCCAGGTCATATGGGGCAAACCGCTGCGCGGGCCGGAGGACACCAGCGGCTCCATGGCCATGACTTCGGAACCCGCCCGCGTCGCGGCGTCCAGCATGGCCGCGGCAATCGCATTCTCATCGGTTCCGGCGGCGCAGGCGGCAATACCCGCGGCCAGACCCGCTTCGGTGTAACCCGCAGCCAGCCGTATGGCGGCAAGCTCAGCCGCGGATTTTATCGTCCGCAGCGGCGAAAGAATGGAAGAGCCGTCCGGCATCGATACGACGCCCATTCGTTCGGCTATTCTCGCCGCAAGTAGGGGAGACACGAACCAGCCATCCAGTTCGATCGCCGGCCGCGGGATGCGCCGCTCTTTCAGCAGATGCGCGAGTACCGCCGCCGGGTCTTCCCCATCGCGATAGGCGACGATGTCCTCCAGCCAGGTATTGGCGACGGAACCCGCCAGTTCCAGCTGCCGGACAAGGAGTGTCGGCTCTCCCTCCACCGGCATGATCAGCGCCTGAAACGCGAAATAGCCGGCCGTCTGCCGCCCTGTCAGCCAGTAGATGTTTTCCGGGCCGGTGACGACCAGCGCCTCATGGCCCGCGTTCCGGATGGCGGCGCGTGCACGGTTTTGCCTTCCGGCAAATTCCTCTTTCGCAAAAGAGGCGTCACACCCTCTTAGGTCGGCGAATTCATGCATGAAACTGTCCACCTCGTGGCGCTGGGCCTGGTTTACGAAGCCGACAAAGCTTCTGAAGACCGGGATGAAGAAACAGGAAGCTTGCCGGCGCTGATCTCAGGAGCGGCCCAGCCACCCCAGGAAACGGCTTTTGACACTTTCGAAATGCGCTTCCATGGCAGCGGCGGCCCGCGGCGGATCCTGCGCCCGGATGGCATCGATGACCGCGATATGTTCCCGCGCCTGCTCGGCGAAACGGTCATGGGTACGGGTTATGGTGCAACGCCTTGCAATGCTGCGCATTTCCGTCAGCATGGCGGGCAGGAGCTCAAGTCCGGCGGCAGCGGCGACGGCCTCGTGAAACTGATCGTCGTCCAGCCAGAAATGGTCGAAGGCCACGTTCCTGCCGTCGGCATAAGCCTGCATGATGTGCCGCGATTGTTCGAGCGCTTCGGTAAAGGGCCGCCCGGCAGCGCGTGCGGCCGCCGAGCTTTCCAGCAATCGCCGTATCTGCACGATTTCCAGCAGTTGCTCCACCGTGACGGGTCGAACCATCAGCGCGCCGTTGGCCAGACGGGAAATGACGCCTTCTTTCTCAAGCCGGGAAATCGCCGCCCGCAGCGGCGTGCGGGAGATACCGGATTCGAGCGCCAGCGCCCGCTCCGTCAGGACATCGCCCGCCTTGAACTTGCCCTCCAGAATGCGCTGCTTGACATCCGTATAGGCCTGCTGGGTCAAAGTTTCCTTTTCACTCATGCTCTTTCCCCTTCACCGTGCCGACCAGGTGCGTTGCAGGACGCTGACGGCATGCGCCAGATCGGCGTGATCCATGGCCTCGTCCGGATTGTGGCTGCCGTTCCAGTTCCGCAGAAAGACCATCACCGATTCCCACCCCGCCTGTGCGAAAGCCGCCGCATCGTGCCCTCCGCCCGACAGCATCCGCCTAGGTGAAAGGCCGATTTGCCCCGCCGCGGCCGCTATGTCGCGGCCGAGACCGGCGGAAAGCCGGGTCGGCTTGCTGCGCGACTGGACGCCGGTAATGACGCGCACGCCCCTGCGTTTCTCGACGCTATCGATCTCCCGGCGGAAAATCCCGTCTGCTTTGTCCAGAACCGCATCGTCGTCGCTGCGGATATCGATGCAGAAATCCACCCTGCCCGGCACCTTGGCGAAGGCATGCTCCGGGCTTGCCGCGTCGACCCGGCCAAAGGTGACGGCAAGGTCGTGCCCTTCCGCCAGCAGCCTTTCCCAGGCCCTATCCATGGCAACGACAAGATCGGCGAGCGCGAAAACGGCATCCGAGCGCGCCTCTCGGGGTGCGCCGCCGGAATGTGCCCAGACCCCTTCGATCCTCGCCTCACGATAGCGCAGGCCGCCGCGCACACCGTGAACGATGCCGAAAGCCTCGCCGGCATTGTGAAGAACCGGCCCCTGTTCGATGTGCAATTCCACAAAACGCGCCGGCGGCAATCCCGGCCCGTGCAGAACAGCGTCGGGATCGCCGCCGAGTTCGCGCATGTGATCGGCAAGCGTTCGCCCGCTATCGGCGCGCTGCGCCTGCATTTCCGGCGCCGTCAGCCGGCCGAGCGCGGCACGCGACCCGATATAGGAAACCGGAAACCAGACGCTTTCCTCCGCTCGCGTGACGGCGACGACGATATCGGCCGGCGGCGCCTCGCCGCTTTTTGCAAAAGCGGTCACAAGCGCCATGGCACCAACCACACCCGCCGTGCCGTCATAGGCCCCGCCCATCGGCACCGTGTCGAGGTGCGAACCGATATAAAGCGGCGTGGCCTGCCGGTCTTTGCCAGGCAGGCGGGCAAACAGGTTCAACGCGGCATCGCGCGTGACGGCAAGGCCGAGCGCTTCGCACTCCTCGGCGACCACCTGATGCGCCTCGCTTTCCAGCGCGCTGTAGGACGGCCGGGTAAAACCGGGTCCCCCGGCCGAAATGGCATTGATGCGGTCCAGCAGGCGATCGACCGTCGCTTCGATCAGGGTGTCCATCATGCCGGGATCCCCTGCGGTGCGTTAAGAGCGGTGACGGGCCGTTCTCCCGAAAGCGCCGTCAGAACATGTCGTGCGGCGCCGACGGCGACGCGGCGCAGCGCTTCCAGCGTCGTGCCGCCAAGATGCGGTGTAAAAATAACCCTGCCGGTGGCGGCAAGAGGCCCCGTCGGCGCTCCATGCGAATAGACATCGAGACCCGCCGCCGAAATGCGCCCGGTTTCGATGGCCCGGGCAAGCGCCGCCTCATCCACCAGCCCCGCCCGTGCCGTGTTGACAAGGATCGCGCCCGGTTTGACCGCTGCGATGGCCTCGTCTCCGAACAGGCCGCGTGTTTCCGGACGAAGCGGCGTGTGCAGGGACACCAGATCCGCCTGCCCCAGCCCGTCCTCAAGGCGCACGGCCCGTTCGAAACCATCGAGATCGGCAACGCGCGGCGAATAGACCAGCACGCGCATGTCGAGGGCAGACCTCAGCATCCGGCCAAGCCCGGCACCGGTGGCGCCCCAGCCGACGATAAGCGCCGTCTTGCCGGAAAGTTCGCAGAAACTCTCCATTTCGCGAAAGCCGTGGACCCCGGCCCTTTCGCTGCGGTCGGCAGCGGGAATACGCCTTGCGGCGGCAAGGGCAAGGCCGAGCGCCAGCTCGGATACCGACCGGGCATTGGCACCCGGCGTGTTGCAGACGAGAATGCCTTTCGCCGTCGCCGCCTCCTTGTCGACCGCATCATGGCCAGCGCCATGCACGACGATCGCCCGCAACCGGTCGCTGGCGGCAATGGCGGCAGCCGACAAACCCGCATCCCGGGTGATGACGGCATCGCAACCCGGGATCAGTGCCGCTACGGTCTCCATATCCGGCTTGGGAGACAGGACCGGCTCGACACCGGCCTCACGCAGAAGGGCCAGACCATCGGCATGGATCGGCTGGACAATAAGGCACCTCATGCTTGCCTGCTCCTTTCGGGAAATCGTTCCAGTTTTTCAAGGATGGCGTCGCGCGCGTGCAATATGTGCCGGGCCATGAGTGCGCCGGCTCTTTCGCCATCGCCGGCGCGCAGGGCGGCAATCATCTCCAGATGTTCCTCGCAGCTTTTCAAAAACCGATCCGGCACCTGGGCATGGTCGAACATGCAGGTTCGGCGGCGTAAATCCTCGATCGTGCTCACCATCATGCCGCTGCCGGTGGCAAGGGCGAGCGTACGGTGGAAAGCATCGTCCACGCGGCGCTGCTCATCCTCTTCCCCGGGGCCGTTTTGCTGCAAGTGATGGATCCGGACTTCCAGCTCGTCGAGCTCCGGCAGGACCGCTGCGGCCGCCTGCCTGGCACAATGGGTCTCCAGAACCTGGCGCAGGAAGAAAATCTCCTCGACCTCCTCCGCCCGCAGCCGGCGAATCTTGAGAAAGCGCCCTTCTTGCGTGGCCAGTCCCTCCGCCTCGATCCGTTTGATCGCCTCACGCACCGGCGTGCGGGACATATCCAGCAATTCGCCCAGCTTCGCTTCCTGCAAAGCATCGCCCGGTGTCAGCGCACCGGACAGGATCATCTCTATGATCTTTCCATAAGCCTGCTTGGCAAGCGGCTGATTCATGATGGCAACCCTCCTGAAACATCATAGGTTTCCGGTTTTTCGACCAGAGTTGCGAGGCGTTGGCGCAAAGCCGAACGCTCGGCTATCAGAAGCTCTTCTGCATTTTCCTGCGAAATGCTTGCGAAACAGACCGTTCGCCCGCTGGGTATCTGGGCCAGCCGGGGCAAATCGACCGTGGCGACCGTGGCGATTTTCGGATAACCGCCCGTCGTCTGACGTTCCGCCATCAGTACGATGGGCCGGCCCGATGCAGGCACCTGAATCGATCCCGCACAGGTGCCGTCGGAGACGATATCGTGGGCGCCTTCGGCATGGACGACGTGCCCGTCCAGCATCTGCGCCATGCGATCGCGGGCCGGCGACACCACAAACGAGGCCTTCAGAAACGCCCGGCGGGTCTCCACGGAGAAATAATCGTCCTGCGGCCCGGAAACGATGCGAATGGGGCCGCCGGAACGCCTCCAGGGCTGCCGAAGCGCCAGATTTGCGCCGGCGCTGGCGTCACCGAGCGGCAGACGGTCACCCGCCTGCAAACGGCGCCCCTCATGACCGCCGAGACCCGTTCGCACATGTGTGGCGCGCGAGCCGAGTACCGGCACAACATCCACACCGCCGGATATGGCAAGATATCCCCACACGCAATCGCGCAAGGCCCCGATGGCAAGCACGTCGCCGGGCAGCAAAACATAGCTCTCCCAGGGCAACAGCCTCTGTTTTCCGAGACGGATATCGACGCCGCCCCCCGTCACGGCGATCCGGACAGGCTTCACAACGGAAAAGCTGCCGCCGGTGCCGGCAAATTCGATCGCCGCACTGTTCTCGCCATTGCCGACAAGTGCGTTGGCGATCCGGAAAGACGGTATATCCATCGGGCCGGAGCTGGAAACGCCAGCGTGGTGCAACCCCTTGCGGCCAAGATCCTGGACGGTGGCCATCGGCCCGATCTGCTCAACGACGAGAAAACTCATGCCAGCCGGGCCTCCGCAACGGGCTGGCCGGAGGCAACGGCCCGGTCGAGCTCTGCGCCTTCGTCTTCGCTTACGGGCCGAAAACGGACCCGATCTCCCGCCCGCAACAAAAACGGCTCGGGACGATCCGGATCGAACAGCCGCAGCGGCGTGCGGCCGATAAAGCGCCATCCGCTCGGCCCCGGCACGGAATTGATGCTCGCCTGCTTGCCGCCGATCCCGATCGCGCTCGCCTCGATCCTCTGGCGCGGCGTGGCAAGGCGCGGCGTATGCAATGGTTCGGGCAATCCGCCAAGATAGGCAAAACCCGGCGCGAAGCCGATCATGTAGACGCGATATTCCGCGGAAGCATGCAGCTCGATCAAGGCGGCAGGCGTCAATCCTTTCATGTCGGCCAGTTCCTGCAGGTCCAGCCCAACCGGTCCGCCATAAACCACCGGCACGTCGAACCGTCTCGCAGACGCTTTCGCCACCGTCAGCTTTATCAGGCGCTGGTTCAGTTCCTGGCAAAGCGCCTGGCCGCGAATGACGGACGGATCGTAGATGACCATCAGGGACCGATAGGTCGGCACCAATTCCTCGATGCCCTCCACCGGCATTGCAGCGAGATTTTCGGCAAGCGCGATGATACGCTTGTTTACCGCCTCATCGATGGTGTCGGCAAGCTCAATGGACAGGGCGCTGTCGCCGCAGGCAAGAATGCGGGGAAATTTGTCGCCCATGAATTATACTCCCTCGCGTCCACGCATGCGAATTCGATTCTCCTGCCAATCCTTCCTTGCTATTTCAGTATACCAATTGTATGTCAATGAAAAGATGCAATGAACATGCGCCGCCGGACAACCATGGCGGCACGCATGAGGGACAGGAACGGGCATTTCGCGGCCCGCGGGGAAACGGATGGCGACGATCGATCTGAACTGCGACATGGGAGAAAGCTTCGGCGCCTGGACGATGGGCGAGGACGAGGCCATGATGGAGCTCATCACCACGGCCAACATCGCCTGCGGTTTTCATGCCGGCGATCCGGTCGTGATGCGCGACACCATTCTGGCCGCCAAGGCAAGGGGCATCGCGGTCGGCGCCCATCCGTCTTTCATGGATATTTACGGTTTCGGCCGCCGCCGCATTTCCGGCGAGCGTCCCGAGGACGTGGAAGCCCAGCTGATCTATCAGATCGCGGCGATGCAGGGCATGGCGGCAGCACTTTCCTGGCCGATGACGCATGTGAAAACCCACGGCGCACTGGGCAACATGGCCGCCGTCGATATGGATCTTGCAAAGGTCTGCGCTCGGGCCATCAAGGCCGTGGACCCGTCGCTGATATTCATTACCCTGCCCTATTCGGAAACCATGAAAGCCGCCGAAAAGGCCGGGTTGCGCGTTGCCTGCGAGGTCTATGCCGACCGCACCTATGACGATGCGGGAATGCTCACCTCCCGGCAGATATCCGGCGCGGTAATCCACGATCCCAACCAGAGCGTGGACCAGGTTCTGTCCATGGTCTGCGACGGGATAATCCCGACGACGGGCGGACAAAAGCTGCCCGTGGAAGCCGCTACCATCTGCGTCCATGGCGACACGCCGGGCGCCGTGGAGATGGCGCGAGCCCTTCGCGCATCGCTCGCCCGACACGGGCTGCAATTTGCTCCTTTCGCAACACCAAACTCCTGATCCGGGGACATTCCATTGACACGCACTGTTTATCTGAACGGCGACTGGCTTGCCGAAGCCGACGCCAGGGTTTCCGTTTTCGATCGCGGATTTCTGTTCGCCGACGCCATCTATGAGGTCACTGCCGTCATTGGCGGAAAGCTGATCGATTATGCCGGCCACAGCGCCCGCCTTCAGCGCTCGCTTTCCGAACTCGGCCTGAGCTGCCCGCTTCCGGCCGAGGAACTGCTGGCCGTTCACCGCGAGATCGTCCGCCTGAACAATGTGGAAGAGGGACTGATCTATTTGCAGATCTCCCGCGGGGTGGCGGATCGCGATTTCGTCTTTCCCGCCAGCGCCACGCCGACCATCGTCCTGTTCACCCAGGCAAAACCCGTTCTGAACAATCCACGCACGGAAACCGGCATCGCCATCGCCACCCTGCCCGACTGGCGCTGGGAACGACGCGACATCAAGACGGTGCAGCTTCTCTATCCGTCCATGGCCAAGATGGAGGCGCTCAAACGCGGCGCCGACGATGCCTGGCTGGTGGAGGATGGCTTCGTGACCGAAGGCAGCGCCGCCAACGCGCATATCGTTAAAAAGGACGGCACGCTGGTCACGCGCGAACTCTCCAACGCGCTTCTGCACGGCATTACCCGGGGAAGCATTCTCGAGCTTGCGCAAAGTGTCGGCATTGCCGTCGAACAACGGGCCTTTACGGTAAGCGAGGCAAAAGACGCCGCCGAAGCCTTCATCACATCGGCGACAAATTTCGCGACATCCGTTGTCAGGATCGACGACGCGATGATCGGCAACGGCAAACCCGGCCCGGTCTCGAAGAAACTGCGCGAGATCTACATCCAAACCCGTCTTGCAACGGCGATCTGAGTTTCCGCCCGGGATCCCCGGAGCGGCGCAAACGCGCGGCCGCTCCGCAACCTGATCCATGCCCGGCGACACGCGACGGAAGCGCCTTGCCGGGCGATGCCGCGGTCGTCCCTTCACCCTGACGCCGGCACTGCCTGTCCGATGGCGCCGCAGGCTGAAATCCCCCCCCGCCGACATCCCGCCAGTTCCACTGACAATCGCCGTTTCGTGCGGACTTGCGCAGACACGCGCCTGGCCGACAGCCGCGCGCGAAGGCCGGCGAGCCAGGGAATGCAGTCAAAATCGAACAAAGATTAATCACCTTATTGCACCGCTCAAAAAACGCCCATATAGTCCCCATCATTCGGAGTACGTGCTGTATACCGAAAATAACCCGCGCCGTCCTGCCACCGAAACGGGGCGAGCCGGAAACAATAAGTGAGGGGATCACGACAATGAAAAACGCACTTCTCGCCGGCCTAGCTTTGGCGATCGCCGGCTTCGCAAATACCGCGGTTGCGGAAACGGAATGGGACATGTCGGTCGTATGGCCGGAGGGTAATTTTCACACCAAGAACGCGATAAAATTTGCCGAAACGGTAAAGACGGTAACCAATGGCGAAGTCGCCATCACCGTGCATTCCGGCGGCGCGCTGGGCATCAAGGGGCCGGAAGGCATGACCGCCGTGCGCGACGGCATCGTGCCCGTAGCCGATATTCTGATGAGCCAGCAGGTCGGGGAAGCGCCGGTGCTTGGGGTCGAAACGCTGCCCTATCTCGCCCCGACGATGCCGGACCTTGCGCTGCTGCATAAATTCTTCCGTCCGAAGATCGAGGAAGTCGCGACCTCGATGAACCAGAAGCTGCTCTATATGGTGCCCTGGCCCGGACAGGCCGTTTATGCGCCGAAGCCGATCGAGAAAATCGAGGACATCAGCGGCCTGAAAATCCGCGTCGTCGATGCGAACGGCCACAATTTCTTCCACGCGCTTGGCGCCCTTCCCGTCCAGATGCCGTGGGGCGAAGTCGTGCCGTCGCTTGCCGCAGGCACCATCAATGGCGTCACGACCTCCTCCTCATCCGGCGTCGACGGCGCTTTCTGGGAATTCATGAAAAACATGAGCACCTTCAACTGGCAGGCCTCTTCCAACATCGTCACCGTCAACCTCGATGCCTGGAATGCGCTGTCGCCGGAAAATCAGGCGGCGATCGAACAGGCATCGAAAAAGCTGGAAGGCGAGTTCTGGCTGGTCAGCCGCGCCGAGGACGAGACCAAGCTTGCCACCCTGAAGGAAAAGGGCATTGCCGTCGCATCGCCTTCTCCGGAGCTGAAGGCCGCCCTCATTGAACGCGCCAAGCCGCTTTGGGACGATTTTCTCAAGCGCGTGCCCGATGCCGCGCCCTATGTCGAAGCCTATCTGAAGGCACGCAACTGACTTTCTCCCGTCGGAAATGAAAAGACGGCCGGCACCATCCGCCGGCTGTCCGCCTCCTTTTGCGCATTCCGGAGAACCATCATGAAAAATCCAGCCAATCCCGCATTCGCGGCCGTCATCACCCCGATCGACCGGCTGACGGAGGGTGCGAACATACTTGCGGCCCTGTCTCTCCTCGGTATCTTCACCCTCATCGCCTGCGAAATTCTGCTCCGAAACCTTTTCGGCTACTCCCTGCCCTTCGCCTGGGATGTCGCGGCCTATCTCATGGCCGCCAGCTTCATGCTTGCCGGCGCCAGCGCGCTGAAATCCGGTTCCCATGTTCGCGTCACGGCCATAGGCGAAACGCTGTCTTCAACCGGCGCAAGGCGGCTGGACATGGCGGCATGCCTTATCGGTCTCGTGATCTGCACCGCTCTTTCGGTGGCGCTGACAGACATGACAATCCTGTCCTGGCTGCGCGGCTCCACCTCCTCGTCGGTCATCCGCATTCCCCTCGTCTATCCGCAGAGCGCACTCGCGCTGGGTGCGATCATCCTCAATTTGCAGATGGTGGCGCAGTTCCTGCGGCTTCTTCGCGGCGAAACACTTTCAACCGGCCCGGGACTGGAATAAATCATGGGAAAGATCACCTTCAGCCTGCTTGGCCTGATGACGCTCATTCTGGGCACCGGGGTATGGATCGGCCTTGGCCTCGTCGGCACCGGCGCGACGCTCGCGGCGCTTTACCGCCCCGCCCTGCCGCTTTTCAAACTTCTGGCCCAGCAAACCTGGAACACGCTGGTTTCGCCCGAAATGCTGGCCCTGCCGCTGTTCATTTTCATGGCGGAAATCCTGTTCCGCACGAAAATTTCAGAGGCGCTGTTCTCGGGCCTCGCACCATGGCTGCGGCACGTTCCCGGCCGCCTTGCCCATATCACCGTGCTGGGCTGCACGCTGTTTGCTTCCGTCTGCGGTTCCTCCGCCGCCACGACAGCGACGGTCGGGCGCATCACCGCAAAGGAACTGATCGCGCGCGGCTATAATCGCGACCTCATCACCGGCAGCCTTGCGGGCGCGGGCACGCTGGGCTTTCTCATCCCGCCTTCGACGATCATGATCATCTATGGCGTGATGGCGGAGGAATCGATCCTGAAGCTGTTCATGGCCGGCATTCTGCCGGGCCTGCTGATGGCCGCATCCTACATGGGCTATATCGGCATCCGGGCGCTGATGAACCCCTCGCTCGTCGGCGACGCCCTTGCACCCACCACCTTCATCGAAAAACTGGTGGCGCTGAAGGATCTGGGACCGTTGCTTCTGCTCATCGCCGGTGTGGTCGGCTCGATGTATGGCGGCATCGCCTCACCCACGGAAGCGGCGGCGGTCGGCGTCGGCGGCGCGATCGTCATTGGCGTTTTCCAGAAGACGCTGAACCTTTCGAACCTCATGCAAGCCGCCAGACAGGCAGCCGATTCATGCGCCATGATCGGTCTCATCATGGTCGGCGCGATGTTTCTGTCGACCGTCATCGGCTATCTCGGCATGCCGCGCTATATCGCCGGCATCATCGAGGGCTGGGGCCTCTCGCCGTTCATGCTCATCGTCGTGCTGCTGATCTTCTACATCATCCTCGGCACGGTGATGGAAGGGCTGGGCTGCATCGTCATGACGCTGCCGATCACCCTGCCGCTGGTCATAGCGGCCGGTTACAGCAAGGTCTGGTTCGGCATATTCATCGTCATCGTCGTGGAAATGGCGCAGGTCTCGCCGCCTGTCGGCTTCAATCTCACCGTTATCCAGCGACTGACCGGCGACAGCATGGCCCGCATCACCCGCGCGACCATGCCGTTCTTTTTCATCATGTGCGCCTTCGTCTTGCTGATCGCCATTTTTCCGGAAATCGTCTCCATCGTTCCGGACATGCTGGCCAGCAACTGACGTGAAACGGCATTGCAGGCCGGCGCGACCTTGCTCCGGCCTGCAAAGGACCGGCCCGCGGCATCATGCCTTTGCAACGACGATGCGAAAACCGTTGCCCCGCCAGAAGCCGTCAGGCTCGAGGCTGCCGCGATAGGTGCAACAGGCTTTTTGCCAGCCGCTCGAAAAGCAGCCGCCCCGCAACACACGGCGAATGGCGGGCTTGGCATCCGGGACCTCGCGGCCGTCGTCCCGATAGGGATATTGGAAGTGCGGCGTCGCCATGTCCTCGCCCCACAGCGTCATGCACCATTCCCAGACCTGACCCGCCATGTCGTAACAGCCGTAAAGCGAGCGACCCTTCGGGAAAAGCCCGACAGCGGTGGTGTTGTTGAACCCCGCCTCTTCCGAATTGGCGGCATCGTCCTGCCAGATGCTCCCCCAGGGATATATGATGCCGCCATCAGCGGCATCCGGCTGATCGCCGCGCGCCGCACGTTCCCATTCCGGCTCCGTCGGCAGGCGAACGATTTCGTCCGCTCCGATGCGTCCCTCACGCCGCCAGCGCTGGCTCAGCCAATCGCAATAGGCGCGCGCATCGCGCCAGGTCAGATCGGTCGCCGGCGCATTGCGCCTGTCTTCGGCAAATCCATCTGGGCTGCGCCAGACACGCCCCGTTTCCCTGACAAAGGCGCCGTAAGCGGCATTCGTCACGGGATAGAGTCCGATCCTGAAACCGCCCACCGCCAGCGGATGCGGCGGCGCCGAATTGGGATGGGCATGCGAGCCGAAGGTGAATGCGCCGCCCGGCACCGTTGCCAGCGCCTCCAGGTCGCGCGGATCGCCCCAGACCGAGAGCCTGCGGCCTGCCTCCTCCCGCTCCCGCGCGGAAAGCGCGCCTTCGCGGACGATCTTCAGCAGGTGGGCGGTGACGTGGTCGCGCAGATCGCCCGGCCCGGCAACCAGATCGGCCGCCAGAAGCGCGCCGCGCAACATCGCCTCGCCTTCGCCGGAAATGAGGGCTTCGGCCAGGGCATGCACCCGTTCGGGCTGCGAAAACCGTGCGGCAAGGCTCGTCAACACGGGCGTCCAGAGCGCCGGCTGCGTGCGAAACGGCCCGACGGCCTCTGCGACAGGCCGGGACACCAGATGCCGGGCCGCCAGCAGCTGGCGAACGCGGGTGACCGGCAGGAGGGTGGGATCATCGAGCTTGCCGGCCAGGGCGTCGAAAGCCAGCCCGCACAGAAAATTTCCGGTCTGCTCATCGCCGGCAATCCGGCCAAGCCAGGCGTCGACAATCGCCTCGGCGCTATCGCCCGCATTGCCGGCGCTTATCGCGAGCGCGAACTGGGACGGGTTCGCGGCCGCTTCGCCGAGAGCAATGCCGGTCTTGTCCAGATCGAGCCCCGCCAGCCGTTGGGCGGCATCGCGGCGCTGAGCCTTCAGCAATGGCAGAAGATCATACCGCACGACGGCCGATGGCAGCGGCCACCCCTTGACGACGGAAATCTCGCCGAGCGCAAGCAGGCGCGAACGCGGATGGCGCGCCTGAAAGGCCAGCGCCTGATCGATGAGGGCACGACCATCGGCGCCCGCCGCCTCGATGCCATCGAGGATCAGCAGAATGGCAGGCTCGGAAACCGCACGGACCTCACCGGACAGAAGCACATCCGCGGCCGGGCAGGCGGCAACCAGCAATTCGGCAAAGGTCTTGCCGGCGGCAACCGGAACATAGAGCGGCAGGACGTCCGCCGGCGTCCAGCTCTCCTCATGCACCGCGCCGAGATCGTTGCGCGGCAAAGGCGTTGCGGCGAAATCGCCATCGGCGAGCCGCCAGGCCAGATGTTTGGCAAAGCTGGTTTTGCCGCTTCCCGTTTCACCGGCCAGAAGCAGCGCCGCATTGTCCCGCACCATTTCCAGCGCCGAAAAATAGACCGGCGGTTCCGCCGCATCTTGATCCTTGAGCTTGCGCAGACCCTTGGCGGCCTTGTCCTCGAAGCTGAAATTGACGAGCAGCGGAATATAACCGGTACCCAAATCCACGGCCAAGCCGTCGGGCAGCGCAAACAGCGCCGTCCGTGCGAATGTACGTGCCCGCGACACAAGCTCGCTGCGCAATGCAGCCGATGCTGTATGATCTCCGCCCGCCATCAAAACAGCTTCGCCACATCCGGATTGTGGAAACGCTGGATCTCGATCGCATAGCCGGCCGGATCCTCGAAAAAGAAATGGTCGCAATAGGTGCCGCGCAGCAGCCCGGAAAGACCCTTTACGCCGGCTTCCCGCAGCCGACCGTGCCAGCCTTCGACGTCCTGCGCCACGATGGTCAAGAGCACGGCGCTTTTCTCCTGATGTTTCAAATGGCCGCGATTGCCGTCGACGATGCCGAAATAGCATTTGCCGGCGATGCGATAGATACGCGCAAGGCCCTGATCCAGCACCAGTTCGAAACCGAGCACGTCCTCGTAGAAGGGCGCGACCGCGTGTATGTCGTCATAATAGAAAAAAGTGATCGAATAGTCTTTTTCCATTGTCCTGTCCTTGGCTCAGCGGATGGTGAGTGTACCCTTGTGATCGACCGAGAGGCCTCCGATCCCCTTGCGCGCCGCAAATACATCGACCGGGTGCACGAGATAAAGCCATGGCGGGGCCTGATGCAGGCGGGTCAGGCATTGCGCATAGGCCGCTTCCCGTTCGGCATCGTTGACGGCGCGATTGGCGGCCTTGATCAGCCTCTCCGTCTCGGCATCGTCATAACCCTGCCACCAGACGGCTTTCGTTTCGCTGGAAATCTTGTCGTTCAGAATACGATAGGTGCTGTGCGGCGAGGAATCGAAGATCGCCATGTCGCCCATCTCCTTGCGGCCGATCTGGCGGGCATATTCCGGCCGGTCCGGCTCCGTTTCGATGGTGACGGCAAGACCCACATCCTCCAGCGCCTCCGCCACGAAGCGGCTCATTTCCGGCGCGCGTTCAGGCATGTAGGTCGGCGTTCGCAACCTGATCCGTCCACCCGTATCGACCCCGTCGAGCAGGCGCTTCGCCTTTTCCGGATCGTAGGCAATCGGCGTCAGGCCGGCCTTGGCCATGCCGAGGTGAAACGGGCTGACGATGCTCGAAGAGGGTACCGCCAGACCATGGAATATCCGTTGCGCCATGGCCGCCGTATCCACCGCATGGTTGACCGCAAGCCGCGCCGCGGGCGAGCGGAACATCCCGTCACTGCAATTCAGATAATACATGACCGACAAGGTGTTCACCGCCCTGCCCCACTGAAAGGCCTCGTCAAAGGCAAGCCGCCCTTCTACCCGTTCCAGATTGAGGGCGGCGTCGATGAACCCGGCCTCCAGCTGGGCGAGGCGGGCATCCGCCTGTTTTTCCGCCAGCACGGCGATCACGGCGGGACCCGCCTCGTCCTTCACTCGTTCCAGAACGGCATGCTTGAGCGGCTCGAACGCCGCAACCCGGTATCGGCCCGTACCGAGGACGGGACGCCCGGCGGCATCGGGACGGCAAAGGTAGAATTCGGAGAAGATGTCGAGAATATCGGCAAACGGCTCAGGATTTTCGACCCGCACCACATCGCCGGCCTCGGCGGTGATCCGCGCATCCTTCAGGTAACGCGCATAGGACCACTTCATGCCGAATGTATCCACCGCCTCGACAATCCCGTCGATGAAGGCGAGGACATCCTCCGCCACGCAGGGCTTGCCATCATGGAAAACCGCACCCTTGCGGATGGTGAAGCGCCACTCGCGACCGTCCGGCGAATGGGTCCAGCCATCGAACAGGGCGGGATGAACGAAGCCGTCGACCCATTTGAGAAGGGGTTCGAAAACCAGGTTTTTCAATGTCAGGACGCTGGTGTCGTCGGTTACCCGCGTCGGCGGCAGGAAATCCACTTTTTCAAGGGCGATGGTCAGTGTCGTCACGGTGAACCTCAGCTCAGTTCGCTGCGGCGACGCGGATTGAGCCAATCCGCAAGACTGTCACCAATAAGGTTGAAGGAAAGCACGGCGAGCAGGATGGCCATGCCGGGCGATAGGGCGACCCAGGCGGCGCTGCGGACATATTGGAGATTGGCAGACACATCCGCACCCCATTCCGCCATAGGCGGCTGCGCGCCCAACCCCAGAAAGCCGAGGCTGGCGGTCTGGAGAATAGCGCTGCCCAAAGCCAGCGTGGACTGCACGAGGAGCGGCCCGAGCCCGTTCACGAAAATATAGCGCAGCAAAATGCGATGGGTGGGCAATCCCAGCGAAATGGCGGCCTCGACATAGGGCTTGACGGATATGGTAAGAGCTTGGCTGCGCGCCACCCGGGCAAATTGCGGCGCAAGCGTGATCGCAACGGCCAGCATGGCGTTCTGCAGGCTCGGTCCGAAGGCGGCAGCCAGCGCGATGGCCAGAACCAGCGCCGGAAAGGCAAGGATCGCATCGACGATGCGCATGATGATATTGTCGAGCCAGCCGCCGGCAAAACCAGCCAGCATTCCAAAGAACACGCCGACGACAAAAGCGATGGCCACCACGCCGACGCCGATCGTCAGCGTCGCACGGCCGCCATACATGATACGGGTGAGCACATCGCGGCCGAAAGCGTCGGTGCCGAGCCAATGCGCGAGGCTTGGTCCCTCCAGCTTGTGCAAGATGTCGAGCCTTGTCGGCATATAGGGTGAAAATACCGGGCCGAGGGTGATGAGACCCACCAGGGCGACAAGGATGACGAGACCGACAACGGCCAGGGTGTTGCGTCGCAGGAAGACGAGGAGTTCACGCATGGGATCACTTCATTTTCTTGCGGACGCGCGGATCGAGAACGCCATAGAGCAGATCCACCACGATCGAGGTCAGGACGAAAAGCAGCGCGAAGACCAGCGTTGTTCCCTGAATCACCGGATAGTCGCGGTTCTTGATCGCCTCGAACATATAACGGCCGACACCGGGCCAGGCGAAGATGGTCTCGGTAAGGATGGCCCCGCCGAGCATTTCGGCAAATTTCAGTCCGATGATCGTAATCGCCGGCAGCAGCGAGTTGCGCAGGCCGTGATTGAGCACGACATCGGCGCGGCGCAGCCCTTTCGCCCTCGCCGTGCGGATGAAGTCCTCTCCCATCACATCCAGCATGGTGTTGCGCACGAACCGGCCGAGCGTCGCCGCCAGAAAGGCAGCCAGCACCGCAGTCGGAAGAATGAGATGCTGAATGGCGCTCCAGACGGCGGCGGCATTGCCGGTTATGATCCCGTCGAGAACGGCGAAACCGGTCACGGTCTCCGCCGTCACAAATGAACTCATCCGGCCCGACACCGGCAGCCAGCCGAGATAGGTCGCGAAGATCAATTGCAGGATAAGCGCCAGCAGGAAAGCAGGCATGGATACGCCCACCAGCGAAACGATGCGGGTAACGTGGTCGAAGATCGAATTGGACCGCACGGCGGACAGCACGCCGATCGGGATGCCGAAGACGATGGCGACGAGGGTAGCGAGCACCGAAAGCTCGATCGTCGCCGGAAGCCGGGCAAGGATTTCGCGGGCGACGGGTTCTCCGGATTTCAGGGAAAAGCCCATGTCGCCATGAAACAGGCCCAGAACGTAGTTTACGAATTGCAGCACCATCGGCTGGTCAAGGTCGAGCTGGGCGCGCAGCGTATCGATCTGCTCCTGCGTCGCGCCCGGCCCCAGAAGCGTCACCGCCGGATCGCCCGGGATCAGCCTGACCAGCGAAAATACGATGACCAGCACGATGCACAGGACCGGTATCAGCGCGATCAGCCGGCGTATGATGAAACTCGCCATGCTCTCCAACTCATTTGCCAGATCGCTCGCCGCCAAGCGGCGAACGGACACAGGGACGGGCGGCCTTGAATGGCAGCCCGTCCCGGTTTTACAGGAAGCGCATCACTTCTTGTAGACGGACCAATACTCGTTCAGCGGAGGTGCGCTGTTGACCACGAGACCTTCGACATTCGAGCGCAGGAAAACGATGAGCTTCGGGCTGAAAAGATAGGCCCCGGGCACTTTTGCGGCGATTGCTTCCTGTACCTGGAAATAAAGCTGCTTGCGCGCCTGCGCGTCGGAGGTCTGCTGCGCCTTGAGAATGAGGTCGTCCAGCGCCTTGTCCTGCGGCATGCGGAAGGTCATGGCCGTGTTGGCGAGCGAGGAAAGATAACCGATGGTGATATGGGCGTCCGGATCGTTGTACCAAGGCTGACGGCCATCCAGCGCCACGTCGAACTGGCCCGAGGTCTGCAGGGCACGCAGTGCCGGGAACTCCGTCTGCTGTATGGTGGCGTTGATGCCGATATCGGCAAGATTTGCCTGAACGAAAGTGGCGACCGCACCCCACAGAGGTCCCTGGAAGCTGTAAAGCTTCAGATCGAGGCTGGAAGGATCGACCTTCGCTTCCGCAAGCAGCTTCTTGGCAAGCTCCGGATCGTATTTGGGAGCCAGTTCCTTCATCTTCGGATTGAACGCCCAGCTATTGCTGGTCAGCGGGCCGTAGACCCGTTCCGCCGTGCCGCCGAAGACACCCTGCAGCAAGCCGTCGTAATCGATGGCATGCGTGATGGCCTGGCGAACGCGAATATCGGCAAACGGCCCATCGGTCTTGCTGTTGTTGAATTCGAGCTGGCGAATGATCTGGCTCGATGTTTCAAGGATCTTCACATCCTTGTTGTTCTTCAGCGCCTCGATATCTTCCGCGGCGATGGCCGAAAGCTGGCCCTGCTGCTGGACGACGTCGACACCGCCGCTTTCGAGCTCGAGGCGGCGGGTCGAGGCATCGGGAATGACGCGATAGACGATCTTCGACAGTTTCGGCGCACCGCGGAAATAGTCCGGATTGGCCTCCAGCACCACATTCGTATCGGCCTGCGCGCCCTTGAAGACGAACGGACCGGTGCCGACCGGGCTGGCGGCGAACTTGTCACCCAGCTTCTGCACCGCAGTCGGGCTGACGATGGCCGATTGCGGCTGCGCAAGAATGGACAGAAAGGCCGGATAGGCCGCCGAAAGGGTGATCTTCACCTCGGTCGGGGAAACCACGGCGATTTCCTTGATCAGATCGAACGTTGCCTTGACGTAAGGATTGGCAGCCTTGGTGCGCTCCAGCGAAAATTTCACCGCCGCCGCATCGAAGGGCGTGCCGTCCTGGAATTTCACGCCTTCACGCAGCTTCAGGTCGAACGCCGTGCCGTCGGCGGAGACCGTCCAGCTCGTCGCCAGCCGACCTTCGAGCTGGTTGAAATCCGGCGCCGTCCACGCAACCAGCGTATCGAACACGTTAAGGATGATTTCGCTGCCCACAGGCTCGGCCTTGTTGGCCCCGGGCTCAAGCCCGACCGGATCGGAAGGAACGGCGACAACAAGCGTTTTCGACTGATCCTGCGCGTGGGCGAGAGAGCCTGTCGCGACGATCGGGACAGCGACAAGCGCCGCCGCAAAACCCTTCCATATATTCATGATACCACCCTTCCCTGGCCTTCGGCCTTTTTTGAAACGCCCGAACCTTCAGCGGTCGCGGCGTCAGCGCTCCATCTGATATACTACGAAATATATCAGCGACGATATCAACTGTAAAGCTGAGTGGCGCGAATTTGGACAAAGAGTATTTACGCACATTTTTTATGCCGAATAAGCAAATCCTGCCTAGTATTTGCCCTGTCGGGAAAATATTGCCCCAACAAAACCCGGCTCCTTAGCATCGGCCGTTCAGGCCGGGTCAGCGCCGGTGACGACGGGTCGGGAAGGATCTGCTACCCAGGCCGACCACGATCCGGGATACATGGCGGCGGAAATTCCAATAGCGGCAAGCGCAAGCACCGTATGCGCCGCCGACATGCCGGCGCCACAATAGACCCCGACCTCGCGGGCGCCGTCCACACCGAGCGCCCGATACATTTCCTTCAGCGTCGCGCTGTCGGTGAAATTGCCGTAATCCGTGACGTTATCCGGCGCCGGAGCACTGATGGCATGGGGTATATGGCCGCGTGCCGGCTGACCGGCGGCAACGGGACCGCCAATATAATTCGGCCGGATGCGCGCATCCAGCAACACGCCGCGCTTGGCAAGCGGCAAGGCATCTTCTGCTCCGAATTCCGGCATATGGCCCGGCGAAAGCGCGATCATGCTCGGCAACGGCGCAGCGATGGCCTCCGTTGTCGGCAGACCGGCGGATATCCAGGCGGGAAAGCCGCCATCCAGAACGCGCACATCTTTCAGGCCGGCCCATTTCAACACCCACCAGGCACGGGCCGCGGTCATGCTTCGATCGCCGTCATAAACGACGACAGTCGTCTGCGGCCGCAAACCCCAGCGGCGGGCCTTTTCCTGCAGCGTGTTTATATCGGGGAGCGGACGTTGGCCGCCTTCGAAAGACGGCGGCGACTGGAAATCGCCATAGGCTTCGGTATCGATGGCGCCCTCTATGCGCCGCCCCGTGAAGGAGGGTCGGCCGGTATAGGGATTGATGGAATGGACCGCCAGCACCGTCACATCGGCGTCGGCCTTCATCATGTCGTTCAGTTCGAACGGCGTAAGAAGAACGGCTTTGCGAATGTCGTCGTCCATCGGCCTTCGGTCTCCCGGTCATTTGCCTGCTTCAAATCATCCTCGTTGATTGCAGCATCCTTGGCAAGTTGAAATATCTTACGTAATATCTCACAAATTCCGCCGGCATGAGGATGTGTGTTTCCCTATCGGCGGGCCTCTAGGAGCCGATCCATTGACCGTTCTTTCCGTGCAAAACCTCACCACATCCTTCTGGCGGAACGGCGCCTGGGATCCTGTCGTCAATAATGTGAGCCTTGAGGTGGGTGCCGGTGAAACGGTTGCCATTGTCGGTGAATCCGGCTCGGGCAAAAGCGTGACCGCCATGTCCATCATGCGGCTTCTGCCGGAAAGGACATCAAGGGTCAGCGGTGTCATCGAACTGGAAGGCCGGGATCTGCTCGGCCTTGCGGAACGCGACATGCAGGACATTCGCGGCAACCGCATCGCCATGATCTTTCAGGAGCCGATGACGTCCCTCAATCCCGTCCTGAGCGTCGGGCGGCAGATCACCGAAGCCATTCGCCGCCATGTCCCGGTCAGCGCCGCCGAGGCACGCATGCAGACCATCCGCCTTTTCGAGCGGGTCCGCATCCCATCCGCCGCCAAACGTTTCGATGAATATCCCCACGAACTTTCAGGCGGCACGCTGCAGCGCGTGATGATCGCCATGGCATTGTCCTGCCGCCCGACCCTGCTGATTGCCGACGAACCCACCACCGCACTGGATGTCACCGTTCAGGCGGAAATCCTGGAACTCGTCAAAAGCCTGCAGGACGAGGAAAGGATGGGGGTCCTGTTCATCACCCACGACATGGGTGTGGTTGCGGAGGTCGCCGACCGAACCGTGGTCATGTTCCGCTCGCGCGCGCTGGAGACGGCTCCAACAGGCGATCTTTTCGCCCATCCCCGCACCGGTTACACCCGCGCGCTGTTATCCGCCGTACCGAAACTCGGGTCGATGGCGGGCCGAGAGAACCCCGCCACCTTTCCCCTCGTCGATGTCGAGACCGGCGCCGCGCTGCCGGAGCGACAGGTTTCGCCGGCCCGCCCGGCGCCCGTTCTGGAGGTGAAGAACCTCGTGACGCGCTTCGATATCAGGAGCGGATTATTCGGCCGCGTCAGCGCCCGGGTTCATGCCGTGGAAGATGTTTCCTTCCACCTCAACGAAGGCGAAACGCTTGCGCTCGTCGGCGAGTCCGGTTGCGGCAAGTCCACCACCGGGCGCTCGATCCTGCGGCTGGTCGAACCGGAAAGCGGCGCGATCCGCATCAACGGGCAGGATATCCGCGCCCTGTCGGCAGCGGACATGAACCGGCAGCGGCGGCGCATGCAGATGATCTTTCAGGACCCGTTCTCCAGCCTCAATCCGCGCATGCGCATCGGCGACGCGATCGCCGAACCCATGATCGCCCACGGTCTGGCCGGCGGGAACGAAGCTCGCGCGAAAGCGGTAGAGCTTCTGGAAAATGTCGGCCTCAAGGCGGACATGGCACACCGCTTCCCGCACGAGTTTTCCGGCGGCCAGCGCCAGCGCATCAGCATCGCCCGCGCATTGACATTGAATCCGGGCCTTATCGTCGCCGATGAGGCGGTTTCCGCCCTCGACGTGTCGATCAAGGCTCAGGTCGTCAACCTGATGCTGGAACTTCAGGAACGCCTGAAGATCGCCTATCTCTTCATCAGCCATGACATGGCGGTGGTGGAACGCGTCAGCCATCGTGTGGCGGTGATGTATCTGGGAGAAATCGTCGAAATCGGATCGCGCGCGCAGATTTTCGGCAGCCCGCAGCATCCCTATACCCGTCGCCTTCTGGATGCCGTGCCGATCGCCGATCCGACCCGGCGTCATCTGCGCAAAGCGCACCCGGGCATGGAAATCGGCAGCGCCGTCAGGCCAGCGGACTACATTCCGCCAAAGGCCGTTTATCGCGAACACATGCCGGGACATCTCGTCAAGGAAACGGCCTGACGCCCCGGCAGCTGGCCGCTACAGCGAGATACCCGACTGGGGATTGGCGACCATGGCGGCAAGCAGCCCCCTGCGGGTGTTTTCATTGTGCTCGATCATTGCGATCCGCGCCTTCTCGCCGTCGCGCTGACGAAGGAAAGCGACGATGCGGTGATGATCGTTGGTGGTTTCCGGATTGATGTCGCGGATGCGCGTTCCCATGTAAAAGAGCCTCGCACACTCCTCCAGATGCGTCATGACCAGCGAATGCAGGCGTGGATTTCCCGACCCGCTGGCTATCGCCGAATGAAACCTTTCATTCGAGGCGACGAAGCTTTTCGTACTGACATTTTCACCGACGATATAGGTCGTGTCCGCCAGCCGCTCGAGCGTTTCCAGCTCCGTTTCCGTCAGGTTCTGCGCGGCCAGCGCGGCCGCAGTCCCCTCAAGTGCGCCGCGAATGGCAAAAAGATCGTTCATGTCCTTCAGCGTAACCGGGGTCACACGGTAACCGCGGCGGGGGAAGGCCTCCATCAGCCCTTCAACGCAAAGCCGCGCCAGCGCTTCGCGCACAGGCGTCTTGCTCATCTGCAACTGCTCGGCCAGTTCGGGCTCGGAGACGTCAACGCCCGGTGCAAGCTCGCCCATGATCACGCGTTCGCGCAATATCACATAGGCCTGCTCCGTCAGCGACTTCCCACGCCTTTCCGGCGAAAGCACCGGTTTTTCCATTCCGTCCAAATCCCTCTCCGTGCCCTTGCGGGCATTCTATGTCGGCCCGCCCGCCGATCGCATCGTGGCGGCGGGAAAAGACTTTGACTTCTATCACGGAATTTGATCCCGCCAATTGCGACAAACAGACTTTGACACCACCGAATGGCTGATATATTACGTAATATATCTAATTCGCGCAACACGTCCTGGCGCCAGCAATTTCCACGGGTGCGTTTTTGGCCAAGATTCTCGTCATCAATCCCAACAGCTCCGTCTCCGTCACGAGATCGATGCAAGCATGCCTCGGTTCGGTGCGCGCCGCAACGCGTCACGCGGTCGAATGTGTTGAGCTTTCGAAATCGCCCCCCGGTATCGAGACGGACGCGCATGTGGCGGTCGTGGTGCCCAATATCGTCGAGGCTGTTTCGGCCTCCTCTGCGGATGCCTTCGTTCTGGCCTGTTTTTCCGACCCCGGCATCGCCGAAGTCCGCAGGCGCACCGCAAGCCCCGTCGTCGGCATCGCCGAATCCGCCTATCTCACGGCGCTTGGCCTTGGCAGCCGCTTCGGCATCATTTCCCTCGGCCAATCCTCAATCGACAGGCACCTGCGTTATCTCCGGACACTCGAACTCGATCGCCGTCTGGCGGGAGACCGTTCCATAAACAAGACGGTGGTGGAACTGATGGCGAGCGACGTCGTGGACGTCGTGTCGCGCACCGGCCGGCAGCTGCGTGACGACGACGGCGCAGATGTCCTGATTCTGGGCTGCGCGGGGCTTGGCTCCTATCGCGAAGCGCTGCAGGACAGTCTCGGCATGCCCGTCATCGACCCCGTTCAGGCCGGCGTCGCGCTGGCCGCCTCCACGCTGGACCTGGGATATAGGAAAACCGCCGGATGACACTCGATCTGACAGTAAGCGGCACGCTGATATTGCCGGAAGGCCCTCTGGAAAACGCCTGGCTGGGTATCCGGGACGGAAAGATCGTCGCGATAGGCACCGGCATTGCCCCGGATGCGGCGGAACGCTTCGATTCCGGCAAAGACCTCATCATTCCCGGCGTGATCGACGGCCAAACCCATGCAACGAGCTATGGCGGACTGGCCGGCATCCGCTCGACGACCCGTTCGGCCGTCGCCGGGGGCATCACCACCATCGTGGACATGCCCTATGACAATCCGGCCCCGCTCAACACCCTCGCACGCCTTGACGACAAGGTCGCGGCAATCCGGGAACATGCCCATGCCAATGTCGCGCTTTACGGCACGATCATGCCGGGCCAATCTACCGCCGATATCGAACCGCTGATCGAAAACGGCGTCGTGGCGTTCAAGATTTCCACCTTCGAAAGCAGCCCCACCCGTTTCCCGCGCATCGCATCCGAACAGATACTCGCCACGTTCGACGCGCTGGCGGAAACGGCAATCCCTCTCGGTGTCCACAACGAAGATCAGGAAATCGTCCGCGCCCATATCGCCGCCGCCAGGGCCGCGGGCCGGGACGGTATCGCCGCCCATTCGGAAAGCCGGCCACCGGCCGCTGAACTCGCCGCAACGGCGCAATTTCTCGAACTCGGCGCCGCTGCCCACGCGCACGCACATATCGTCCATCTGACAACGGCGCGCGGCTTCCAGCTGGTCGATCATTATCTCGCGGATGGCTTCCGCGCGACGGGTGAACTTTGCGTGCATTATCTCTGGTTCGATCCCGACCGGGATGGCGCCGAACTGGGCGCCAGAATGAAGGTGAACCCGCCGATCCGCCCCGGCCAGATCGACGCGCTCTGGGAGGAGATCGAAGCCGGCAGGGTTGCCTTTGTCAGCTCCGACCATTCAAGCTGGCCGATCGACAACAAGCTCACCCCGTCGATCTTCGATGCGGGCGCCGGGGTGCCCGGCCTGGAAACGCTGCTGCCGGCATTTTACACGGCTGCGGCCGGCCGCGGCCTCGATGCGGCGGCGATCACCGTGGAGCAATTATGCGAACGCCCGGCAAAATTTTTCGGCCTCTGGCCGGAAAAGGGCGCATTGCGGATCGGGGCCGATGCCGATCTTGCCATTCTTTCACACGAGCGCCAGATATGGGATTCGTCCAAGGCCCATGATGAGCTGAACTGGAGCCCTTTCGACGGCCGCGAATTCACCGTCACCGTCGCCCGCACCTATCTGGGCGGCCGACTTGCGTGGAACGGTCGCGACGTCGTCAACGCGCCCGGCTCGGGACAATATGTCCGCCGTGGTCAATTCCACTGGTTCGAATAGGAACATGTCATGTCGCTCATAAATTCCAGCACGAAAGGCGTCTTCGTCATTGCCTGCACGCCGTTCACGGACAATGGCGGGCTCGATGGCGAGAGCGTCGGCCGCATGGTCGATTTCTATTATGAAAAAGGCGCCGACGGGTTGACGATCCTCGGCATGATGGGAGAAGCTCCCAAGCTTACCCAGGCGGAATCGATCGACGTCACGAGGCTGACGCTGAAACGCTCGGAAGGAAAACCCGTGGTAGTCGGCGTCTCGGCACCCGGCCTCGCCGCCATCGGGGAGCTGACCAAGGCGGTGATGGATATGGGCGCTGCCGGGGTCATGGTCGCACCGCCATCCTCGCTGCGCACCGACGAGCAGATCATCAGCTATTACCGCAACGTCGTCGAGACGGTCGGCGCCGAGGTGCCGGTCGTGCTGCAGGATTTCCCGCTCTCCACCGGCGTCCAGATCAGCGCGAAAACGCTGGGTGTCATCTTCGAGGCCCATCCGAGCATCGTCATGCTCAAGCACGAGGATTGGCCGGGGCTGCAGAAGATCACCGATCTGCGCGAAGCGGAGGCCAAAGGCCGTCGCCGCACCTCGATCCTGTGCGGCAATGCCGGCGTTTTCCTGACCGAGGAAATGCAGCGCGGCGCCGATGGCGCCATGACCGGTTTCGCCTATCCGGAAATGATGGTGGATGTGGTCCGCCTCTGCAATGAAGGCAAATACGAGGCCGCGCAGGATGTGTTCGACGCCTACCTGCCGCTGATGCGTTACGAACAGCAGCCGGGTCTTGGGCTGGCGGTCAGAAAATATGTCCTGGCAAAACGGGGCGCCATCGCCAGTGCCGCCCAGCGCCGTCCGGCTGCACCGCTGAGCGCGGTTGCCGTGAAGGAAGTCGATAAGCTGATCGAACGCCAGGCGCGCAGACTGGGCATGTTGACCTGAAGGGCACAGCTTCGCTGCATCGCCCTGCTTTCTATCGATGGCAAGAGCGGCCTGCCGGCCGTTCGATCCGCATTTATGCCAGCATGATCAAGGGACTATGAGGGAAATGACCGATTTCGATGCCGTCCATGAACGCCGCGGCACCGGCAGCTCCAAATGGAGCAAATATTGCGCCGATGTCCTGCCCATGTGGGTTGCAGACATGGATTTTCCGGCCGCCCCCGAAATAATCGATGCCCTGCGTGACCGTCTGGACCACCCGCTGCTCGGCTACGGCGTGGCCAGGGACGAGCTACGGGAGCGGATCGTCGCCGACATGCAAACCAAATATGACTGGTCGATATCACCGGAACACATTGTTTTCCTGCCCGGTGTGGAGCCGGGCTTCAACATGGCGCTCAAGGCGATGCTGCGGCCAGGCGACGGCCTTCTGATGCAGACGCCGGTTTATCGGCCGATTCTCGACGCTGCCGGACACTGGAATCTGGTGCGCCGCGACGCCCCGCTGACACCGACCCGTGACGGCTGGTCCGTGGACCTCGATATTTTCGAGACGGAACTCGCCCGGTCGAGAGCCTTTCTTCTCTGCAATCCGCAAAACCCCACCGGCAAGGTCTTCACGCGGGATGAACTCAAGGCGATGGCGGATCTGTGCCGCAGATACGATGCTTTGATCATTTCTGACGAGATTCATTGCGATCTGCTGTTTGATGGTCGCCGCCATGTGCCCGTGGCAGCGCTTTCGGAGGATGCCGCCGAGCGGACCGTCACGCTCATGGCGGCCAGCAAGAACTACAACATCGCTGGCCTCAAGGCGGCATTTGCCATCATTCGCAACGGTGAAATCCGTGAAAAATTCGTCGCGTCGCGTCTCGGCATGGTGGATAGCGTCAACATATTGGGGCTTGAAGCAATGCTTGCCGCCTTTTCCCGGGCCGGAAAATGGCAAAGCAAGATGTTATCCTATATCGAAGCCAACCGTGATTTCCTTTCGGCGGAAATCGCCCGCCGTTTTCCCGGCATCCGGATGATAAAACCGGAATCGACCTTCCTTGCCTGGCTCGACTGTACGGCTCTCGCCCTCAAGCCCGACCCGCAGACCTTCTTCATCGAACACGGCAAGGTCGGGTTCAGCGCCGGTTCGGAATTCGGCGATGCCTATGGGCAATATATCCGCCTCAATTTCGGCTGCCCGCGCCGCCTGCTCACCGAAGGGCTGGACCGCATGCAGCACGCACTCACCATCGGCCGCGAGTAAGAGCCCACCGCAACCGCATACCGCCGCGCCCTGTACCATGACAGGGCAGCGCCTATGCTGCCGTGACGATTTCCTCAATATTGGGACGGACGAAATCTCCATCGCCGTTCATGATCCACAACTCCCCGCTCGCGACATCGAACCATGCGCCGCCCATGTCGAGATCACCCCGGTCGAGGGCCTCCTGAACAAAATGAAAGGTCTTGAGGTTCTCCAGCGAATTTCGGATCGACACGCGCTCAAGAGCGGTCTGGCGTTCCGCCGCCGTCATGAAGCCGCTGCCGCGGATCTGCTCCGCAGCCGGTCGGACCAGCGATATCCACCGCCCGATGAAGTCGCCGGCCGACAAGGGTTGCAGAAGCGGGTCGAGGGCCGCCTTGACCCCTCCGCAATTGCCATGACCCATAACGATGATGTTGCGGATATTCAGGACCTGAACTGCATATTCCAGTGCAGCCGAGGTTCCGTGCAAATGCGTATCCGGTTCGCAGGGCGGCACCATGTTCGCTATGTTTCGAACCACGAAAAGCTCCCCCGGCCCGCAATCGAAGATCGTCTCGGGCGCCACGCGGGAATCGCAACATGCGATGACAAGCGTATGGGGCTTCTGGCCGGCTTCTGCCAGGGTCCGGTATCGTTCGCGCTCTTCGCTGTAACGTCCACCCATGAAGCTGCGATAGCCCGCAAGAAGGGCTGGCGAAAATGCTGTCATGACGATCCCCTTATCTTTTGCCTGCCTGTTCCACGGCGTTTACGCATCATTCAAATTCAAGAATGGTCTCACCGACACCGAGGCTAGCCTCAAGCCGAGCCACCACGGATTTGACGATTCCGCGTCTTTCCGCTTTCAAGACCGTCTCCATCTTCATGGCCTCGACGGTCGCCAGCGCCTGCCCGGCCTCGACCTCGTCGCCTATGCCGACCGCGATGCCGGTGATGACGCCCGGCATCGGGCACAGCAGCAGCTTTGACGTGTCCGGCGGCAGCTTGTCCGGCAT
>NZ_JBJDMY010000008.1:0-229525 GCF_044900305.1 Agrobacterium sp. NPDC089420 | reverse complement strand
CAGCTTTACATCGCGGCGGGCATCTCGGGCGCCATCCAGCATCTGGCCGGCATGAAGGACTCGAAGGTCATCGTCGCCATCAACAAGGATGAAGAGGCGCCGATCTTCCAGGTGGCCGATTACGGCCTCGTCGCCGATCTGTTCGAGGCTCTGCCCGAACTGCAGAAGGCACTGTGATTTAAGCCGATATCAGCGGCGGCGCGTTTTTTGAACGCGCCGCCTTCTCTTTTCCGGCGATATGCGTAACATCGCCGACAATGACGCAGACAAATCCCTGAGAGGAGACCAGCCTATGACCGCGCCCTTTAAAAACATCGGTGTCATCGGAGCCGGTCAGATGGGTTGCGGCATTGCGCATGTCTCGGCTGTCGCAGGCTACAAGGTCCATATCTACGATCTTTCCAAGGAAGGCATCGAGGCCGGTCTTGCGACGATCAACGGTAATCTTGCCCGTCAGGTCACCAATGGCAAGCTTTCGGACGAGGCCCGCAAGCAGGCGCTTGCGCTCATCAGCGGCTCGACCGACGTCAACGATCTGGCGCCCATGGATCTCGTCATCGAGGCCGCGACGGAAAACGAGGAAATCAAACGCAAGATCTATGCGCAGATCTGCCCGGTCCTGAAACCCGAAGCGCTTCTGGCCACCAACACCTCGTCGCTCTCCATCACCCGGCTTGCATCCGCCACCGACCGTCCCGAACAGTTCATGGGCATCCACTTCATGAACCCGGTTCCCGTGATGAAGCTGGTGGAACTGGTGCGCGGCATCGCCACCGACGAAAAGACCTTCGAAGCGGCCAAGGACTATGTGCGAACGCTGGAAAAGGCGATCACCGTCGCCGAGGACTTCCCGGCCTTCATCGTCAACCGCATCCTGCTGCCGATGATCAACGAGGCGATCTATACGCTTTACGAAGGCGTCGGCTCGGTGGAAGCCATCGATACGGCCATGAAGCTCGGCGCCAACCACCCGATGGGTCCGTTGCAGCTTGCCGACTTCATCGGTCTCGACACCTGTTTGTCGATCATGCAGGTGCTGCATGACGGTCTGGCCGACAGCAAATATCGCCCCTGCCCGCTGCTGGTGAAATATGTCGAGGCCGGCTGGCTTGGCCGCAAGTCCGGCCGCGGTTTCTACGACTATCGCGGCGAGACGCCGGTTCCGACACGCTGAAGCCTGACGGCCCTCCATGCCAGAGCGCAGATGGCGACAGGACGAAAATACAATCTCTGCGATTATAAAGTAAGTAGACGCCCATTGCGTGCACCTCCAAGATCATGCCGTGATTCTTTTGGGGGCCTTACATGAAAATTTATATAGCAATAGCTGCTGTCGCCATTCTCGCGAGCGGCTGCGTTTCGGAAAATCCGCGTGAGATTGTCAGAAGGGCAGGTTATCTCACAACGGTACCACCCAGTACCAATTACGGCCCGGGCAACATCGTCTGGAAAAAGACAAACAAATATAATGACAAAGACGATATCTCGCTTGGTTACATCTGCTCCCCGGAATATGTGACGTTCCCCGGCAGCCCTGAAAAAGGGTCGGGCGAAATCAACGATTTCGGACGGAAGAAGGATTTCTCCTTCAACGCAGACAATCTGCAGAAACTCGGATTTTCCACCAGCGCACAATATGTGCGCAACCTGACAATCAAGTTCAGCAATATCGAGTATCTCGAATACGGCCTCGACAAACTCGAGGCCATAGAAAAGACCCTGGGGCCGGAGTGCCGCAACATCCTGCGCAAACAGCGCAAGAAGCAAAATGCACATATCGTGCGTTCTGCGTTCAAGGCCGATCTGGATTACGCCATTACATACAAAGCATCGGCCAGCACCTCCATCAAAGCTGCAATATTGGAGGAAATTGAAGCCGGCTTCGGCATTACGCTGGAAGGCAATCAGGGGCGCGTCGGCCGAGGTATCTATTACGGCGTATCGGTTGATCCGCTATATTGAGTTCGATAAAGTCCTATCGGCAGTCATTTGACTGCCGATATCAATGCCTTGGCATCCTCGCTGTCCCAGGCCGCCGGGCCGTTCATGGCGGCGAGCAGGCAGCCGTTTTCATCCATCAACAGGGTTGCCGGCAGGCCGAAGGCGAGGCCTTCCTTCTTTAAAACGTTGAAGACGCCCATGGAACTGTCGCGGTAGGGCTTCAGCGCGTCGATCTTGTATTCATCCATGAAGGCTTTCGGCTTTTCATCCGCGCCGACGTCGATATTGACGGCAACCACCTCGAAGCCGTCACCGCCCTTTTCCTTTTCCAGCGCGTTCAAGGCCGGCATTTCCTCCCGGCAGGGCACGCACCATGTGGCCCACAGATTGAGAAGAACCGCCTTACCCTTGAGATCGGCAAGCGTCATGTCCTGCGCCTTCGGCCCCTTGAAGGACAAGGGGATGACACGTGGCCTGTCCGCCGCCGACATGGCCGCCACATGCCCCTTCAGAAACGGCTTCAGCGAAGCGATGCGGTTTGCCGCACCCGCACATAAACCGGCGTCAGCGACCGCTGCCCCTTGAACCGGGCTCTCAGACCCAATATGCCTGAACCAGACCGCGCCTGCGCCGCTTAAAACACCGGCAACGGCAGCAATTGCAACCAACTTGGCGGAAGGAAGCCTGAACGGCCTTTTTTCTGTCATCGAATACTCCAGGGCACTGCGAACATGGCTGACGGCACAGATCAGAAATCCTCCAACCAGATGTGGGGCGGGCGTTTCGCGTCCGGGCCGTCCGCCATCATGGAAGAGATAAATGCCTCCATCGGCTTCGACAAGAAGCTTTACGCCCAGGATATCCGCGGCTCTATGGCGCATGCCGCCATGCTCTCGGAAAAAGGCATCATTTCGCAGGAAGATAAAGACAAGATCACGCATGGCCTGAACACGATCCTGTCAGAGATCGAAGCCGGCAGCTTCGAATTTTCGCGCAAGCTTGAAGACATTCACATGAACATCGAGGCGCGGCTCGCGACGCTGATCGGCACGGCCGCCGGCCGCCTGCACACCGCCCGCTCGCGCAACGACCAGGTGGCGCTCGATTTCCGCCTGTGGGTGAAGGAAGAATTGCAGAAGACCGAAGGCATGCTGACCGCGCTCATCGCCGCCTTCCTCGACCGCGCCGAAGAAAATGCCGATACGGTGATGCCGGGCTTCACCCATCTGCAGACGGCGCAACCCGTCACCTTCGGCCACCATTGCATGGCCTATGTGGAAATGTTCGGCCGTGACCGCGCCCGTGTACGCCACGCCATCGAGCACCTGGACGAAAGCCCGATCGGCGCAGCCGCGCTGGCCGGCACCGGTTATCCCATCGACCGCCACATGACGGCCAAGGCGCTCGGTTTCCGCGAGCCGACCCGCAACTCCATCGATACCGTTTCCGACCGCGATTTCGCGCTGGAATTCCTGTCGATCGCTTCCATCTGCGCCACGCATCTGTCGCGTCTCGCCGAAGAGATCGTCATCTGGTCGACGCCGCAATTCGGTTTCATCCGCCTGTCGGACGCCTTCTCCACCGGCTCCTCGATCATGCCGCAGAAGAAGAACCCTGACGCCGCCGAACTGGTGCGCGCCAAGACCGGCCGCATCAACGGTTCGCTGATCGCGCTGCTGACGGTCATGAAGGGCCTGCCGCTTGCCTATTCCAAAGATATGCAGGAAGACAAGGAACAGGTTTTCGACGCCGCCGAGAGTTTGGAACTGGCGATTGCCGCCATGACCGGCATGATCCGCGACCTTGAAGTGCGCAAGGACCGCATGCGCGCGGCGGCCGGTTCGGGTTACTCCACCGCCACCGATCTTGCCGACTGGCTGGTGCGCGAGGCCGGTCTTCCCTTCCGCGACGCTCACCATGTGACCGGCAATGCTGTGGCGCTGGCGGAAAAGAAGGGCTGCGATCTGGCCGATCTTTCGCTGGAAGAGTTGCAGGCCATCCACCCCGGCATCACCAACGGCGTTTTCGACGTTTTGTCCGTCGAGGCGTCGGTTGCCAGCCGCGTGAGCTTCGGCGGCACGGCGCCTTCGGAAGTCAGGAAGCAGATCGCCTGGTGGCGCGGACGCAACTGATAAGTTTGCGTTACGCTGCGATCACAAGAAACAGGGTGCACAAGCGCCCTGTTTTTCGTTATCAGAGAGGCACATATTTCCGTTGGACAGGTCCATGCTTTCAAAAACCGCGCGCAAACTCATCGTTCCCATCGGCATGACGCTCGCCGTCAGCCTTGCTCTCAGCGCCTGCGGGCGCAAGGGCGACATCGATCCGCCGAGCACGCCGGTCGAAATGCGCAACAAACGCGCCGCCGACGGAACCGAGACGAAGCCGGCGACGAACGACCGGCCGTTCATCCTCGACAAGCTTCTCTGACGGGTAAAAAGCCGTGAACCATTTTGGCTATATCGACGGCGTGCTGCACGCCGAAAACGTGCCCGTGCCGGAAATCGCCAAGGCGGTCGGCACGCCCTTCTATGTCTATTCCACCGCGACGCTGGAGCGCCACTACAAGGTGTTTTCAGGCGCTTTTGCGGATGTGGACGCCATGGTCTGTTACGCCATGAAGGCCAACTCCAACCAGGCGGTTTTGAAGACGCTGGCGAAGCTCGGCGCCGGCATCGACGTCGTCTCGGGCGGTGAATTGCGCCGCGCCCTTGCAGCCGGCGTGCCGGCAAGCCGCATCATGTTCTCCGGCGTCGGCAAGACCGTGGCCGAGATGGATTACGCGCTGGAAGCCGGCATCTACTGTTTCAACATCGAATCCGAGCCGGAACTGGAAGTCCTCAACCTGCGCGCCGTCAAGGCCGGCAAGCGGGCGCATGTCTCCTTCCGTATCAATCCCGATGTGGATGCGCGCACCCATGCCAAGATTTCCACCGGCAAGAAGGAAAACAAGTTCGGCATTTCCTATGAGCGCGCGCGCGCGGTCTATGCCCATGCCGCCGCCCTGCCCGGCATCGAAGTCACCGGCATCGACATGCATATCGGCAGCCAGATCACCGAATTGCAGCCTTTCGAGGATGCCTTCCGGCTGCTGCGCGAACTCGTGGAAGTGCTGCGCACCGACGGCCATGCGATCAGCCATGTCGATATTGGCGGCGGTCTCGGCATTCCCTATCGCGAGGACAATAACCCGCCGCCGCTGCCGGATGCCTATGCCCATATCGTCAAGAACGAGTTGAAGAGCCTCAACTGCAAGATCGTCACCGAGCCGGGCCGGCTGATCGTCGGCAATGCCGGCATTCTGGTGACCGAAGTGATCTATGTGAAGGATGGCGGCGAAAAGACCTTCGTGATCGTCGACGGCGCGATGAACGATCTCATCCGCCCGACGCTCTATGAGGCCTATCACGGCATCCGCCCGGTGGTGCAGCCCGCCGAAAACACACCGCGCATCAAGGCCGATATTGTCGGCCCGGTCTGCGAAACCGGCGATTATCTGGCGCTGGACCGCGAGATGGCGGCGCCGCAGCCGGGCGATCTCATCGCCGTCAGTTCCGCCGGGGCTTATGGTGCGGTGCAGGCCGGCACCTATAATTCGCGCCTGCTGGTGCCGGAAGTACTGGTAAAGGGCGACAAATTCCACGTCATCCGGCCGCGCGGCACCTATGAAGAGTTGATCGCTCTCGATTCCGTACCGGCATGGCTCGATTGATTTGCCCGATTGATCACAATTGAGCGAAGCTGCCTAAAAAATGGGGGTGAGGGCCGAGGCGCCCTCGTCTTCGCCACAAAGAATGTTATCCTTGCTTCCGTGATAGAACAGCGCGCCGTTCCATGAATGGCGTTCGACGTGGCCAGAACCGGGAGAACGGATTGATGACCACTGCCGGAGAGGACAAGACTGGCGGAGCGGACAGGACGGGCAGAAAGCGCCCGACCGGCGCATTCGCGCAGCGGCCGGACCTTGCCCGCCGGGTCGCGGCCAAGCGCTTCTTCGCAAAGATCGTGCTGCTTTCGGAAAAAATAGCGCCGAAAACGCTGTGGCCGCTGTCCATCGCCGCCGTGTTTCTGGCGCTTGCATGGTTTGGCCTTTACCGGCACATGCCGGATTTCCTGCGGCTCGGCGTCGTTTTCGTTCTGGTTTTCGGATTCATCGCCACGCTCCTGCCGATCCTTAGGCTGAAATGGCCGACGGATCATGACGCGTCGCGCCTTCTTGAAGATCGCAACGGTCTGGCGCATCAGCCGGTTGGCGTGCAGGAAGACGAACCGGCCTTCGACACGCCTTTTTCCCGCACGCTCTGGAAAGAACACCAGATCCGCATGGCGGAGCGCATTGCCGCACTCAATGCCGGTCTGCCGCAACCCGACATTGCCCGTTATGACCGTCTGGCGCTGCGCGCCGTTCCGGCACTGCTTCTGGTCACTGCTTTCGGCTTTTCCTATTCGAACGGCGCGGGCACGGTTGCCGATGCCTTCCGCAGCCGCCCGGCCGTCGGTCCGCTCAATCCCGATATCCGTCTCGATGCATGGGTCACACCGCCCGCCTATACCGGCCGTGCGCCGATTTTCCTGACCGGACGCGATGCAACCGGCCGTGACGCGGTGTCCGTGCCGCAATCCTCCAAGCTGACGATCCGCATGACCGGCGGCGATGGCGGCGAGGAAGTGACCTTCGAGCCGGAAATGGCGGGCGCGCTGCAAAAGCTTGCGCCGGAGACCGCACGCGCCGACAGCGCAAGCGGTGATATTGCCGTTCAAACACCGGTACGCCCAGCGGATCAACCTGTCGCGCCGCGCACCTTCGCCATGGATGTTACCGAAAGCGGCATGATCACCGCGAATGGCGAGCAATGGGTGTTCAACGTTATTCCCGACCAGCCGCCCAGCATCGCCTTCGACAACATGCCGCGCCGGGCCGTCAATGGCGCGCTGGAAATCGGCTTCACCGCCAAGGACGATTACGGGCTGAAGGAAGCCCATGCCATCATCGAGCCCATCGGCGTGGCCGAAGGTGCGACAGCGCTTTATCCGCCGCCGGAATTCAAGCTCGACCTGCCGCGGCAGAACAATCGCGAGATCAAGGGCCTGACCAGCCGCAACCTGACAGAACATCCGATGGCGGGCAAGCGCGTGCGCATCACGCTGGTGGCAACGGATGGCGCCGGCCAGACCGGCCGCAGCCCGGCACATGAAATGGTGCTGCCGGGCCGCAATTTCTCCGAACCACTGGCCGCTTCCGTTGCCGAACAGCGGCAGATCTTCTCGCTGGATACACGCCAGATGCCGAAGGCGATCGCCTATAACGAGGCGGTGGGCCTGCGCCCGGAAGAGACCATTCCCAACACGACGCATTATCTCCTGCTGCAATCCGCCCAGACCCGAATGCGGCTCGCCTATAATCAGGAGATGCTGAAGGACACGGCCGATTATCTCTGGGAAATCGCGCTCGGCATCGAGGATGGCGATCTTTCGCAGGCGGAAAAACGCCTGCGCGATGCGCAGACCGCGCTTTCGGAAGCCTTGCAGCGCAACGCCCCGGATGAGGAAATTGCCAAGCTGATGCAGGAACTGCGCGAAGCCATGCAGCAGTTCATGAGCGAGCTGGCCCAGCGGATGCAGAATGCGCCGCAAGCCAACATGAACAGCCAAGCGCAGAACGTATTGCGCCAGCGCGATCTGGAAAACATGATGAACCAGATCGAGAACCTTGCCCGCTCCGGCAACCGCGACGCGGCGCAGGAAATGCTCTCGCAGCTGCAGCGCATGATGAACAATCTGCAGGCTGGCCGCCCGCAGCGTCAGGGCCAGCAGGGGCAGCAACAGAGCAGCAAGATGCGCCAGCAGATCGACAAGCTGGGCGAAATCCTGCAGCAGCAGCAGAAGCTGATGGACGAGACCTTCAAGCTCGATCAGGCGCTTCGCGACCGCATGCAGCGCGGCGACCCGCAACAGGGCGGCGAAAGCGAAGACCAGCAGATGGGCGAGAACGGTCAGCCGCCGCAACAGGGCCAGCAAGGTCAACAGGGTCAAAATGGCCAGCAGGGTGGACAGCAGCAGACCGACCAGATGACCGCCGAACAATTGCGCGAGGCGCTGAAAAACCTGCGGGCGCAGCAGGACGCGCTCGGCAAGCAGCTCGGCGAATTGCAGCAGGGCCTGCGTGATCTCGGCATGGAACCGGGCGAAAACTTCGGCAAGGCGCAGCAGGAAATGCAAGGAGCGGGCGAGGCGCTGGGCAAGAGCCAGGGCGAACAGGCGGTCGAAGGACAGGGCAATGCCCTGAACGCGCTGCGTCAGGGCGCACAGGACATGATGGGCCAGATCATGCAGGCCATGCGCCAGCAGGGCCAGCAGCCCGGACAGGGACAGGAAGGCATGGCGGGACAGGGCGGCCAGAACGGCCGCGACCCGCTCGGCCGGCCGCGCAGCACAACCGGGCCGGATTTCGGCGATCAGGTTAAGGTGCCGGACGAGATCGACGTGCAGCGCGCCCGCGAAATTCTCGAGGCGATCCGCGAAAAACTCGGCAACAATCCGCCGGGTGAAGTGGAACGGCGTTATCTAGAGCGGTTGCTGGATATTCGGTGAAGGTTATACGCACGGATCATAGTGCACGTCGATACGTCCTTAGAGCTTAAACTTTTCCGTCATGCCGGACTTGATCCGGCATCCAGCAGACGCGCGTCTGCGCGGCGAAAAAATTCCTTTCAGCCCAAGGACTTGGGCTGGCTGGATTCCGGCTCAAGGCCGGAATGACGGAAGTGGGGAATCGAGCAGAATCGCAGGCGAAGTCAAACCAACAAAAAAGGCGGCCCCTGGCCGCCCTTTCAATCCCTCTAATCTCGCCGTTCAGGCCGCAAGCGCCCGCGCCACGGCCTTGCGAATATCCGGAAGTGCGAAGGGCTTGGAGACGACGTCGACAATCTTCTCCGCCAGATCATCGGCGCGTTCGCGCTGCTCGGCATAACCGGTCATCAGCAGAATGCGCATCGCCGGGAAGCGTTCGGCGGCGCGGTGCGCCAGCTCGATGCCATCCATGACCGGCATGCGGATATCCGAAAGAAGAAGGTCGAAACTGGTTTCCTGGAGCTTCTCCAGCCCCTGCTCGCCATCCGCCGCCTCATAGGTCTCGTGACCGTCGAGACGCAGCGCGCGGGCGACGAAAGCCCGCAATGCATCCTCGTCTTCGGTAATCAGAATCTTCGCCATTACTCATTGCTCCTGGGCATCATTTCCAGCCGTGAGCAACATCGCAGGCTCCTCTTTTCAAGAGGTAAACACCCAGGCTTTGGCTGGGTGAATGGTTAATGAGGCGTCTCCGCCCTGTGCCGTTCCGGCACGGCAAATACGCTCAGGCGTCACCTGTCACGACGCCGACAAAAGGCAGTTCGCGGAAGGCATAAGCGACATCCATGCCGTAACCCACGACGAAATAATCCGGACATTCGAAACCGACATAATCCGCCTCGAGATCTTCCTTGCGCTTCACCTTCTTGTCGAGCAGCACGGCGATGG
This sequence comes from Agrobacterium sp. NPDC089420, assembly GCF_044900305.1. NCBI lineage: Bacteria > Pseudomonadati > Pseudomonadota > Alphaproteobacteria > Hyphomicrobiales > Rhizobiaceae > Agrobacterium > Agrobacterium sp. NPDC089420. The sequence continues at coordinate 220,066 of NZ_JBJDMY010000008.1, read as the reverse complement.
TGACGTTGCGGGCGCCGCGCTCATACAGCAGCTCCTTGGCGAAACGCAGCGTGCGGCCGGATTCGAGAATGTCGTCGATCAGCAGGACATCGCGGTCCTTCACGTCGCTGTCGATATCCTTGACGATCCTGACGCCCTGGGACACCGTGCCGGCGCCGTAGCTCGACAGCGTGATGAACTCGACTTCCGGAGCAAGGCCGCTGTCATGCAGCGCGCGGATGAGATCGGCCGCGAAAATGAACGATCCCTTGAGCACGGCGATAACCAGCAAATCCTTGGTCGGGCCGCTGGCAATGTGCTTGGCCATATCGCGATTGCGCTCGGCGATCTGCTCGGCGCTATAAAGCGGCTCGATGTTTTTTCCACGGACGACGGGCATTCTTACTCCTGTGCTGCGCCTTGCCGATTTTACCTTTCAGTAAAAATACGAAGACCACGCGTTAGCACAGTCAACGTTCGGGCGCACCCGCCTCGACGAAGGAAAGCTTGATCTCCGGCGTTTTTCCACCGGGATGGCGCAACTTTGCCGAAAAACCGTGGCTGAAACCGGGCTGCATCTCCTTGACCGGCGGCTCAATGACCATGCTCGCCACCAGCTGTCCCTTGGCGGCGAAGAGATCGGCACGAAGGGCCGGCACCTCTTCCAGATGGCCGCCATTGTTTTCGACGATGCCGTTGATGAGCAATATATCCATGCCGCCCGCCTCCTGCGGGGTCACGGTGACATGGGAAATGGCAAGCGGATTGACCGAGGCCGCAACGGCGGTCTTTTCCGGTATGACGACAGACAGACCGCCCGAACAGACGAAGACAAAAATGGCAAGCCCGGCCACCAGCGCCGAATAGGCATCTGCCGACAGGCGCGACAATCTGCGATCCACCCAGCCGATAAAGGCGAGGCAGAGCATGGCGAGGGTAACGGGCGGTTTTGAAAGCTGCCGGCGCGCTGCGCCGCGATTGTCGTTTCCGGGCCGGCGCGCACGGTTTTCCTTGATGGTGACAAATTCGGCGTCTACCACATCATGGCTGGGATTTGCCGTCCGCGCCGCCCGGCGCACCGGCGTTTCCGGCATCAGGAGGTCAAAATCGAATGCCGCTTGCCGGCGAGATGAACGGAACATAGCCATAGAATTCCTTGGATGAGGTTTTCCGGCCCGCAAAACTGGGCATTGCAACGAATCCTGCCAAGTTTTAAATTTAATTGGTTAATGCTTCGCAAAAACGGCTCGCGCAGGCTGCCGGATCCGGGTTAAACCCCGACATCCGAACCCCTGGCGCCAGCGGCTTGCGAACCACCACGAACGAAGAGACTGGAAGTCCGTTGATCCATTTCGAAAATGTCGGGTTGCGTTACGGCATGGGACCCGAGATCCTGAGGGACATGACCTTCGATATCCCCAAGGGTTCGTTCCAGTTTCTGACCGGCCCTTCGGGTGCGGGCAAGACGACGCTGCTCCGCCTGCTTTTGATGTCGCTGCAGCCGACCCGTGGCAATATCCGCATGTTCAACCGCGATGTATCACGCATTCCACGCAGCGAGCTGCCGATGCTGCGCCGCCGCGTCGGCATCGTGTTTCAGGATTTCCGGCTGCTCGATCATCTGACGACCTATGAAAATGTCGCCCTGCCGCTGCGGGTGCGCGGCAAGGAAGAGAGTGCCTATCGCAACGACGTGATCGAGCTTCTGAAATGGGTCGGGCTCGGCGAGCGCATCAACGTGCTGCCGGCCATCCTTTCCGGCGGGGAAAAGCAGCGCGCCGCCATTGCCCGCGCGCTGATGGACCAGCCGGAAATATTGCTGGCCGACGAGCCGACCGGCAACGTCGATCCGCCGATGGCCAAGCGCCTCCTCAACCTGTTTCTGGAACTCAACCGGTTGGGCACGGCCGTCGTCATCGCCACCCATGATTTCGGCCTGATGGACCAGATCGATGCGCGCCGGATGATCCTGACCGAAGGGCGGCTCGATATCTATGAATGAGATCAACCGCAAACCGCTGAAACCGGAAGCCGCGCAACCGAAGCGCCCCCCCATGCGCATCCGCCCGATGGCGCCCATCCTGCCGCCCTCCAACATTCAGGGGAATGCGCTGATGGTGGTGATCGCCATCATGGCCTTTCTCGCCTGCCTGACGCTCGGCGCGGTCTCCATGGTGCGCGCCACCGCCGCTACCTGGCAGAGCCAGATTTCCCGCGAGATCACCATCCAGATCAAGCCGGAGGACGGGCTGGACATGACCGCGGCGCTGAACAAGGCGCGCAATCTGGCCCTCACCTTCGTCGGCACACGCGACGGCACGATCCTCGACGATGCGGCGACGTCGCGTCTGCTGGAGCCATGGCTCGGCAGCGGCCTCGACCTTTCCGAACTGCCGGTGCCGCGCCTCGTCGTCATCACCATCGATGAAAACAACCCGCCCGATTTCCAGGCGATGCGCGACATGCTGAAGGCGGAAATTCCTCAAGCCTTTCTCGACGACCACCGCACCTGGGTCGACAGGCTGGTCTCGATGGCCCGCACCACGGTCATGATCGGCCTCGGCGTGCTCATCCTCGTCTTCACCGCCATGGTGCTGACGGTGGTGTTTGCCACGCGCGGCGCGCTTTCCGGCAACCGGCACATCGTCGAGGTGCTGCATTTCGTCGGTGCCGAGAGCAGCTTCGTGGCACGCGAATTCCAGAAGCACTTCCTGAAGATCAGCCTCAAGGGGGCCGCGGCAGGCAGCGCGCTGGCGGCGGCCGTGTTCCTGGTCGCCGGCTTCTGGCAGTCGAGCACGGTCGCGACGCCACAGAGTGATCAGGCAAGCGCGCTGTTCGGCTCGTTTTCCGTCGGTCTCGGCGGGTATCTCGGCATTGCCATGACGATGATCATCATCGCGCTCCTCACCACCATCACGGCGCGGATGACCGTCATACGCACCATCGACGATATTGACCGTGTCCGGTCCGATCCTTCAAAAAGCGATGGTCTGGCATCGTGAGATCGTCCCCGAAACTCCAAGGGAAAACTGTAACCGTCACACGTCGGATGTAACCTGCGGACGGTGGACAAAAATGCCTGTTCCTTGCCTTAATCGGCGAGTATCCAGGAGGAATGTTTGTGAGTCGGATGGACCAGGATCAGACGGCGACGCGGCCGGCCGGAAAGGGCCTGTTGTCGCGGCGTGGGCCTCTGCGCCGTTTTATCCGCGGCCTCATCCTGCTTTGCGTCATCGCACTCGGCGCCTTTTCCGGCGGCTTCCTGTGGTTTGCCGATTCGGTCGCCTCCATGCGTCCGCCCGAGGGGGCGCGCGGCGATGCCATCATTGTCTTGACCGGCGGTTACCAGCGCATCGAACAGGCGGTCGGCCTGCTGAGAGACGGTGTGGGCAAGCGGCTTCTGATTTCCGGCGTCAACCCCGCCACCACCCGCTCGCAGATCCGCAAGATGACTCAAGGGTCATCCGACATGTTCACCTGCTGCGTGGATATGGGGTACAAGGCGATCGATACGATCGGCAACGCCAATGAGGCGGCCAGCTGGATACGCGACCACAATTATTCCTCCATTGTCGTCGTCACCAACAATTATCACATGCACCGCAGCCTGCATGAATTGCGCAGCGCCAGCCCGCAGACCCAATTCATCGCCTATCCCGTCATCAGCGCCGACCTTGCCCGCACCAACTGGTTCGTGGAGCCGGACGTGGTGAGAACCATGCTCTATGAATATCTGAAGTTCGTGGCTGCGGCCGGACGCGACCTCACCGGCTTTGGCAAGGGTGATGGCCTGCGCAAGGCGGCGGCCGAGCATTCCGCACCGAAGGTGGTGACCGCTTCTCCGTGACCGGCGAGAAACGCGCTTGCTGCCGCCCCTTGTTTTCGTGTAGGCGTCTGGCATCGGCATCCGGCGTCGAGGCCTGTCCAAGGTTTCGCAACGGCTGCGCTCCGGGAAGGCTGTTGATGCTCAAGCTGCGCTCTTTTCTTTTCAATACGCTGTTTTACCTCAATCTGATTGTCCGCATGATCGTGCTGACGCCGATCTATTTCATCCTGCCGCGCAAGATCGCCTTTGAAATTCCCAAGAACTGGGCGCGATCCAACCATTGGCTGATGAAAACAATCGTTGGCACCACCTTCGAAATCGAGGGGCTGGAGAATATTCCCGAAACCGGCTGCATCTTCGCGCCCAAGCACCAGTCCTTCTGGGATACCTACGCGCTGCTGCCCAATCTGCCAGACCCCGTCTATATTCTGAAACGGGAGCTGATGTGGATTCCGCTGTTCGGCTGGTATGTGATGAAACAGCGTATGATCCCGGTCAACCGCGCCGCGCGCGGCAAGGTGATGCTGAAGGTGATGGAGCGGGCGCGCGAGGAAATGGCCGCCGGCCGCGAGCTCATCATCTATCCCGAAGGCACGCGCCGACCGCCCGGCGCCGAACCCGAATATCGTTATGGCATTGCCCGGCTTTACCGCGATCTGCAGGTTCCGGTCATTCCCGTCGCCATGCATCCCGGCCTTTTCTGGCCGCGCCGTTCCACCATGCGTTATCCCGGCCATTTCAAGGTGCGTATCCTGCCGGCGATCGAGCCGGGGCTCGACCCCGACGTGTTCTTCAAACGATTGATCGATGTGACGGAAAAGGCGAGCGACGAACTGCTGCTCGAAACCGTGCGCAACAATCCGCACCTGCCGCTGCCGCCGACCGCCGTGAAACGGATCGCCGAACTTCAGGGCAAGGAAACTCCAGCCGGCTGAGCGGCAAGCGTTCCGACATTTTTCGCGATGTTTTCCAGCAGCGAGTCGCGGATGCCCATTTCCTGCAGATGCTGCACGGTGTTGAAGACATAATCCGTGTTCGGCCCGGAGCGGCCGGATGCGGCCGCGATGATGACAGCCGATTCGGCAACGCCGAGACCGCCGATATATTGTTCATGCGCGGGATCGGCCACATAGGTCACGGCGCTGCTGCGCCGGCCATTGGCGAGCGCGATGGAAACCACCCGCTCCTTATAGACATTCGTCACCAGTTCGCGCTCGCGCAGATAGGCCATGACGGGATCGTGGTCCTTACCCCTTACGCGGAAGGCGACACCCAGGCAGGAACCGCCGCGCTCCAGACCTAGGACGAGGCCGGGCTTTTCTTCCGTACCCCTGTAAAAATTGGAACTGATGCAGAGCGAGCGCCGATAACCGTGCAGCCGGGCCTGCTGCCGCTCCTCGAAAGCGAAGCCGGGGTTCCACATCAACGAACCGTAGCCAAAGACCCAAAAATCGTCCATATCCCAAGCCAAATCGAAATTGTCTGAAGTCTGTTCATCGGAGATCAATATGGCAGCGTCAAGCCAATCCGGCACGGCCAGGAAATTCCTCTGGCTCGCCATCGCCATCGTGGTGGTCATCGGACTTTACACCGCCGGGTGGTTTTATGCCGCCGACAGGCTGAAGCAGACGGTTCTGAACGTCATTGCCCCCTCGCAGGCCCGCAGCGTCAGCGGCGAATGCGGCGATATCGCCTTCAAGGGGTATCCCTTCCGCATCGGCCTCTTCTGCTCCAGGGTGACGGTGGATGACAGCGGCAACGGCGTTTCCGCGTCTTTCGGGCAATTGCGTTCGGCCGCACAGGTCTATAATCCCGGCCATATCGTCTGGGAGCTGGATTCGCCTGCGGAAATCCGCTCCGCCCATGGCCTGACGGTCTCTGCCACATGGCAGAACATGCAGTCGAGCATCGTCACCAAGCTGAAGGGCATCGACCGCAGCTCGCTCGTCATCGACGGGCTGAAGGCGCAGGCGGTGTCCTCCGTCACCGGCCAGACGATCGACTTCGATGCCGTCAAGACCGAAATGCACCTGCGCCAGAACGGCGCCGATCTTGACGGTGCGATCACGCTCACCGATTCGGCCACCGTCATCAAGGACTGGCCGCAGGTGCTTCCCCGCCTCGACGCCATCGTCGATGTCACGCTCGCGGGCAAGGCCGGCATGGTGGATGGCAGCGACAGATCCGGCCTTTATGGCACAAGCGGCGAGCTTCGCCGGCTGGTGGCCGATATAGGCGAGGGTCGTACCATGCGCATCAGCGGTCCCTTCTCCTTCGACAATGAGGGTTATCTCTCCGGCCAGTTCAAGCTCGAAATCGAAAAGCTCGGTGCATGGTCGGACAATGCCAAACAGGCGTTTCCGCAGTTGCAATCCACCATCGACACGGCCCGCAAGCTGCTCGGCGCGCTTGCCGGCGGCGGTGACCGGGCATCCGTCGACCTGGTGGTGGATCGTGGCCGCGCCACCGTCAGCGGCTTCATCCCGCTGGGCAAGATTCCGCCGATCTGAGCAATTGACTATGCCTTCCGTCATCCTCGGGTTTTATCCGAGGACGACGGAGGGAGACTAAATACGTCCTACTTCTTCTGATCCAGCGCATGACGCCCGAAGTCCGGCGCGTCGACATCCTGGCCGGCCTCGACGATCGAGCGGCGGATGGCGCGGGTGCGGGAAAACAGCTCGAACAGCTTGTCGCTCTCCTCCCAGCGGATCGCCCTTTGCAGCGAGGCGAGGTCTTCGGAAAACCGCGCCAGCATTTCGAGGATGGCGTCCTTGTTGTGCAGGCAGACATCGCGCCACATGGTCGGATCGGAGGCGGCAAGACGGGTGAAGTCACGGAAGCCGGAGGCCGAATATTTGATGACTTCCGATTCGGTCACCGTTTCCAGATCGTCCGCCGTGCCGACGATATTATAGGCGATGAGATGCGGCAGATGCGAGACGATCGCCAGGACCTTGTCATGGTGTTCGGCATCCATCTCATCCACGCGCGAGCCGAGCGCCCGCCAGAAATCCTTCAGCCTTTCCAGCGCGTCACCGTCCGTACCCGGCAGCGGTGTGAAGATGCACCAGCGATCGCGGAACAGGCCGGCAAAACCGGCATCCGGACCGGATTTTTCCGTTCCGGCAATCGGATGGCCGGGAATGAAATGCACATTGTCCGGCATATGCGGGGCCATCTGCGCGATGACCGAGGCTTTGGTGGAACCGACATCGGTGACGATGGCGCCGGGCTTCAGATGCGGCGCGATCTGCTGCGCCACGGTGCCGGAAGCACCGACCGGCACCGAGACGATGACGAGATCGGCATCCTTCACCGCCGCCGCCGCCGAGACGGTGTAATCCGTGCCAAGCGCCAGCTCCTCCGCCCGTTTCAGCGTGTCGTCGCTGCGGGTGGAAATCGTCACGTGGCGGGCAAGCCCCAGCTCTTTGATATCGCGGGCAATCGACGAACCGATCAGGCCGATGCCGATCAGCGCGATGCGTTCAAACATGATCTCACCCATCACGCCTGCCCCATGAACTCGGTAAGGGCGGCGATGACGCCGAGATTGGCCTCTTGCGAGCCGACGGTCATTCTGAGCGCATTCGGGAAGCCGTAACCGCGCACCGCGCGCAGGATGTAACCGCGGCGGCTCAGGAACTCATCCGCATCCGCCGCGCGCTTGCCGTCCCGATCCGGAAAATGGATGAGGATGAAGTTGGTGACGGAGGGCGTGACGGTGAGGCCGAGACCGGTAAAGGCTGCCACCAGCTTTTCCATCCACAGCCCATTATGCGCCACCGCCTTTTCGACGAAGGCCTGATCGCGGATGGCCGCAGCACCGGCCGCGATGGCCGGCGCGCTCATGTTGAAGGGGCCACGCACGCGGTTCAAAGCATCGATGACAGCGGCAGGGCCATACATCCAGCCGACACGCAGGGCGGCGAGACCGTAAACCTTGGAGAAGGTGCGGGTCATCACCACGTTACGGTTGCCGGAAACCAGCTCCAGCCCGGCCTCGTAGTCGTTCTTGCGGACATATTCGGCATAGGCCGCATCCAGCACCAGCACGACATGTTTCGGCAGGCCGGCCTGCAGACGGCGGATTTCCGCGACGGGAACATAGGTGCCGGTGGGATTGCCCGGATTGGCGACAAAAACCATCTTCGTCTTCGGCGTCACGGCGGCGAAGATCGCATCCACATCCACCGCGCAATCCTTTTCCTTCACCGTCACCGGGGTCGCGCCCGCGCCCATGATCTGGATCTTGTAGACGAGGAAACCGTGCTCGGTGATGATCGCCTCATCGCCGGCGCCCAGATAGACATGGCACAGCAGGCCGAGAAGCTCGTCCGAACCGTTGCCGCACAGGATGTTTGCGATATTGAGGCCGTGCACGTCGGCAATCGCCTGACGCAGCGCGATCGCCTGGCCGTCCGGATAGATTTCCAGATGGCTGGCGGCAGCGCCGAAAGCCTCGATGGCCTTAGGGCTCGGCCCAAGCGGCGTTTCGTTGGAGGAGAGCTTATAAACCTTCGCGACGCCGTCCACATGTTCCTTGCCTGGAACATAAGCGGCGATATCCAGAATACCCGGACGCGGAACAGGTTGGCTAAGCTCTGCACTCATTTGATCGACCTTCGGAAAAACGCCGGAGAACCCGGCAAAAGCAATGCCGGAGGCATTAGACCGGAATAGCCGCTTTGTCGAGGGTCAGAACGGCTTTCCCTGGTTTGCGGCCGCGCGGGTTGTGGGCACCCCCTGCGGTGCAAGCACGGGCACAAACACCCGCCGCGAGGCGCGCTGGGTAACGGGCAACCCTTGATAGAGGCGCTTCTGGGCTTCCACCACGATGACGCCGGAAAACAGTGGCCAGAGGCGACGGCCGGTATGTTCGAGATAACGGCGGAACTTCAGCACCGGCCGGCTGGTGGTAGGCGGGAAAAACAGCGCCTCGGCGGTGGCGCCCGGCGTGAAGTTGGTTTCGCGCAGGAGCGCCGTCAGCTGCCCGCGCGAATAGGGCCGGCCGGAACCGAAGGGCGTATGTTCCATGCGCGCCCAGACGCCGCGCCGGTTCGGCACCACGATCACCAGGCGACCACCTGGCGCCAGCACCCGCCACAGCTCCCGTAAGCTTTCACGCGGATTTTCGGCAAATTCCAGCGCATGCACCATCAGGACACGGTCTATCGACGAATCGGGCAGCGGCAATTCCTCGTCAAACACCAGCGCGGTGGAGGAAAATTCGCCCGCCGGCCAGTTCACAGCACCCTGCCCCGCCGGCATGAAGGCGAATGTACGCTCCGTATCGCGGCGGAACCGCTCCAGAAACGGCACCGCATAACCGAGACCGACCAGCCGCTCTTCCGGCAAGGGTGGCCACAGCGTCGAAAGCGCCATGGTGATCGCCTGCTCGGCGGAGCGGCCAAGCGGGGAATGATAGAATTCGCGCAGATCGACGATATCGGTATTCATGGGCGAGAATGTAGCATCAGGCGGTTGGACTTCAAGGCGTCTGCCCCTACATTGGAAATCAGTTGGGAAAGTCAGGCGGGTGAATGCGCCGGTTTTGACCGGCAAACGGAGAGGATACGATGAAACCTTTGGAGATAGACGTCTTTCTTTGCCGCAGCGACAATTTCGGGGTGCTCCTGCACGACCCCGAAAGCGGCGCGACAGCCGCCATCGACGCGCCGGAAGAAGGGCCTATCCTGCACGCTCTCGACGGCCACGGCTGGAAGCTCACCCATATCTTCACCACCCACCACCATCAGGACCATGTGGAGGCCAATCTGGCGCTGAAGGACAAGTTCGGCTGCGAGGTGCACGGCCCCTATGACGAGGCGGTCGCGATTCCGGGCCTCGACCGCGCGCAGGCCGATGGCGACGAATTCGAATTTGCCGGACGCCGCGTTCAGGTCATCGCCACGCCCGGCCACACGGCAGGCCATATCTGTTATTATCTGCCGGATGACGGGCTGCTGTTTGCCGCCGACACGCTGTTTGCCATGGGCTGCGGCCGCCTGTTCGAACGCCCCGCAGCGGACATGTGGCATTCCTTCCAGAAACTGATGGCGCTGCCGGACGAGACACGCGTCTATTTCGGCCATGAATATACGCTGTCCAATGCCCGATTCGCCCTGACCGTCGATCCCGACAATACCGCGCTGCGGGAACGCGCGGCGCATATCGAGACGACGCGGCAGGCCAATCAATTCACCATTCCCACCACCATCGGCCTGGAAAAACAGACCAACCCCTATATGCGGGTGGCGGATGCCGGCCTGCGCAGGCATCTGGGCCTCGAAGCCGCCGCCGATGCCGATGTCTTTGCGGAAATCCGCACGCGCAAGGACAATTTCTGATGCGAGCGGATTTCACAGCACAGGCGATCATTCGCGAATTGGGGCTGGAGCCGCATCCCGAGGGCGGCTTCTATCACCAGACCTTTCGCGACAGAGCCGGCGGCGAGCGCGGCCATTCGACGGCGATCTATTATCTTCTGGAAAAGGGCGACCGCTCGCACTGGCACCGCGTCACCGATGCGGTGGAGGTGTGGCACTATTATGCCGGCGCGCCAATCGCGCTGCATCTTTCGCAGGATGGGAGGGAGACGCAGACTTTCACCCTCGGCCCCGCCATTCTGGAGGGCGAGCGCCCACAGGTGATCGTGCCCGCCAATTGCTGGCAATCGGCGGAAAGCCTTGGCGATTTCACACTGGTCGGCTGCACCGTCTCGCCGGGTTTTGCCTTTTCAAGCTTCGTCATGGCCGAAACCGGCTGGTCGCCGGGGGATGCGGCTTAACTCCCAGAGCGCTGCCCGTGAAGCGAGCGGGCGCAACTTGTCTCTTCTCCCCGGCGGGGAGAAGAAATTCGCCGCACTGCCAGGCGTCACTCACCTGGCAATAAACCGCCGTCAGCCGCCGTATTTCGTGGCGGTAATGTAAACCTGCCCCACCCGCGTCGGAATGATCGCATAAACCGGCGCATAGACATCCATATTGTTCGACTTGGCGAACCATATCTCCATGGAGATGGATTTCAGATATTCGATATCCTTGCGTCCCTGCCGGTAACCCGACTTCGGCACGTAACGCGCCTTGCAGACGATGGCGTCGCCGCTGAAGCCGTTGGTCTTGAAGGGCTTGGTGCCGCTTGGGCTCAAAACGAGGTCCAGCCGCGACTCACCGTCATAGATCGGCAGGCGCGTCGGGCAGATGCGGCCGCCCGAAGGGATGATGAGGCCGGAGATCGGATCGAGAACGGAGCGCAGGTCGCGGTCCTTCACATCCACCCAGTTGTCGGGCCGGGTCTTCGGTTCGGGTTTCACGGTGGTCGATGTGACGTTGCCGTTGCGATAGACGACGTCATAGGTGCGCACCCGCTTGCCGTCCTTGTAGACCAGCGAATATTCGTTTGCCTGCAGCCGGTGGCCGCGCTTGGCGCCGGAGACCGTCGTCTTGCCGGAAATGTCCTTGAGGATGCTGGCCAGGCCGGCGGCGCTGAAGGAACCGGAGATCGAATAATTCGGCCCATCCATGCGAGTCGAAAAACTGGCCCGCGCGATCGGCAAAATGCCGAGATTGATGCTGTATTCGCTTGTGTGGCGCGCTTCGGCGGCGAGCGAGGGGGAGACGCCCGCAAACGCCACAGCAGCGGCCATGAAAATGCTTTTTCCTCTGGCAATCATTTCGATATCACCTTAAAAGAGGCGCGGAAGCGGCCTTATCGGGCGATGATATACGCTGACTTGTGGCAATAAAAAAGCGGATGCCGGTTGAAAACGCCGGAATTTCCTTTCATTTGATCGCGAGCGGCTTGACTGTTAAGTCTCGTCTGACTATAGAACCGCAACTTTCCAATCATGGCCAGTTGGATTGCCACCCCGGTTTTGCCGGTGGCGAGCCAGTGGTGAAACAGACGAAACGAAATAGGTGTACCCATGTCCCGTGTATGCGAATTGACCGGCAAGGGCGTCCAGACGGGCAACAACGTCAGCCACGCCAACAACAAGACCAAGCGCCGGTTCCTTCCGAACCTCTGCCAGGTCACGTTGATCTCCGATGCTCTCGGCCAGCGTTTCCGCCTGCGTGTTTCCGCAGCTGCTCTGCGCTCCGTTGAACACCGTGGCGGCCTCGATGCCTTCCTTCTGAAGTCCGGCGAAAACGAACTGAGCATGCGCGCTCGCCTTCTGCGCCGCCAGATCGCCAAGAAGACGGCCGAAGCTGCTTAATAGCGGTTTCGACACCATCTGATATTCGGAAGGCTTGAATGGCTTTTGCCGCTCAAGCCTTTTGTTTGTTTCAGGTTTTAATCGCATCGGGTTTTCCGAAAATGTTTCGGTCCGATGTTTGGCTCCAACTGGTGGCATCACCCAGGATAAAAAAATGCCCTATCTGCGCCATACGCTGATCTACGTTCTCTTGATGACACTGGTGGTCGTCGCCTCCAATATTCTGGTGCAATATCCGCTTTCCGGATCGCTCCTCGGCGTCAATCTCGGCGACCTTCTGACCTGGGGAGCCTTCACCTATCCGATCGCCTTCCTCGTCACCGACCTGACCAACCGCCAGTTCGGCCCGTCCATCGCGCGCCGCGTCGTGCTTGCCGGCTTCGTCGTCGGGGTCACGCTATCGTTCTGGACATCGATCCCACGTATCGCAGTCGCCTCCGGCACGGCCTATCTGATCGGCCAGCTGCTCGATATTTCCGTTTTCAACCGCCTGCGCCGCCAGCGCTGGTGGCATGCGCCGCTGGCCGGCTCCATGCTGGGTTCGGTTTTGGATACGGCGCTGTTCTTCTCCATCGCCTTTGCGGCAAGCTTCTCCTTCGTCGGCCCCAACGATGCCTTCGCCATCGAAAACGCCCCCATCCTCGGCGTTTTCGCCATGGAAGCGCCCCGTTGGATGTCCTGGGCGCTTGGCGATCTGTCGGTGAAGGTTCTGGTCGGCCTTGTCATGCTGCTGCCTTACGGCGCGCTGATGAACACGCTGAAGCCAATGCCGCCGGCCAAGGCCCTTTAAGGACGGTTTGGAACGCCCGCGCCTGCGGGCTTCTTCACTCCACCAGCCTGAATTCCAGCATCAGATTGCGTTGCAGAAACGAGTGATTGTCATCGGAAACGATGATGAGGCGCGTGGAGCCGTCCGGCCCCTTCACCACGTCCATGCCTTCCATATTGTCGATCTGATAGGCCATGCCGGCTTCCATGAGGATTTCGCCGTCCACCACCGCTGCCGGCCGGATGTCACCCCCGCGGATGCGGCGGATACGCATGCCAACACCCTCGGCAAAATTGAAGCGCCGCTCCAGAAGCAACAGATCGCCGTTCGGCAGAAAGGCGCCGTCCGTCACGTCGAATGATGGATGATGGGCAACGGCGAATGTGCCCTTCAGCGGTCCCTCAAGAATCGCAGCGAGAAGATTGCCGTCGGCATCAATGCTTTTCTCCGCCACCACGACAAGAGCGCCTGCGAGCGGCGAATCGGCCGGCGATACCGCCAGCGCCTCCATGCCGCCATTATGGCGCAGCTCGTTATTGGGGATGAGATGCGGCAGGCGGCCGAGCGGCTTCGCCGTGGCAAAGCCCGGATCGGGATAGATATCAATCCTGTGGCGTTGCTCGTAGCTGACGAAAACCTTGCCGTCACGCAGCGCCAGGCCCTCCGCATCCATCTCCATCTTGCGTGGCGGTTCGCGCCCGTTCATATCCAGCATGGGCGTTATACGGACCTCAGCGAGGCCGGACAACGCCCCGACTGCGTCACGCGTCACCCTGCCCGTCAGCCAATGGCCCGTATCCAGCACCGCGATAAAGTCCTCCCCGTTGGGGCGGAAGCGGATGGAGGATATGGCTCCGAACAACTTTTCCGGCGCACTCATCACCATGCCGCCGATGAATTCCAGCTTTCCGAAATGTTTCGCGCGCGTACCGACCTCGAAACCGGACAGCTGACGAACGCTGACCGGCACATCGATGGTGGAAGCGCCAATGGAAACGGGGAAGAACGCGACCGCCAGAATGGCGGCCATCGACAGCGTCTTGCAGGCGGAAGAAGCCCGGCCGCGTTTATCCAGCACGGCGGACCCTGCGGGACGAACCGGAGGCACTGCTCGTATCCTCAAAAAGAGCCGCGAGCTGCTCGGTCATCGCGCCAGCCAGTTCATCCGCATCGACGATGGTGACGGCGCGGCGGTAATAACGCGTCACGTCATGGCCGATACCGATCGCCAGCAATTCGACGGGAGACCGTGTCTCGATCTGCTCGATGACGGCGCGCAGGTGGCGCTCCAGATAGTTGCCCGGATTGACCGACAGGGTCGAATCATCGACCGGCGCACCATCCGAGATCATCATCATGATCTTGCGCTGCTCGGGGCGGCCGATCAGGCGGTTATGCGCCCACATCAGCGCCTCGCCGTCGATGTTTTCCTTGAGCAGGCCTTCGCGCATCATCAGGCCGAGATTGCGCCGCGCGCGCCGCCACGGGGCATCCGCCGATTTGTAGATGATATGGCGCAGATCATTGAGGCGGCCGGGCGAAGCGGGCTTGCCGTTGGCGAGCCATTGTTCGCGCGACTGTCCGCCCTTCCACGCCTTGGTGGTGAAGCCCAGAATTTCCACCTTCACGCCCGAGCGTTCCAGCGTGCGCGCCAGAATATCGGCGCAGGTGGCGGCAACCGTAATCGGACGACCGCGCATCGAACCGGAATTGTCGATGACGAGCGAGACAACGGTGTCGCGGAACTTGGTGTCGCGCTCCTTCTTGAAGGAAAGCGGCTGCATGGGGTCGATGATGAGCCGGACGAGCCGGGCCGGATCGAGATAACCCTCTTCCAGGTCGAAATCCCAGGAGCGGTTCTGCTGCGCCATCAGGCGGCGCTGCAGCCGGTTCGCAAGACGCCCGACGGCGCCCTGAAGATGGGCGAGCTGCTTGTCGAGGAAGGCGCGCAGACGGTCGAGCTCAGCCTCGTCGCACAGTTCCTCGGCATGGATTTCCTCGTCGAATTCCTGGCTGAAGATGCGGTAATCGACCTTCTCGTTGAAATCGTCGAAAGGGCTGTTGGGACGGCGGGTCTCGCCGGGCGTTTCGGAATCCTCGTCGAGATCGTCGGACATTTCCTCGTCCGACATCTCGGCGCCGTCCATCTCGCCTTCTTCCATTTCCTCCTGCGAGGCCTCGTTTTCATCGGCCGGCGTCGCGTCGGAGCCGGCCTCTTCCTCGACCTGCTCTTCTTCGGTCTCGTTGGTGCGCGGCTGGTCCTCGTTGGACTCCGCTTCCTGACTGTCAGGCTCGTTATCCTCGTCGCCGAAATCCTCCGCCATCTGCATGGAGGTCAGCATCTTGCGCACCAGCCGCGAAAACGCCTTCTGGTCGGTGATGACGCGTGAGAGATCGTTGAGGTCGCCGGCGGCCTTGTCCTCGATGAAATCGCGCCACAGATCGAGAACCTTGCCCGCACTTGCCGGCGGCCTTTCGCCGGTCAGCTTTTCGCGCACCAGAAGGGATACGGCCTCCGCAAGCGGGGCATCGTCCTTGTTGTTGATGCCGGAAAAATTCGCCTTGGCGTATTTTTCGGTGTTCATCGCCTGGATGTTGGAGGCCATGCCGGGCATGCGCAGCGCGCCGATGGATTCCACCCGCGCCTGTTCGACGGCGTCGAAAATCAGCCGCGCTTCTGCACCCTGTGGCGACATCACCGCATGGGTATCGGCATCATGGCAGGCAAGGCGCAGCGCCATGGAATCGCCGAGACCACGGGTGATGGCGATTTCCTGCGCGGTCGGTTTCTTGGAGATTTCCGGCAGACGCATGCGCTCGCCGGCAAGGCCCGGCCGCTCATTGGCGAAGACGACCTCCACCTCGGCATCGCCGGCAACGGATCGCACGCATCCGGCAATCGCCTGACGCAACGGCTCCGTATCGACCGCCGTACCCGGTTTCGCTCTGGAATTGTCGCCGCGCCCTGCCATTGTCTTTCCTGTCAGTTGCCGACGCTCGCGGCGCGCCCATCCCCTGGATGCGCGGCCGCCAGCGTCTTCAAGTCATCGGTGATCTTCTCCGGACAGACCGGGGACGATCAGGCGCTGAGAACGATGTTCGCGGCGCTTTCTTTGAGCTCGACGCCGAAGGCGCGCTGATATTGCTCGGCCACCAGCGTGCGCTCCAGCTCGTCGCACTTGTTGAGGAAGGTCACGCGGAAGGCAAAGGCGAGATCGCCGAAGATTTCCGCATTTTCCGCCCAGGTGATGACGGTACGCGGGCTCATGACCGTGGAAAGGTCGCCATTGACGAAGGCCGAACGGGTAAGGTCGGCCACGCGCACCATCTTGGAAACGGTTTCGCGACCCTTCGGATTGTCGAGGCTCTTCACCTTGGCGGCGATGATGTTCACTTCCTGCTCGTGCGGCAGGTAGTTCAGCGTGGTGACGATGGACCAGCGGTCCATCTGCGCCTGGTTGATCTGCTGCGTACCGTGGTAAAGGCCGGTCGTATCACCGAGGCCTACGGTGTTGGCGGTCGCGAAAATGCGGAAGGCCGGGTGAGGACGGATGACGCGGCTCTGGTCGAGCAGGGTCAGGCGGCCGGAGGATTCCAGCACGCGCTGGATGACGAACATCACGTCCGGGCGGCCGGCATCATATTCATCGAAAACCAGCGCGACATTGTGCTGGTAGGCCCAGGGCAGGATGCCGTCCTTGAATTCGGTGACCTGCTTGCCGTCCTTCAGAACGATGGCGTCCTTGCCGACGAGATCGATACGGCTGACATGGCTGTCGAGGTTGACGCGGACGCACGGCCAGTTGAGGCGGGCGGCGACCTGCTCGATATGGGTGGATTTACCCGTGCCGTGGAAACCGGACACCATGACGCGTCGGTTGTGAGCAAAACCGGCAAGGATCGCAAGCGTCGTATCGCGATCGAAAAGATAGTCGGGATCGAGGTCCGGCACATAGGCGTCGCCCTGGGAATAGGCGGGAACCCGCAGATCCGTATCAATGCCGAAAACCTCCCGCACGGACACCGTCGTGTCGGGCAGGTTGGAAATATCAAGGTCGATTTTGCTCATCACGTCTCCAAGGCGGGCGGCAGCCACCCGGCCACATCATCAATCAGGCGGTAAACACGTAAGTTGGCTTAGCAGAAACCTGACTGCTTTAACAATTGATATGCTTGAACAACAGCCCGAAAACGCTCTTCCGAACCACGATCGCCACCATTAGCATCAGGATGGTGCTTTTTGACAAGCTCCTTGTAGCGCCTTTTTATCTCTTCCTGCTTCGCACCGGCAGAAAGACCGAGCGTATCGAAGGCTTTTGCCTCCAGCGTCTTCAGCTTGCGGTCCTGCTGCAGGCGCTGTCCGCCAGCCCTTGCACTGCCCGCAAACCCGCCTGTGAAGCCGAAAGGATCGCGGATACGGGCATTTGCGCCAGCGGTGCCCGACCGCAGGGTGGAATGCAGCGGGCTGTCGCGCGCCGTCTTGTTGACACCCACCGTCCAGGTGGGACGATGCCCGGTGATCGCTTCCTTCTGGTATCGGGCGATCTCGCTGTCGGACAGGCCGGAAAAATAATTATAGCCCTTGTTGTATTCCTTCACATGCTCGAAGCAGAACAGGAAAAATTGCCCCTCGGCATTGCGGCCGACAGGTGCCCGGTGAACGCCCGGCTTGTCGCATCCGTCCCACTGGCAGGTGGGGGCCTGAACCTCAGGTTCCCGCTCCCTTTTCCGGCGCGTGCGGATGCGGTCGAAATATTTCGAATCCAGTTTCATGATGCCCTGATTATGGGGTGCGAAAAGCCGCACAACAAGAATTGACAAAGCGGAATGTTGCTGGCTTTTAGGTAGCCCCCTTCAAGACCAGCCAACAGGAATGGAGCCCTTCGCATGTCCCTGCGAGACCGTATAGAAACGAAGCTCCGTGAGAGCTTTTCACCGGAGCGCCTGCGGGTGGTCGATGAAAGCCGGATGCATGCGGGCCACCAGCCGGATATCACCGGCACGGGCGAGACGCACATGCGTGTTCAGATAGTGTCGGAGAGTTTCTCCGGCAAGTCTCGCGTCGAGCGTCACCGGGCAATCAACGCGCTCTTAAAGCCGGAACTCGATGCCGGCCTTCATGCGCTGGCGATTGAGGCGGCCGCCCCCGGGGAAACGGTGCGGTTTTAAACCCCGAGCAAGTCCTCTCCCCTCATCCGGCCCTTTCGGCAACCGTCTCCCGCCAAGGAGAAGGTCGGGGGCACGCGAGGCGATGAGGGGGCGTTCACCGCACTGCTCGGCGCCAATTCACCCCGGATGTTTCTCCGACAGGAAGGACTGCACCTCGGACGCCGCCACGTCATCCGCGACGAAGGACTGGCCGATGCCATGGGTGAGGATGAAGGTGAGCTTGCCGCCCTTGACCTTCTTGTCCTGCGCGATCGCCGTCATCAGCGTCTCGACCGGCGGCAATTCGCCGGGAATGTCCTTCATCGTCGTCGGCAGGCCGACAGCCTTCAGATGCGCCTCGACGCGGGCCGCATCATCGGGGCTGGCAAGGTTGAGGCGGGCGGAGAACTGGTGCGCCAGCACCATGCCGATGGCGACACCTTCGCCGTGAACCAGCCGCTTGCTGTCGTAATTGGTCGCGGCTTCCAATGCATGGCCGAAGGTGTGTCCGAGATTGAGAAGCGCGCGCACGCCGTTTTCCTTCTCGTCGGCCACCACCACATCGGCCTTGGCCTGGCAGCTCGTGGCAATCGCCTGAATGCGGGCCGGGCCGCCGGCGCGGATGTCATCCCAGTTCTTTTCCAGCCAGAAGAAGAAATCCGGCTTGTCGATCAGGCCGTATTTCACCACTTCGGCGTAACCGGCGCGGAACTCCCGCGGGCTCAGCGTATCGAGCACCGCCGTATCGGCCAGCACCAGATCGGGCTGGTGGAAAACACCGACTAGGTTCTTGCCGTGGCGAGTATTGATGCCGGTCTTGCCGCCGACGGAGGAATCGACCTGCGCCAGAAGCGACGTCGGTATCTGCACGAAGCGCACGCCGCGGCGCACGATGCCGGCGGCAAAACCGGCAAGATCGCCGATCACGCCGCCGCCGAGCGCGATCACGGCATCGTTGCGCTCCACCCTTGCGGAGAGAACCGCATCGCAGACGGTGACCAGATGCTCGAAGCTCTTGGTCTTTTCACCGGCCGGCAGGGTCAGCGACACCGCCTCGATGCCGTCCGTCTGCAAACCGTCCATCAGGCCTTCGAGGTAAAGCGGCGCGACATGCTCGTCGGTGATGATCGCCGCGCGCCTGCCCTTCCGCCGCGCCGAAATCTCGCCGCCCGCCCTACCGATCAGGCCCGGCCCGATCAGAATGTCGTAGGCGCGCTCACCGAGCGGCACATGGACAAGGCGTTCATCGGCATGGATTTCGGAAGGCGTCATGGGGATCAGTCTTTCTGTTCGAGGCCGGCAATGGCGGCCAGCGCTTCGGTCGCGATGATTTCCTTGCGGACATCACGCGACAGGATGGTGATATCCGCTTCCGCATAGATCGGGTAGCGTTTTTCCATCAGGGCCGCCAGCGTGGCCTTGGGATTTTCGGTCTTGAGAAGCGGGCGATGGTCGCGCTTGTTGACCCTTTCCCAGAGAACATCGAGATCGGCCTTCAGCCACAGCGAAATGCCGCCGCGCGTGATGTGCCGCCGGGTATTGTCGTTGATGAAGGCGCCGCCGCCGGTGGAAATCACCTTGGGACCGCCGCGCAGAAGCCGCTTGATGACCCGCGTTTCCAGCGCCCGGAACTCCTCCTCGCCATAGGTGGCGAAAAGCTCGGAGATCGTCATGCGCGACACGCGCTCGATTTCGACATCCGTATCGACGAACGGAACCCTGAGCTGCTGGGCGACGATACGGCCTACCGCCGACTTTCCAGCCCCCATCAGTCCGACGAAGACGATGTTGCGCCGTCCGATCTTTGCCCGCGCTTGCTCCCCGAGCGTGGCCGGGACCGATAAATTCGTTTCATTCATAAATTTGAAAGCCCGTTTGGCATGGATATCGGCAAATGTTTACGAAGCGTCAAGCCAAATTGCTGACTGAATTGCGGTGAATCACAATCATCGCCGCATGCGGCGCGGGGCGTCAGCGGGCTTTTTGAGCTTGCCGCCGCTTTCGCCGCACCGCATATAGGTTGAGACCGCCACCCTGATGGAGCCAGCATGCCCACCCTCTTCCGCTTCACGATGATACTGGCGACCATCGCGGGGCTGATCTATGGCGGCATGGTGCTGCTCGTCATGGTCGTGAAACCGCGCGACCGCGAAGTGACAGTACGCATCCCCTCCGAGCGGCTGAATCCGCCGGCGGCGGAGCCGGCAAGGCGCAGCCCATGAGCGCACGGCAGGCGGGAGGGCGCGATGGGGCGCGGCTTGAAAGTTTTCTGGAAATGATGAGCGCGGAGCGGGGCGCGGCCGCCAGTACGCTCTCTTCCTATGAGCGCGACCTCGCCGACCTGCGCGAATTTCTGGCTGGCCGCGGTCAATCGCTGACGGAAGCGCAGACGCCTGAGCTTTCCGCCTATCTCACCCATCTTTCCGCCCAGGGTTTCGCCGCCACCTCACAGGCGCGACGCCTTTCCTCCATGCGGCAGTTCTATCGTTTTCTCTATGCGGAAGGGCTGCGCGGCGATGAGCCGACCGACATCATCGACGCGCCGAAAAAGGGGCTCGCTTTACCGAAGACGATGAGCGTCGCCGACGTCAACAGGCTGCTCGGCCTCGCCGCAGAGGAAGCGGCCACGCCCGGCCCCGGCCAGCTTGCCCGCATTCGCATGCACCTGCTGCTCGAACTGCTTTATGCCACCGGCATGCGCGTCAGCGAACTGGTCTCCCTGCCTGTCAAGGTGCTGCGCCAGGAGGGCCGTTTCCTGATGATCCGCGGCAAGGGCAATAAGGATCGCATGGTGCTGCTGTCGCGCGCCGCCATCGAGGCCATGGAAAAATATGAGGCCGCCCGAAAAGCGCTCGCCCCGGAAAGGAGCGGGGCGCGGAAAAAAGCCGACGCGCCGGAAAGCCCGTGGCTCTTTCCCTCGAACGGCAAGGAAGGACACCTGCCCCGCCAGGTCTTCGCCCGCGACCTGAAGGACATCGCCATTCGCGCCGGTCTCACTCCATCCGCAGTATCGCCGCACGTCCTGCGTCACGCCTTTGCCAGCCACCTGCTGCAGAACGGCGCGGATCTGCGCGCCGTGCAGGAACTGCTCGGCCATTCCGACATTTCCACGACACAAATCTATACACATGTGCTGGAAGAACGCTTGCAAGAGCTGGTACAAACACATCACCCCCTTGCCAAACAGGGCAAAAACCTTGATTAGAGCGACCGGAACCGCCGGATAATCCGGTCAAACCTTGCGCAAAACGATCGGAAACGGATCTCATGCACAATTATCTCGACTTCGAAAAACCTATCTCGGACCTTGAGGGCAAGATCATCGAGCTGAAGAAGCTTGCCGATGAAGACGAGAGCATAGACACCTCGGAGGAGATCAACCGGCTGGAATCGCGCGTCAACGACGCGATGCAGGACATTTATTCCAAGCTGAACGCCTGGCAGAAAACGCAGGTCGCGCGCCATCCGCAGCGTCCGCATTTCGTCGACTACGCCAAGGCGCTGTTCACCGATTTCACGCCGCTGGCCGGCGACCGCAAATTTTCCGAAGACGCCGCCATTCAGGCAGGTCTTGCCCGTTTCAACGGCCAGCCCGTCGCCATCATCGGCCAGGAAAAGGGCAACGACACCAAGAGCCGCCTGAAGCATAATTTCGGCAGCCCGCGCCCGGAAGGTTACCGCAAGGCGATCCGCGTGCTGGAACTGGCCGATCGTTTCTCGCTGCCGGTCATCACCCTCATCGATACCGCAGGCGCCTATCCCGGCGTCGGCGCGGAAGAACGCGGCCAGGCGGAAGCCATCGCCCGCTCGACCGAGATGTGCCTCAATGTGAAAGTTCCGATCGTCTCCGTCGTTATCGGAGAAGGCGGCTCGGGCGGTGCAATCGCGATCGCCACCGGCAACCGCGTCTACATGCTCGAACATGCGATCTATTCGGTGATCTCGCCGGAAGGTGCGGCCTCCATTCTGTGGCGCGATTCCACCCGCGCCAAGGAAGCCGCAACCAACATGAAGATCACCTCGGAAGACCTGAAATCGCTCGGCGTCATCGATGGAATCATCCCCGAACCGATCGGCGGCGCGCACCGCGATCCGGCCACGGTGATCGGCGCGACCGGCGATGTGATTGCCAAGGCGCTTTCCGATCTTTCGCAGCGTTCGGGCACGCAATTGCGCGCCGAACGCCGCCAGAAGTTCCTGGATATCGGCAGAAACCTTTAAATCCAGCCTTATTTTCCTTGAATATCGCCCCAACTCGGCCATAGTCCGATCACATCAATCGATGTATCGGCGGCCGTGGTGGGACGACATCCGATTCAGTTAAGAAGATGTAAACGGTTAATACCGTATTTAAAATACACGCGGGACGGTGTAGAACTTGCGCCGCTTCGTGCCATCGTCTTTCGGATCAGATCATGCGTTTGACACATTTTGCACTTCTTGCCTGTACCGCGCTCATTCTCGCCGGCTGCAACGATACGCTCGAAACCGTCGAACGTGACGTCTCCCACGTCAAGAACAAGGTCGATTACCCGCTGTCTCCCGCCATTCTGGCCGAAATCGACAAGCGGGGCATGGACCGCACCTCACCGATCATGATCCGCATCTTCAAGGAAGAAGGTGCATTGGAAATCTGGAAGGCCAAGCGCGACAACCGCTTCGACAAGATCGCGGAATATCAGATCTGCGCCTGGTCCGGCAAACTCGGCCCGAAGGTGAAGGAAGGCGACCGCCAGGCGCCGGAAGGTTTCTACAACCTGACGCCCGCGCATCTCAATCCGAACTCGAAATATTATCTTGCCATCAATACCGGCTTTCCGAACCGTTACGATGCCGCCAATGGCCGCAACGGCACCAACCTGATGATCCACGGCGCCTGCTCGTCGTCCGGCTGTTATTCGATGACGGATGCGCAGATTCTTGAAATCTACGGTTTCGCGCGCGACGCCTTCAAGGGCGGCCAGAAGACCGTGCAGCTGCAGGCCTTTCCCTTCCGCATGACGGCGGAAAACATGGCCCGCCACCGCCAGAGCGAGCATCTGGAATTCTGGAAGATGCTGAAGGTCGGTTACGACAATTTCGAAGTCACCAAGCGCCCGCCGGACGTGAATGTCTGCGAGAAGAAATATGTCTTCAACCAGCAGACGGAAGGCGGCAGCTTCAACGCGTCTGCCCAATGCCCGGCCATGAGCACGCCGCCGGCGCTGGTCAGCGCGCTGTCGAGCTACGAGAAGACCTACGATCTCGCTTATGAAAAGGCGATGAAGAAATATGACGGCATGGCCTGGTACGATCCGAGCGAGGCGGAGCGCAAGGCGCTGGTGGCCGACAAGCGCAAGGGCCGCGAGCCCGCCTATGCCCCGACCGGCTCGGCGCTGAAGGCCGGCAAGCTGATGAAGGAAACGGAATATGCCGCGCTGATGGAGAAAAAGGCGCAGCAGGTGACGTCTTCCTCACCGACGACGACCGCAACCGCCTCGTCCCTGCGCGGCCCGCGACCTTCCGCTGTCCAGCCCGTCGCACCACAGTCGAACCCTGCTCCCGCGGCCCCGACCATGGTTGCCGCGGCCACCCCCGCAGCAGCCGGTCAGACCGGTGCTGCAGCCCAGAGCATCCCGGTCCCGGCCCTGAACCCGCTTGCCTATTCCGCGGCACCGGCACCGGAAGCACCGGAAAAGAAGCCGTTCTGGAAGTTCTGGGCCAAGGAATGAGCGAAGCGACCGAAGTAATTTACGATTTGAGGGGGCTTAAATGCCCCCTTCCGGTTTTGAGAAGCCGCAAGAAGCTTGCGGCGCTGAAGACAGGCGATGTTTTGACCGTCGAGACGACCGATCCGCTGGCGGTGATCGATATTGCCCATATGTGCAATGAGGATGGCCACAGTCTGGTCGAGACGGTTGCGGTGGACAAGGGGCATCGGTTTCGGATTGTGAAGGGCGGGTAAGCGACATTCGACGGCGGCGCTCGGGGCTTACCCCTTTGTCCGGCAGGACAGAGGGGGGTGAACCACACCCACCGGCCTGGACCATCACGGCACGCCCTAGAACCGCAACCCCGAAACCGCCAGCGGATTATCCGTGATCGCTTGCCTGTCCGGCCGGTCGATGCCCGGCACGCCGGTGAAGGCGGCGAACAGGTCCTGTACGAAAGCCTCCGGCAAATCCTTCGTGATCAGCACCATGCGCGTGCGCTGATCAGCCGGGTCCGGCCAAGCCGCGAGGCGCTCCGGCGTGTGGAAAATAGCCTGAACCCCATGCAGCACCAGAGGCCGGGCCGGATTATCCGACAGCTTGACGATGGCCTTCATGCGCAGGAGCTTTTCCCCATGCGCCGAGCGCAGCAGATCCACGAACATTTCGACAGCCATCGGCTCGATCGGCTGATCGTGAATGATCGAGAAGGAACGGATCGATGCATCGTGCCGGTTCACGTCGTGATGATGGTGATGGTGATGGTGATGATCATCACCGTGATGATGGTCATGATCATGGTGGTGGTCATGATCGTGTACCGCCTCTTCGCCCAGCCAGCGGCCGACATCGGCATTTTTGCTGCCGGCATCGTAAAGGCCGTTGTCGAGAAGTTCTGCAGCGCTCCAGTCGACGCTGTCAGCATCCTCGATCGTTGCCCGCGGATTGAGCGCCTGCAGGCGTGCCGTCAGCGCTGAAATCGTGGCGGCATCGGCGAGCGCGCGCTTGGTCACGACCAGACGGTCGGCCACCGCCGCCTGCTTCACGGATTCCTGATGATTATCGAGCGTGGACAAGCCGTTGACGGCATCCACCACCGTAATCATGCCGTTGAGTACGAAATTCTGCGCAATCACCGGATTGCCCATGATCGATTGCATGACCGGGGCAGGATCGGCAAGGCCCGTGGTCTCGATCACAACCCGCTTCACCGGCTTCAGCTTGCCAGTCTGGATTCCATCCATCAGTTCCGCCAGCGTATCCACCAGTTCCCCGCGCACCGTGCAGCACAGGCAGCCTTCCGCCAGTTCGATGATGCCCTCACCCGCGCTTTCGACCAGCATGTGATCGATGCTGACGTCACCAAATTCATTGATGATGATTGCGGCGTCACTCATCTCGGGGTCTTTGAGAAGCCGGTTGAGCAGCGTCGATTTTCCGGCGCCGAGAAATCCGGTGATGATGGTGACCGGTATACGCTCGCGAGACATGCCTTGCCTGTATGGTTGAGCGCGGCTCCGGCACATCGATGGATGATATTCGACCCGGAACAGCGCGATAGTCACAAAATCGCCCGGAGCCTGAATGCCACGGGCGACACTGTAATATCATAACAGATCGATGCTGCGAATAGCCAATCCGAAAGCCGCGTCCAGCCTCAAGCGCTGAAGGGAGCCGCCCCGATCAATCAGAATGTCGGCCGCGGAATCGGGATCGGCACGTTGGCCAGTTCACCCTTGCCGGCCGCGCCCTTGGCGGTGTTGACGGCCACGGTCTCGCTGCCCGGAATGAGGCCGGCGAAGGAATATTCCGGCGGTCGCGTCATTTCCGTCACGTAGGGCGAATGGATGACCATGCGGCCCGCCTCATCGCGGCTTTCGCTGCGCACCTTGGCAGCCTTCGGATTGCAGATTTCGGCGCTGACGTCATTCACATCGCCGGTGTCGCCATAGGGCGCCAGTGACGCGAGCGAAACGCCCTGGCCGGAAGGCGCCGTCAGCCCCATCTGCAGCAGATCGGCGGACTGGTCGGTTCGTCCGGCAAGGCTGTCTGCGCCCAGCACCACGGTGATGACCGAACGGCCATTGCGCACGGCGGACGAGACCTGGTTGAAGCCGGAGGCGCAGATGAAGCCTGTCTTCATGCCGTCGGCGCCATCGAAACGGCCGACCAGCATGTTGAAATTGGCGTAGTTCTTCTTGCCGGTGGTGACGCCTTCCAGCGAGAAATAGCCGGCATATTCCGGGAACTCACGCTTGATGATCAGCGCCAGCAGCGCCAGATCCCGGGCCGTCGTGTATTGTCCCTTGCCGGGCAATCCGTTGGGGTTCACATAACGGGTGGAACTCATGCCCAGGCGCTGCGCCTGCGCATTCATCTGCGCCACAAAATTCTCGCTGGTGCCGCCGATGGTCTCGGCAATCGCCACGGCGATGTCATTGGCGGACTTGATGAGCAGCAGCTTCAGCGCGCTGTCCATCGTCAGCTTCTGGCCCGGCTTGAAATACATTTTCGAGGCCGGCTGATCGGCGGCCTTCTTGCTCATCACCACTTCCGTCTGCGGGCTGATCTTGCCGGCCTTCATCTGCGAAAAGGCGATATAGGCGGTCATCAGCTTGGTCAGCGAGGCGGGATACCACTTGGCGAAGGCTTCCTGATGGGAAATCACCTTGCCGGTTTTGACATCCACCACCATTTTCGGATTGGCATTGGCCACGGGCGCCGTGGCAACAAGGCCGGCGGCCATGATGGCAATGGCTGCGGAAAGCCGCCGGGCGGCGTTTGGCGATTTGAATGTCTGTGGCAAGGCTTGTCCTCGAATTCCCGTCTTCGGTCGGGGAATGGCAATATTCACCATATATGTCCTAGCAATGGCAAAGTACATTGATTACGTCAATTATGCGGCGCACTATCCACCACGGAGGATGGCTTTTACCACGCGCCGCACCGATGAACCCAGGAATGAACGAATGCCGATTTTGAACAGAGCCGCCGAACTTCAGCAGGAAGTCAGCGAATGGCGGCGTCACCTGCATGAAAATCCCGAGATTCTGTATGATGTCGACAACACCGCGGCCTTCGTCGCCGACAAGCTGAAATCCTTCGGCGTTGACGAAATCGTGACCGGTCTCGGCCGCACCGGTGTAGTGGGCATCATCAGGGGCAATCTCCCGGGCAACCGTACCATCGGCTTCCGGGCGGACATGGACGCGCTGCCCATAATCGAGGAAACCGGCAAGCCCTGGGCATCAAAAACGGCGGGCGCGATGCATGCCTGCGGCCATGATGGCCACACCGCCATGCTGCTCGGCGCCGCCAAATATCTCACCGAGACCCGCAATTTCGCCGGCTCGATCGCCGTCATCTTCCAGCCCGCCGAAGAAGGCGGTGCAGGCGCGCTCGCCATGGTGGAGGACGGGCTGATGGAGCGCTTCGGCATCAACGAGGTCTATGGCATGCACAACATGCCGGGCATTCCGCTCGGCGCCTTCGCCATCCGCAAGGGCGGCATCATGGCGGCACCGGACAAGTTCTCGATCACGGTCAAGGGTCGCGGCGGTCACGCCGCGCAGCCGCACCGCACCATCGATCCCATCACCATCGGCGCGCAGATTGTCGGCAACCTGCAGATGATCGCCTCGCGCAACGCCGATCCGATCCGTTCCGTCGTCGTCTCCGTCACCCGTTTCCACGCCGGCTCCAGCCACAACATCATCCCCAATGAGGCGCTGATCGCCGGCACGGTCCGCAGCCTGGACGAAACGGTGCGCGACCTCGCCCAGGAGCGCATCAAGCAGATGGCGGAAGGCATCGCGCTTGCCAATGGCGCGGAAGCCGAAGTCGTCTACGAGCGTTATTGCCCGGTGACCTTCAACCACGCCGCTGAGACCGACTACGCCATTCATGCGGCCCGCGATGTGGCTGGCGAGCCGAATGTCGATCCCGACGTCGATCCGTCCATGGCGGGCGAGGATTTTTCTTTTATGCTGAAGGAAAGACCGGGTTGCTTCATCTTCATCGGCAATGGCGATTCGGCCGGACTTCACAATCCGGGCTACGACTTCAACGACGAGGCCATCGCCCACGGCATTTCCTACTGGGTGAAGCTGGCCGAACAGCGCCTGACGCGCTGATTGCCGGCGGATGCGAAGAAAGCCGAGGAAGAGATCGACCGTGATGAAGAACGCGGTTGATCCGCCGGCTGCCTCGGGTTAAAGAGCAGTTCAGTGTCCACGTAGCTCAGCAGGATAGAGCACAGGATTCCTAAGACAAATTGGGGGTTGCGCCCGGAAACGACGCAATCGATCTGCTCAAAGTCGGGGAAAGCTTCGCTGGTCTTCCAGCATGCCAATCCCGAGCCAAGCTCCGGAGAAATCCGGTGAAGGTGTAGAGACTGGATGGGCAGCACCTAAAGGCCGTAAGGCCCATGGTGAAGGGACAGTCCAGACCACGAACGTCCTGTCCATTGGCGACGGGACGGCGGTTAAAGCCGAAGTGGTACGAATCCTGGGGTCGGAGGTTCGAATCCTCTCGTGGACACCAAATTTCCTGAAGCGATTATGATGTAAGTCATTGATAAATGATTGCGCTCCATAGGTTTGTCGCTATTTCACTTGGTTGGGTCGAAATGCTCCGATAGGTTTGCCTGGAGCCAAAAATGTGGTCTTCCCCCCTGAAAAGTGATCCTTCATGAAGTATGGCTTATGAGCCTCAGAAGGACATTGAAATGGCAGCAAAAAGGCAGAAGAGATCGTCATGAAGCTTCGTCAAGTTGACGTGCTGAATGCGCAGGGAAAATCGATGGCGGAAGCGATCCGGTCGATAGGCGTGACGGAAGTTACATGTTATCGATGGCGGAGCGAATATGACGGCCTGAAGGGCGGCCAGGTGAAGCGCCTGAAAGAGTTGAAACGGAGAATGCCCGGCTGAGGCGTGCAGTTTCCGACCTCACGCTGGACAAGATGATCCTTGCCGAGGCCGCCAAGGGAAACTTCTGAGCCCCGCCCGTCGCCGCGCTTGCGTGGACCATGTCATCGATGAACTGAAGGTATCCGAGCGTCGGGCATGCCGGGTTCTCGGTCAGCATCGCTCCACGCAGCGCAAGATCGCCAAGACCCCGGATGACGAAGCAGCGGCCTGGTCTCGCCAAAATGGACCGGCGTCAAAACCAATAGTGGCCAGCAGGCCGAGCATGCAATAACATTCCAAACGGATCACCCCGTGGGGGCAGGCCACAATGAGCCCCCCCTTTCAGTGCGGTTACGCGCACGATGATAGACAACTGGCTCCAAACCAGCTCCGAAGATGCCGCCAAAGCAATGACTCCGGGATCGCGTAAGAATGACTGTTATGGCTGGGACAGGCCATTTGTTTATCGTCGGGTCATTGCAAGAAATTCTACGCGATTGAACGGGTTTGCCGACGTACGGGAGCGACGGGGTGGCGGACCGCTCAAAGGTGCGTGATGATCGAACGTGCTTTCCATGGTACCGACACCACTGGTAAGCCCTGGAAGCTGGCGGCGGATACCCTGAACATGGATGGACGCAATCATGCCGTCCAGTCGAGCAACGCTGTTCTCGATCAATGTCTCCGATATCAAGGCACCACACTTGGCGAGAAGTGTTGCCATCCCCGGAAGCGTAGGTAACGGAATCTCCAGTTGGAAATGCTCGACGGGTTCACAGACGACCATTCCCGCATGAGAAAGTGCCTCGGCCAGAACCAAAGGTGTGAGCCCACGGAAGTCTGCCGCAGTGCTGGATGGGGAACTGTGCCGGACGCCAGTGAGCACGACCTGACAATCGATGACCTGCCAACCGAAAACACCAGCCTTGAGAGTCTCCAATACCGTCTCCTCTATTGCACGGTAGAAGCTGATCGGCATCTGCCCGACATCGGCCTCCACCGTATATGCGTTTCCTGAGCCAGATGGTCGAGGTTCGACCCTCAGGCCGATTGTTGCAAGAAACGGATTGGGGTCTCTGAATATTGTTTCGAGCGCGTTTGCCGGCCTAGCTGGTCTTTCAACGTAGATGACAGTGCTTTCCTCGAAAGTCGCATCGACCCCAAATTCTGCAAGAAGGGTGGCCTGAACGATCTCCTTCTGCACCTCTCCGTAAAGTGACAGATACATCTCGTTTGCATCCTCCGTGCTACGCAGATTGATGAGCGGGTCCTGTTCCGAAAGCTGCTGCAAGGCAAGCCACAATGCCCTGTTTTCCGACGGCCGCCGTGCCACGACACGTGTTTCAATTGTTGGCGGCGCAAACTGGTACATAAAAGCGCGTCCCGTGTCCGGTCCGATCAAGTCGCCGATCCGCGCTCCCGCGAGACCTCCGACCTTCACGATCTGTCCGGCTCTGGCGTGATCGCATCTGCGCAATCCCGGTTCGCCGAACACCTGGAGGCTCGTTATCTTGGTGGGCCCGGTTGGCAATTCGATAGTGTCGCGAGCGCTTACAGTTCCGGCTTCGAGGTTAATGAAGGCGAGTTTTTCGCCACCCCAGCCGCGTTCAATCTTGAAGACGCTACCCCGTACAGGGAGCGACGGGTTGGGAAGGCGACTGGGCAACAGAGTTTCTATCGCATCGATGAGGTCGGCCCCCCCGATTCCGGTCATCGCAATCCCACCGTAAGCCGGGTGTACAAGACCCTTGGATACCTGTGTCGCGATGGCCTTTTGCAGTCTCTGCGTACCCAATCGCTCAGGAGCTAGGACATAGTCGTCAAGCAAAGTTGCATCGTCCAAGGCAAGTATTTCACACATTCGGGAAAAGTGGGGCTCCCGCTCCATATCGATCGCTTCTACCACGGCACGACGGCTACCGATATTGGTGACGCTCGACATGGCAAGTGGCCGGACGGCCAACTGCCGGGCGATATCGGCTAGCACGTCCTCGTACCGCGCTCCGACCCGGTCAATCTTGTTCACAAAAAACAGGAAAGGAATTCCCAGGCGCTGAAGCGCGCGAACAAGAATTCGCGTCTGGGCCTGTATGCCTTCAACGGCCGAGACGACGACAATCGCGGCATCCAGCAATCGCAACACCCGTTCCACCTCGGCAATGAAATCGGGATGGCCAGGCGTGTCGATCAGATTGACGGAAAGGTCTCCAATCCGAAACGCAGCGACGGCAGCAGCGATAGTGATACCGCGCTGCCGTTCGAGTTCCAGACTGTCCGTCTGGGTATTTCCACCATCAACGGTTCCCAGCTTGTCGATGGCACCGGTATCAAAAAGGAGTCGTTCAGTGAGGCTGGTTTTGCCTGCGTCCACATGGGCTAGAATGCCCAGATTCAAAGTGCGCATGTCCAATCATCTTCTCAAAATTTCTGATCTGAGTTTTTTGAGAAGGGACTCGGCGCATTGGGACCTCCAAGGTGAACGTCTATTGAGGCAGCGTCTGAAGTTCAGGCGAGCGACCGATATTAGTGACAGCGGGCCGGGATCGTCAATACGGATTGCCGGTGGAGTTTGGGGCAACTTTCGCACCAGAGCGTCACGTCCAGCGGTTTTGCGTTCGAAGATGGCGATGGATCAGAAATATTCGCGTATCGAACTATTCAAAATCCATGGCTTCGAAAGCCTTGGGGAGTACGAACGCTTTGTTCGTTGGCTAAGCAGTCTAATTGCTGCTGGAGCTTGCGATGAGATTATCCATGATTTCTTAAATAGCGGACTGTAGCGCCGATTAAACTATTCAGGGTTTCTACGCTGGAGGCCGTGTTGAACACATGGTCCATGGCGACCTCCCAGACAATGTTCTCTCCAGCATGAGCTGCGGCAAACTTTTTCGCGGTTCCGCGAGGTATTGCGTCATCAAGGGTGCCCTCTGCAATAAAAGCGGGGCCTACGTACCGGGATAGTTCCGCCACAGGAGCAAAACTTGCAACCTCCAAGAAGAATTGTGGTCCCAGCGTAATGGACGCTCCCCAAGGCAACGTCAATTTCGTTGCCCCCTTGCTGTCCAGACCTCGCAGATAGGCATCTTGGCCGATCAAGCCGGGGAAAGAAATATGGGGCTCTCCCACAGCGGCCCACAGTGCCACCCCTGATAGGCGATTGGTTCGGCCCGCAGCCGCCGCCGCGACCAGTCCGCCTTGGCTCCAACCAAGTAAGACAATCTTGCCATTTCCCAGACTCGGTTGGGCGGCGATGAAATCCATGGCGGCCAAGCAGTCGTCAATCTGTGTTGAGTAGCTCATCTCTTCGGTAGAACCATCACTGTCGCCCGAGCCGCGAAAATCAATTCGCAAGGAGGAATGGCCCAGATCAGCCAACGCGGCGGCAACGTATTCAAAAATCCCGATCCCGAGTGACGGAATCACAAGTTCATTCCGCGTGCCTGCAAAGCCATGGAGCAGCAAAAACGTCGGGTTTTCAGAGGTTTTAGCATGACGTATGGTTCCCATAATCGTCTGCCCGCCAGATTTGAATGAAACAGTTTTCTCTGACGTCATCACATTTATCTCTCGGTATTCTTGCACGGAATCGATGAGAACATACCGCAACTCGGCGAATATCGCGCACTTGATTTCTTGTCTAAGATGCCCTTCGTTGACGGACAAAATCGTTGTACATCAGGCGTCGCCATCCAACGAAATTTACCCCGGATTTCGCGGACTACCAAGAAAGCCCCCCTGCTTCGGTACATCCGCTTCCAAGTGCTGCGGAGAGATGCGCAGGCGACCTGTCCAGCGTCGAGTTATGGAGGAAAACTGGCCTTGCAGTCCTGTTTTGCCAGAATGGTGACGCAGGTAGACGTGTACGGCACGGGAGCTTTGCCATCAAAACTATTCATCGGAGCGATACTCAGCTCGTGATGGATTCCCCGATCGGGAGAAAATAGTTTGGCAGCAACAAAATCATCCGCAATTTTTCTATAGGATTCCGTCTCGGAACCGTTGACTAGCGGTATGCTTGAAAGGTCCTCCATGCCTCTTCTTGACGCAAATGCCATCCATCCGATTACTTTGCCGGACGGAACTGTATATCGGGAGACGGTGTATCTGAAGAACGTCATAGATCACCCCCGTATGGAGATCGGTGATTTCAGCTATTATACGCATGCTGGGAAACCCGACGAGACGGCCGTGATCCTGGCCCCCTACCTCGGTCACGGCGTGCGTGAGCGACTGGTGATCGGAAAGTTTGTGCAGATCGCGAGAGGAAGCTACTTTATTACCAGTTCAGCGAACCATCCAATGACTGGTTTTACCACCTATCCATTTCGCATCTTCAAGCCAGAGACGTTTGGTTACAAAGACCTGCCCGTCAAGGACACGATCGTGGACCACGATGTATGGATTGGCCAGAACGCGGCAATCATGCCAGGGGTTCACATAGGAGCGGGTGCGATTGTCGCTGCCGCTTCGGTCGTCGCCCGGGATGTACCACCCTACGCAGTTGTCGGCGGAAATCCAGCATCTATCATCAAAATGCGTTATTCGAATGAAGTCATCGGCGAATTGCTCCATCTCGCCTGGTGGGACTGGCCGATAGAGAAAATCGAAGCCAATCTGGCTGCGCTCAGCAGCGGCGACATGGCCGCGCTCAGACTGGCTTGAAGGTGAATGTTCGGCATTTCCGGCATCGGGATAGATGCCCGAAGCAACAGGTGTGCAATGCGCCGCTACAGTTGAGGAAGCTACGTCG
This sequence comes from Agrobacterium sp. NPDC089420, assembly GCF_044900305.1. Lineage (NCBI taxonomy): Bacteria > Pseudomonadati > Pseudomonadota > Alphaproteobacteria > Hyphomicrobiales > Rhizobiaceae > Agrobacterium > Agrobacterium sp. NPDC089420. The sequence goes on along the minus strand of NZ_JBJDMY010000008.1, from coordinate 186,778 downwards.
CGAACCGATCCGTCGCTCTGATGAGTTGGTCCAGAATGCCGGGCTCGGTAGTCGCGTGACCAGCGTCCTCTACAAGGCTGAACGAAGCATCAGGCCATGCCTTATGCAGAAGGTAGGCGTTTTTCACAGGACACGGCATGTCATAGCGACCGTGAACAATCGCACCGGGAATTCCCTGAAGCCTATGAGCGTTGCGCAGGAGTTGTCCGTCTTCCATCCAGCAATCGTGAATGAAGTAGTGGTTTTCAAACCGTGCGAAGGCAAGGGCGTAGTGACCATCCCTGTACTTGGATGAGAAGCTCGGTTCCGGCAACAGCGTGATGGTCTCGCCGTCCCATAACGTCCAGGCCTTGGCTGCTTCAACCTGGACAGCAGGGTCGTCTGATGTCAGCAGCTTTCGATAGGCTCCGATCAGATCGCCCCTGTCTTCTTCAGAAACAGGTGCGATGAAGCATCCCCATTTTTCCGGGAAGATTTCGGAGACACCAAACTTGTAGTACCAGTCAAGCTCGGCTCGTGTGAGTGTATAAACTCCCCGAAGGATCAGCTCGCTGACGCACCCGGGATGGGTTTGTGCGTAAGCCATTGCCAGCGTTGATCCCCACGATCCGCCCAGCACCAGCCACTTCTGGACGCCAACGAACTCGCGCAGACGTTCCATATCAGCCACGAGGTGCCACGTCGTATTCGCTTCCAGGCTCGCATAGGGCGTCGAGCGTCCGCATCCACGCTGGTCGAACAACAAGACATCGTATCGGTCGGGATTGAACAGTCGTCGGTAGTCGGCGTTGCCACCCGTCGGCATACTGATGCTGGCTGCCGCGCGCTGCTGGCTGCGCTCGCGAGATACAGAAGTGGCACGTAGTCTTGCCTTCTGATCACAAATTGTCGAACGAGGTCAGGACGCAAAAGCGCTAAGTGCGCTCATCATTATTCGAGCGGACGTGACCTTCGAAACAACAAGCGGTTTCGATCGGGGAGATGACGGGCTAACATAAAACCCGCCTTCTCCAGAACTCGTTTTGAGCCACCGTTGTCTGGATGTGCCATAGCCCAGACTTCTGGAAGCTTGAGCTGATGATCCGAAACACCCAATGCTGCGCGAACGAGCTCGGAAGCATAACCCCTTCCCCAGGCCTCGGGACGAAAATAATACCCGACCTCAAAATCCCAACCCGGATCGAAAGGGTCTTCATATAGTCCACCCCATCCTATGATTCGGCCGTCTTCACGGCGTACGACAACCCATGGCGCACAGCCATCACGGCGTCTTCGCCATTCATGAACCAATACCCGCCGGCGGCACTCCCGAAGCGTTTTATCGCTATGGGTATGCTGCATTGCCGCAGGGTCTCCGAGGAATTCAAACAGCTCCGGAACGTCCGCCTTTTTTGATGGGCGCAGGATCAATCGTTCAGTTTCCAGCATAATCGCCACCTCCGACACGCATCGACTCAATAATTAGAAGGACAGCGTACGCGCAGAGTATTCGTCAATCGATTTCTGGTTCATTGATGACCACCAAGACCCAGAAGTCATCATCGTGCTCAGCACCAATAGAAGGCATCGACCCAAATCTTTTGTGAAGGTCGCTTTCGATGCCCTTGTTGACGGCCCGCTTGGCCGCGTCAATTTCCGAAAGCGTGCCCAAGATCAAGTTTCATTGGTATGCGGGGCGGTTCTCATCGTAACTGGATACCCAATGGACCCAGACGGAGACTCCCCTAGCCTTCAACGCTTCCATCACATGTCGATTGGGATGATCCGGAGTGGTCACCTCTGTGTAAAGCTGGTCGTCGAGGATACGGACGCTTCGTAGACTGGGCATGTCGAGCAGAGCCGGGATGTTCTCTAACCCAATTCCTGCATTGATGGTCTCGACCTTGAATGGCGGCAGGAGGTCACGAAGGTCGACAGTCCCGATCATCGACGTCAGATCAAGGCTCTTGATGTTCGGGCAGTGCTTGATCCCGGCAAGGCTGTTGATGTCAAAGATATCATCCTCTCCATCCCAGAAGAACCAGACATATCGATAGATGGAGTTCCCTCCATCTAGAACAAGCTCGTCGATCTGATACAGGAGGTCGGACGAGAGAGGGTAGCGATCCAGATAGGCTCGAACTGCGGGAATAGGCTTGTAGCCTTCGTTCTCAAGATCAACGGGCCTTCCAAGAACATGCTCAGCGAGCTGCTGTGGAGTTCCGAGATCGATCAGTTGCTTGTCGATCAGGCTGGATAGGATCGCCAGCTTCAGATTGGGATCATCGAACGGTACCCCCGGCCTATTTTCAGGCGCAGGGTAGCGTGATGCAGCAGCCACCCGAGACTGCCCAAGAGTTGCGAGAATAGCTCCGATGGCTAGAAGACCACGTCGTTTCAGCATAAATGTGCTTGTATCTCCATGACATTGAGCCCGTTGACCACGCTGAACTGCTGCATCATCGCAGTTCTAACCGAAAGTAACCTAACCGCAGTCCAGACACTGGCCGCAGCTGCCACCTTCTAGCCGGGTTTAGCCCTTGCACGGCTGAGCGCAGCAATGCACGCTTCTCGAATTTGCCACGCTGCCTCGAGGTCAAGTCCCTCGCGATCTGCGCTATTTAGCCAATCTGCAAGTACGCGTCGATGTACGATGGCCTTGTAGATACCCACGTCCTCTGGCGTGATCACTTCTTCATGTAAGAAATGTCGCTTATCGCTGTTTCGTGATCCTTCCGGCATGGTCACATCAATAACACCGCGATCAGTGCGCAGAAAGCAATGTGCTTCAGGTATAGCGGAGAGCCCGTTTTGGGCCAGTTCGGTTCCGACGCCCGGAGTGTTTTCTTCCGTCATTTCATAAACGCCCAGAACAAGTTCGATGACCAACCCGTTCTCTCGCGCAAGTGCCGCAAGGAAAGCATGCTTGCTACTGCACGTGCCTCTGCCCTCAGTCAGCACAATTCGAAAGTCCGGCTTGCTGGTGCGACCGTACGGAAGGCGCTGAACATATTCAACAGCCGCCGCAAACGTCTCCAGACCCCGCAGTCGAGCGGAGCGGCTCAATTCGCCATCCGACGTAAAGCGCATATTTGAACCTCGCGGAAACCTATCGGGCATGTTCGTCTCCAAAGCGTGTGAATTGTTCGATAGAACATGGCAGGTCTGGTTTCCACCCGGTTTCAGACATGCGCATATGAGTTCCGCCGCAGCCGTGAACGGCCATTATGGAATCCGTCGCCGCCGTCACGCGCCAAATCCCGCTGTCATCCGCTCGGATGACACGTTGCCAGATCGTTCCGTGCCACAATCCGAAGATCAAAGCTCTCACGAGGTAGTCATGGATATCTACGGTCTCGCTCTAGTTCAGGTTCGGAATTCAATGCGGGCGATTACCACCGCCCGCGACGAGGATTACTATTACTCGGAATGCATAGCTGCAATCGACGTCGGACCTGCGCTCCTTCGTGCAACCGCACTTGCGGCTGTGGTCGTCGTCGTGCTGAGTATGGCGGTTTAGCGTGAAGACTGATCAATCTGAGGGGATGGCCGAATGGCTGGAAGCGAGGCCGACAAGGCCGCGATACTAGCGGTGATCCATGCTGAAACCGAGGCATGGCTACAACGAGACTTCGAGGGTTTGAGGAGACATTGGCTTCATTCACCGCAGACCCGGCGAATGGAATATTATGCCTCCTTGGGTATCAGGATCGACGAAGGTTGGGATGCGATCGAGACGCGACTCAAAAACATCATTGAGCGATACCCTGAGAAGCGAGCATTCACCGACAATATTCGGTGGGAGAGGGTAAACATCGTTATCGCGGGGACTATGGCGTGGGTGACATATGACCAGATTGGCATCGATGGCGGTGAAGACCTTAAACGTGAGCTGAAAATCCTTCATAAGGTGGAGGATATGTGGAAGATCGGCTGTGTAGTGATGATGGAAAGCACCGTCGAACAGGCCGAATGTCCGCTGATAGAGGTTGATGAGGACGCGCGTGTTCTGTGGACGAACCGCCAAGCGCAGCTGCGGATACAAGACCATCAGGGCCTTGCGATGGCGACGGGTCGCATACGTGCTCGGCGGCCGCAGGCAGATCATGCACTCTGTGAGACGGTGCGCCTGGCGCACCATGAGCTGAAAGGCCAGACCAGGCTAAGTTTATCGCCGAAGCAAGCTTGGGCGGTGCCGCTCGGAGAAGACGAGGCTGGTGCGCCTATGCACTGCTGGGTCCTATTGGAAGATGGAAGGACCTTCGTTTCTTTCGAAGATGCGGAGACCGTCACGCGCCGAGTTAATGTGGCGAGGGAGGTTTATGGCCTGTCTGCCGCACAGATCAGGTTGGCACACCATATCGTCGCTGGAGATGACCTTGCCAGTGCAGCCAAGCAAATGGGCGTCAGTGTCAACACTGTCCGTACCCAGATGCAACGCATCTTCGACAAAACCGGTGTTCGTCATCAGGCAGCCCTAGTCCGAGCCCTTCTCAGCATGGAAGCGCGGAATAAGTGATCCGGCCGCAGGTGGACCATTTACCTCTCCCATCGCCTTAATGCGCTGACTTCCTCTGGCCATCTATGGCTCCTTCCAGGCCACGTCCCATCCCGGCACGTGTGCCTGTTCTTACAGCACAGATCGCAGAGGCCGACGATGGGGCAACCGAAGTGCATATTCAAAGCCTCGCGGCGACGCGCCCATCTGTTTTACAAAAAACGTTACGAAATCCATGATCGGGGCTTACAGCTGACTTGAACCACGCGTGGATGCATCAAGAGACAAAACAACCCGCACAAGCGATGTTCATCTGCGAGGCCCACCCCAACTTATCGCGGCCTCTTTCCCAACCGTTCAAACAGGCCGTCCAGGTCTGCGCGAGCACGGGCGATGTCGTCACCGTCGCCGTTGCGCTCTGCAAAAGCGACTTGCCGACGAAACAAATCCTCCGCGCCGGCATGGTCACCCGCCGAAAAGCTGGCAATCGCCAGATCGCGTAGCGTCGCGCCGATCACGTCGAGAATTTCATGCTGTTCGGCGATTGCCAGCCGTCGGCGCATAAGTTCCACCGACCTGTCTGGATGTTCGAGCGCGAACTCGTTCTGGGCGAGATTGCCGATTATACGCAACAGAGCCGGATCGTCCTTGCCGAAGACGATCTCGGCTCGTTCGAGAGCTTCCGCATTAAGCTTGCGCGCCTCTTTGAATTCGGCAGCTTCATGCAGACAGAAAGCAAGATCGGTCATCGCGGCGAGCACGACATTCTCCTCCGCTTCCGGGTCGGCCTCAACGATCGCCAGCGCGCCACGATGCAGATCGACCGCCTCCTGCCACTTACGATCACGGGCGAACGCAACGGCCCTGGCGGTCATCAGAGAAGCGCGTTCGGGTGGCGTCAGGAAGGGGTGCCGGTCATCGATCGCAAGCGCGGTTTCAACCGGCTCGATATAGGCGGGGTTACGCTGCTTCCACAACACGAAACCGCGGATCAGGCTCGATCTGCCCAGCACATGGGGTTGATCAGCGGCGGGGTTCTCCTCATCCTCGACCAGTTGCTCACAGACACGGGCGAGTTCCAGAAGCAGCGCCTCCACGCTGAAGCGCTTCTCCCGATCGCGGATCATGATCCGCAGGTCTTCGAGCCGTTGCTCGGGATCGTCGGCCGCAGAAAACTCCTCACCCATCCTTGTCAGTACCCGTTCGATTGCTTCATCCGCATCCTCACGGCCACCCATGCGCGCGCGGCGGTACAGATAGAGCGCCTCCTCCAGATCGTGCTCCGTGCCTTTGCCCTCCTCGTTGGCGACGGCGAGCGTGTAGGCCGCGCGGTCGAAACCGGCTTCAAGCGCGGCGAGAAGCAACTGGACGCCCTTTTCCGCATCCTGCTTCACGATCGTTCCATAATAATAGGCGACGCCAAGATTGTTGGCGCCACGCGGATTTCCGGCCTGAAAAGCGCGGCGATACCAATACAGCGCCCGGATCGGGCTCTTGCGGATACCGGTGCCGGTACTATAGCGATGGCCGAGGCTGACCATGGAATCGCTGTCGCCGAGGTGGGCTCCCCGGCTGAAGAGCTTGACCGCGCGGCGATGATCCTGTTTCAGCCCGGCCCTGCCATCGGTGTAAAAATGGCCGAGATTGCCCATGGCCGTGCCGCAACCGGCTTTGACGCCCTGCTCGTAGTAATCGCGCGCCTTGCCGAAATCGACCGGGAAAGGGCCGTCGCCGTGCTGGTACATGCTGGCGATATTGTTCATCGCGTCGCCATGCCCGAGCGCGGCGGCCTTTTCGTACCACTCGACCGCCACCACCCTATCGAGGGTGACGTTGGAATAACCCTGGTCGTAAATGTCGCCCAGTACGAATGCAGCATCGGCATCGCCGGAGATTGCCCGCTGCTTCAAATCGTCGAGTGGAACATCGTAAAGCCCGTGCCAGCGCTTTTCCGGCACAGGGCCTGCCATGCGCTTCTCGAAATAACGGTCTGCAAGCGTCGTCAGATATTTTGTCATCATGGATGGCATTTGGGGTCGTTTCCGGCTTTAGGCGAAAGTCTGTGATTGGTGCAAGAACGGGCTATTCCAGGGGAACCGACGCATTTTTTCATGACCGTAGACAAGTGGTTTCTGATAAAAAGCGCGCCAGATTAGAAGAAATCGCGAGAAAATCCCGCCTTTCATTTACGTCTTGCCCACGAGAGCCTGCTCGACGCGATATTCGCCACCGACAGCATGAGAAACAATGGGGACGCATGATGACGGTCGCAAGCACCATAGGTTTTACATCTCCCTGAGCCAGGAAATTTCCGACAGGACGCATCGGCAAGCGAGATTATCGCAGGAGATCGGAATGCGTCACTCCCATAAAGTCGCCCAATATCTTTAGCAGAAACGCCAGGGGCTCGGCTTCCTTGCGCCTGCATCCATGAACCAGTCTCTGGAGAACAGAGTGATGCGACAAATCTGTGGAGTTCAATCATCCTATGGCCGGCATCAACAGTTTCGCGCCCGCCGCACGCGAAGCAGTTTTCGGCGGCACGAACCATTCCGACACGGGGCGCAAAGGTGGTATCGAGGTGATTAGCGACTCTCTCGAAACCGCACGAGCCGAGATCGTCTTTTAAAGATGGCTGTTTCTGCAGGAGAATCCCATGCGAAAGAACAAGTTGAAGGAGATCTGGGCCGACGGGCGTCCGGTGCTGCATGGCTGGCTGTCGATCGCCAGCCCGTTCAGCGCCGAGATCATGGCGGCGCAGGATTACGACGCCATCTCCATCGACATCCAGCACGGCGCGGTCGATTACAAGGACGTACTCGGCATGTTTCAGGCGATGCGCGCCTCCGACAAGGTGCTGATGGCGCGGGTGCCCTGGCTTGACGCAGCCTGGATATCGAAGGTTCTGGATGCGGGCGCCTATGGCATCATCTGCCCGATGATCAACAACCGGGCGCAGGCCGAGCAATTTGTGCGATATATGCGATATCCCCCGCTCGGGGAACGCAGCTTCGGCCCCACTCGCGCCGTTTACGCCGCCGGCGGCAATTATGCCGCAGAGGCCAATGACGAAATCCTTGCCTTTGCCATGATCGAAACGGCGGAGGCGATGGACAATCTCGAGGAGATCGCCGCCACCCCCGGGCTTGACGGGATTTATGTCGGCCCGGCCGATCTCAGCTTTTCGCTTTCCAAAGGGCAGTTGACGCCCGCCTTCGACCGGGAGGAGCCCGAAGTCATCGCCGCCATCAAGCGCATTCGCGATGCCTGCCATCGCAACGGCATCAAGGCGGCCATCCATTGCGGCACGGCGGATTATGCGGCGCGTGCGGTGGAATGGGGTTTCGACATGACGACCGTTTCCGGCGATTCACGCCTTCTGGCAGCGGCAGCGGCGGAATCGACCGCGACCTGGCGCCGGCTGGTTGAAAAGACCACCCGAAAAACCGACGGCAAAGGGGGATATTGAACGCCGAACCTGGTTGGGGCCGGGAAATTCGATCCTTGCGGCCAGGCGGCTGAACGGATTATTTTTCCGAGCATATTTCGAGGGGACCAGGCCCGGCAATCGGAACCGGCGGCCTTGTCTGCCGTCACGATCCCGGCCGGCGGCAGCGCGCTGGCGCTCTAAAGCCCCGTCACGCCGTCCCAGATCAGCTTCACCGCCACCAGCGCCACGGACACATAGGTCAGCGGATAAAAGATCGAGGCGCGCATGTGACGCACCGTCCAGGCGCCAAGCCACGTGGAGGCGATCGCCAGCGGCACCATCAGGGCGGCACGGCCGAGATTCTGCGCGCCGAAACCGCCAAGAGCCGCATAAGGCACGAGTTTCAGGACATTGGTGATGGCAAAAAACATCACATTCGTGCCGGTAAAGACCTTCGGGTCCATGCGAAGCGGCAGCAGATAAACCTGCAGCGGCGGCGAGCCGGCATGGGCGACGAAGCTGGTGTAACCGGCAAGCAGGCTCCAGAACCGCCCCGCCATCGGCCGTTCCCTGGCGACCGTCGCCAGAACGCCTCTGGCGAGAACGACACGCAGCACGAACACGGCCGAAACCAGGCCGACAATCAGGCGCACCACGGCGTCCGAGGTAATCTCGGCGGTCATCCATCCGAGCCCGATGCCGACGACGGCCGCCGGCAGAAGCTGACGCATGATCCGCCAGTCGACCCAATTGCGCCACGCCGCCACGCCGACCATGTCCATGACGACAAGGATCGGCAGCAGGATGGCGGCCGCCGTAACCGGCGACATCACCAGCGCCATCAGCGGCACGCCGAGCAGGCTCATGCCACCGAGCCCGCCCTTGGAAAGCCCGACAAGGACAACGGCAAGCACGGTAACGCCCAGTTCCAGAGGAGAGTTGAAAAGGTTCACATGCATCTCCTCAGCATTGCCGCCGGCACCCCGCCGGGGCACCGCGCGCATGGATATCAGCCCTTCCGAAGCCGGGCTTTTTGACGGTGGGCATCAGCAACGACCGCGCTGACGATGATCAGTCCCTTGATGATCTCCCGATAGTAAGCATCCGCGCGCGGAAATGTGAAGCCCGACATCATCAGCCCCGGGCTCACCCTGCCGAAGACGCGACCCCGGCCGCCCGAAACGACGCCCCGTCGATGACCGCCGCGGCGAGACGGCATCGCGTCCGGACACAACGTCCATGCCGGCCTGACCGGCGATATTCGATTTGGCAAAAAAGCAGATATGGCGAAGCGCGTTGCAGCCGGCAGTCCGCAACGCTCACTCGATGAAAACGCGCACGCTCGAAGCGCGGCCATCGGCGTCGATCACCGTCAATGTCGAAAATCCCTGGCCTTCCGGTCGCCATTCGCTGTTGCGGCGGTGGGAAGCGTCCGGCAGGGGCCTGCCATTGGCAAGCCAGCGGAAAGGCGCACGCCCGCCCTGCAGCTTGAGCACCAGCGGCGAAATGCCCGACTGGCCGGAAAGCTCCACCCGCGCGCCCTCCGGCGGGTAAACGATGCGCGGGGCGCTTTCCCGTCTCGAGGCCGAAAGCAGGCCGCTGGCCGTCGTGGTGAAACGCCGCTGGTTGGCGGGAAGGTCGCTCACGGCAACACGCGCGACACCGGAGGGTGCGCCAGGCAGCGGCGTGATCGCCACACCGGATTTTGCAAAAGCCTCGAACAGGATCGGAGCCGCCGTCGCATAACCGGCAATGCCCGGCACCGCGCCATTGTCGGCCCGGCCGACCCAGATACCGATCACGTGCCGCCCGTCATAGCCCAGCGACCAGGCATCGCGATAACCATAGCTGGTGCCGGTCTTGTAGGCGATGCCACGCTGCTTCATGCCGAGCGGCGGCAGCACGCCGGAGAGAATATCGGAGACATTCCAGATCGCGGCATCGGAAAACAGCCGGTCACCCCCCAGCCGTTCCGGAGCCGAGCGGACCCCGTCGCCGAGACGCACGGGATCGCCGCCACCGGCAAGCCCGGCATAAAGCTGCACCAGATCGGTAAGAGAAATGCCGGCGCCGCCGAGTGCAATTGCAAGCCCCGGCGCCTCACTGGCGGGCAGCACAAGCCGAACGCCCGCCCGCCGGAACCGCACCATCAGCGCCGATGGGCTGACGGCATCGAGCAGCTTGACGGCAGGCACGTTGAGCGACAGTTGCAGCGCCTGCCGGATGCTGACATCGCCCTGATAATGCATGTCGAAATTACGCGGCCGGTAACCGGAAAAATCGGCCGGGCGATCCTCGATAATGGTTTCCTGCCCGACAAGGCCGTCCTCGAAGGCAAGGCCATAGATAAACGGCTTGAGGGTGGAGCCCGGTGAGCGAACGGCCCGGCTCATCTCCACGAAACCACGCCTTGCCGTATCGAGATAATCCGCCGAGCCGACTTCCGCCAGAATATCGCCGGTCTGCGCGTCGGCCATGACGATGGCGACGGAAACCTTGTCACCCAGCTTTTCCGCCGCATGACGGGCGACACCTTCCAGCTCCTGCTGGATCGGTAGCTTCAGCGTGGAGCGCACCTCGGCGGTATTTGGGAATTTCACCCGTGCGGCGACGGCCATATGCGGCGCATAGGCCGGAAGATCGCGCCGGCTGGCCGGCACACCCGCAAGCGCCGCACGCTCCGCCTCTCCCTCGCCCACCACGCGCTCGACGGCAAGCCGTTGCAGCACCCGCTCGCGCGCCTGCCTTGCCGCCTCCGGGAAACGGTCCGGGCGTCGCTTTTCCGGCAGTTGCGGCAGCGCCACCAGCAGGGCCGCCTCCGCCGTGTCGAGCCGGCCCGGCTCCTTGCCGAACCAGGCAAGGCTTGCGGCGCGAATACCCTCGATATTGCCGCCATAGGGGGCGATATTCAGATAAAGATCCAGAATCTCGGCCTTATCCAGCCGTCTCTCGATCTGGAGCGCGCGCGCAGCCTGCAGGATTTTCGCCGAAAACGACCGGTCGGCACGCGGCTCGATCAGCCGCGCCACCTGCATGGACAGCGTCGAGGCGCCGGAAACGATCCGGCCATTGCTGGCCAATTGCCAGGCGGAGCGCAAAAACGCCCAGGGATCGACCCCGTGATGTTCGTAGAAACGCTGGTCCTCATACGCTACCAGCATGCGCAGGAACTGCGGATCGACCTCGACGGCCGTCGTTTTCAGCCGCCAGCGTCCATCCGGGGTCGCGAAGGCGCGTAACAGCTTGCCGTCACGATCCAGCACCTCGAAAGACCGCTGCCGCGCAGCATCCAGCGGCGGCGGATAGGCCCTGTCGAGCGCATCGAGACCGAAGGCCGCGCCGCCGACAAGCAACGCGGCCGTCATGATGCCGACAATGATCGCCTTTTTTCGCCTCATGGGGTTGCCGAGCGCACCTCCATGCGGCCGGTTGCCGTGCGGGCGGCAAATTGCGGCCGGTACATATCCTCGACCGAAGCCGCCGGATGATCATAGGTGCCGGGGGTGACAGCGCGGACCACATAGGCGAGCGCAATCTCCGAACTGTCGCCGGCTGAGCGGTCAAAGGCCGCGACGAAACGGTCGTAGCGGAATTCGGTATGCGCCGCTTCCGTTTCCGGCAGCCAGTCGAAATTCGACAGCTCGGCAGAATTGACGAGGCTCGGATTGTCGATTTCGAAACCGGAGGGCAGAAGATCCGTCACCAGAATGCGCGACTGCCAGTTATTTTGCGGCACCACGTTCAGCACCACGACATAACGCTCGTTCTGCGTGACCTCGCTCGGGTTCACCTCCTCGCCATCCATGGAATAATAGGTGCGGGTGATGGTGAAGCCCTCGCCGCCGGCGGCAAGCGGCTGCGCCGGCGGCGCCACCGTGGTGACGACAGCCGTGACCGGATCGGCCGAGGCATTGGCGATCTTCAAGGGGGCCGCCAGCAATTCATCGCCGCTCATCCTTTTGCCGAAACCGCCGGTCTGCAGGTCGCCGTTCACGTCGAGCCGGATGTCCTTGTCCTCGCCTTTGACGGCACGGGCAGCCAGCAGCATCCAGGCCTGTTCCTGGGTGCTGGTATAGGGCTTCTTTTCCCATTCCTTGGCCACGGCACCGGCAAGCTGCGGCACGACGGCCGGAACCGGACGGCTTTCGGCCGCAAGCGCCAGCGTCGCTGCGCCATCGCGCAGGGCGGAGCCATAATCCGCTCTCGCGAAGCTGACATTGGTGGCACGGCTTGCCATGTCGAGCGAAGCGCCGAACACAGCCTTGGAACGGGCCTGATCGCCATAAAGCGAAAGGGCGGCGGCAACCTGCGCCTTGGCAAGCGGCGTCGGGAAATCGGCGAGCGCCGTATCCGCATAATATCGCAGATCGTTGATCGCCGCCTTGCGGTTGCGCGCCAGCACATAAAGCGAATAGGCGATCTCGTTGCCGCGATCCTTGACGTTGCTGTCATAGGACAGGCCGTTCTGCAGGTTGTTCAGCGCCTGCACCATGGCCGCTTCGGGCACGTCGTAGTTCTGCTCCCTCGCCCGGGTCAGGAAGTCGCTGATATAGGCATCCAGCCACAGATCGCCATAACCCGGCGACCAGAGGCCGAAACTGCCGGAGCTCGACTGGAAGGACAGCACGCGGTAGATCGCCTCCTGCACCCGACGGCGGGTATCGGGGTCTTCGGCCATGCCGCTATCCTTCGTCAGCTCCGAAAGGTAGAGCAACGGCAAGGCGCGGCTCGTCGTCTGCTCGGCGCAGCCGTAAGGATATTTGTCCAGCATCATCACCAGCGCCGGAATATCGAAGGCCGGCGAGCGCGTGACGTTGACGGCGACCGAAGAGCCGAGCAGCATGCTGTCGGCCAGAAGATCGCCGTTGATCGTCAGGCTGCTATTGGGCGCAATCTTGATTTCGCGCCGCGTTGTGACAGGCAGAACGGCCGGGCGCACCGGAACATTCAGCACCTGCTCCAGCGAGACACCTGATGCGTTGGAGACCTTGATGGTGATCGCTCCATTGCCGGGCTGTTCACCCGTCAGCGGCACTGTCAGTGACGACTTTCCACCCTTTTGCAGCGCCAATGTCTGCGACATCTCGCCCTGATCCACCGTCAAGGCCGTGTTGCTGGTCACATCCAGCCGGTAATCGCCGGCCTCGCCGTCGGTATTGGCGATATCGAGCCGCAATTGCGAGACATCACCGGGGGCGAGGAATTTCGGCGCGCTGGCCGTGACCACGACAGGATCACGAATGACCGCATCGGAGACCGCATGGCCAACACCCGTTTTTGTCCAGGCCACCGCCATGATGCGGGCGGTGCCGTTGAACTGCGGAATATCGAAGCTCACCGTCGCCTTGCCGTCAGCGTCGAGTTCGACCGGACCGGCAAAGAAGGCCACCAGCTTTTCGGTGGGCGGGCTGCCCTGAAGGGCCGCCCCGCCGCCGTCACCGCCGGTGCGCAACCGGCCGGTGGCGCCGAGCGAACCGTCAATCAGGCGTCCATAAAGGTCGCGGATTTCAAGCCCCAGCCGGCGCTGGCCGAAATACCATTCATCCGGCTTCGGCGGTTCATAGCGGGTGAGGTTCAGAATGCCGACATCCACGGCCGCGACGATGGCATAGGCCTTTTCGCCGACACCAGCGCCGGCAACCGTGATCGGAATTTCAATCGGCTGGCGCGGCAGCGTCTTCTGCGGCGCGCCGAGGGTGACGGCAAGCTTGCGCTCGGCCGGATCGACGGCGAGCCATTTGATGCCGATGGCGCGCATCGGCATGCGGCTTTCCTGCGCATCGCCGGGCCGGAACAGCGTGGCCGTGACGTAAGCGCCCGCACCCCATTCCTCGGTGACCGGAATGTCGATCTCGCCGCCATCCGCGCCGATCTCGGCATTCTGAACGGAAATCAGCTTCTCGGAACCGGAAGTGATCATCAGCTCGCCGGCAAAACGCGAGGAAACCTTGAGTTTGGCCGTATCGCCGATCTTGTAGCTCTGCTTGTCGAGAGCGATTTCCAGCGCATCCGGCGTTTCCGTCGAACTTGCCTCGACATAAAAACCGGCATCGAATTCAACGCTGGAAACAGGTGCGCCATTGCCCGCACCCTCCACTTCCAGCCGGTAGCGGCCCCAGGTGACGGGCACGGAAATCTCGCCGCCATTGGTATCGACCGACAGCGTGCCGGCTTCCTGCTGCTTGGTATATTCCACCGGCTCGTAACGCCAGGAATTGCCCTGACGATACCATTGATAGTTCCGCTCCACCTTGATGAGCTTCCAGGTAAGGCCATTCATCGCCTGTCTGGCACCGTCGGCGCTGACCCCGATGATGTGGAAACGGCCGACGGAATTCTGGGCAAGATCGCCGGAGAATTGCGGCTTGATGCCGATGACAGGGGCATCCGCCTTGATGGGCAACGTCAAGGAGCGCTCGACGGCGCGGCCGCCAGCCTCGCGCATACGCACGGTGATGTTGGCGGAAAGAAGCTGCGTGGTGGAAGGAAGGTCGGTCAGATCGACATTGAAGCTCGCCTTGCCCTCTTCATCCAGCGCGGGCAGATCGGCAAGCGTGGTGCGGTTTTCCTCTTCGCTTTCCTCATCGGCCAGACCGAAGAAATAACCTTCGAAATCGGCGCTGGTGCGCGTCGGCTTGATCGCGACCTCGCCTTCCAGCGTCAGGCCGGCTGCGGGCGCGCCATAGAGATAACGGCCATCGACGTCGATTGCGGTTTCCGCAGCCGGGTCGATCTGTTTTGCCTTGCTGGAAAGATCGAACTCGGTGCGATCCGGCACGAAATCATCGACGAGGAAGCTCTTTTCGCTGATGGCAGCCGTCTTCGGATCGGTATGGATGCGCAATGTCCAGGTGCCGCGCATGGCATTGGCCTGCAACGGCAGATCGACCGCATGGCCGCCAAGCGCCTTGCCATCGCTGACGAAGCGCCGGTCCTCGACACCGTCGGGGCGCGAGAAGATGAAAGTGAGCGGCAGATCCTCGATTGCCTTGCCGTCGACATCACGGGCAAGGGCTGCCGCATGCACGGTCTCGCCGGCGCGGTAGATGCCGCGCTCGGTCCAGCTGAACACGTCGATCGCGCCGGGGGCGGCACGTCCCGTCACGCCGCGGTCGGAGAGGTCGAAGCCGGCACGGGTCATGTCGAGGAAGATGTAATCCTTGTCGCCGTTGCGCGCCGTCAGGATTGCCGGCGCCAGCGCAGCGGTGCCGCGCATCAGGCCGGCCGAGAATACCGCACGGCCGTCCGCGTCGGTTTTTGCCGTGCCCAGTACCTCGTTATTCTTGGCGAGCAGCTGCAGATCCACATCCGCGAGCGGCTTGGCGCTGCCGAGTGCACGGACAAAGACATTCAGGCCGTCGGTTCCGGCATAGGTGGTGATGCCGGTATCGGACACCAGGAACCATTGCGTGGCGCGCGAATCCCAGGTTTCCGGCGCGGTGCCCGGCGGTACGGCGGTGAGCACATAGATGCCGGGTTTCCGCTCCGGGAGGGCCTCATCCACCGGGAAGCTCGTTATCACATCCTTGTTGAGATCGGGCTGGATATCGATCGAACCCTGCCAGACGAGTTCGCCGAGCTCGTTTTCGATACGGTCGGCATTGTAACCGTCCATCTGTGTCAGAAACTGCGAGTTCGCAAGCAGCGAGGTGATGTTGCGGTCACCGACGCGATAGAGCTTCAGATCGGCCTTGTCGGCATTCACAGAGACGATGGGGATGCCACGGCGCGCGGTGCCCGGCAGCACGAAATTCTCACCCGTGAAGCGCACGCTGGCGGCGCGGTCACGCACGTAAATGTCGAGATCGACCTGCTTTTCCAGCGGCTCGTCCACCGAAGACGGCAGGCCGGCGCGAAACGCGATCTTGTAACGCTGGCCATGGCTCAGGCCTTCGACGCAGATCTCGCTGCCCTTCGCCTCTATGGCCTTGGGAGCAGCGCCATCCAGCGTGATGAAGGAGGAATAATCGACACCGTTCTTCACCAGCGGTTCGGAAAACTGCACGCAGGCGCGCGGGCTGACGCTGTCCGTATCCACGGTATTATTGATGACGCGGAAACCCTGACGCGTGCGCAGATCGGCATAGGCCGCCTTGGTCTGCGCATTGTCGGTAAGCGCGAGGCTTTCCTTGTAGGCATTAAGCGCTGCGCGATAATTCTGGGTTCTTTCGAAGGCCTGCGCCAGCCGGTTCAGGGCCTCGGTGCGGGCGCTGACCGTGCGGCTCAGCTGATAGGCGTTGATGGCGGCAGACCCCGCCTGACCGGCAATCGCATAATTATCTTTGACCTGCGCCGCCTTTTCCGACAATTCAGCCCAAAGCGCACCGTCATCCGGCGTGATGGCAAGAGCGGTCTTGTAGGTTGTTACCGCATCGGGAATATTACCTGACGCCGCCTGCTGCCGCGCCGTTTCAACCAGCGCTTCCACCCCCTGTTCGGTCTCACCGTCATTGGCCGCAAGGCCGGATTTCAACCGGCGCGCTTCCTGCTGCAGGCTGTCCGTGACAAAGGACAGGCGCTGCGGCGCACCGATATCGGCCTCCGCAGCAGTTTCCACGATCTTGCCGGCAACGGCGCCCGGGAAAGCGTTCAGCCGATTAAAATCCGATTTGAGGAAGCACCATTTCACCTTGGGGTTGTAGGTGAACGCCTTGCAGGCAGCATCGCCAACGCAAATCTCGCCGCATTGCTCCAGCGAGACATTCTGCTCTGTGCGGAGATCGAAGCCGAAATAATCGCCATTTTGGGTGGTGACCACCTTCCGCGACGGTTCCGCCGCTGTGGCTGGAAGAAAAAACAGGCTGGTCGAAACCGCAACCAACGAAATCCGGACAAGCGCGCGCAACGACATCAGTTTTCTCCCCGCAACAGACATGCCGGGCGGGACTCTGGTCAAATCCACGCATGGTTGTCAACGCATCTTTGTCGATATGCGACAAGGCAATGTCTGGAACCCGGCACGCGGCGAAGCTTAGTCCTCTATCTTGCGCGCTTCGGAAATCAGCATGATCGGCACCCCGTCGCGGATCGGATAGGCGAGCCTCGCGCTCTCGGAGACGAGCTCGTTGCGGGCACGGTCATAAGAAAGGCGGCCTTTGGTCAAGGGGCAGACCAACAGCTCCAGCAGCTTCGGATCGACATTGCTCATCCTGTCGTCCATGGCGGCGCTCCTATTGCAGCACCGTACCGCCCTCACCCGACCCCTGGGCGAGAACGATCTCGGTAATGGCAATCAAAGTCTCGGCCCGCGTCTTCAGGTCCGGCGCCTCCAGCAGCGCCTGTTTTTCGGCCGGCCCGAAGGGAGACATCATGGAAAGCGAATTGACGAGGACACGGTTGCCCGCCCTTTCCACGCTGTCCCAATCCGCCTCCAGCTGGTTGGCATCCAGAAACGCCCGGAAAACGCGCAGCAGATTGTCACGGTCCACGGCTTCCTCATCATATTCACCGGAAAGATCGGCGATGAAGGGTGCGTGACGGAAACTGCGATAGGGCTTGCCGGCCTCCACCTCTTCCAGCAGGCGGAAACGGCATACGCCGGTGAGCGAGATGATGTAGCGGCCGTCGCCGGTTTCGGAAAGGGAGGTGATGCGGCCAAGACATCCGACCGCGCTCAGAGGCCCGCCATCTCGCCCTGCGTCAATGACGTGAAGGGCCGGCTGCACCATGCCGATGAGCCTGTGGCTCGCCAATGCCGTGTCTATCATCGCCAGATATCGCGGTTCGAAGATATTGAGCGGAAGATGGCCTTCCGGCAGAAGCAGCGCGCCCGGCAAGGGAAAGACCGGCACGGTCTCCGGCAGGTCGTCGTTCTTCACATATCTCGCATTTCCGACATGCATGGGATCAAGCCCCCTGTTCACTGCTCTGCCCGGCCGGCGGATCAACCGTCACGGCCGGGGATATGCCCGCACTATGAAAACAGTATCGACGAAAGCTTCCTGCGGCCGGCAACAGTTGCCGGGTCCTTGAAACCCCAGGCCTCGAAAAACTCCAGAAGCTGGCGGCGCGCGCCGTCATCGTCGAAGGTCCTGTCCTTGCGCATGATGTAGAGCAGATGGTCCGCCGCCTCATCACGCCGCCCCTGCGCATTCAGCACCTTGGCGAGCTTCACCCGCGCCTCGTGATGGTCGGGATTAACGGCGAGATCGCTTTCCAGCGCCACCGGATCGCCGATCTTTCGGGCTTCCTCATATTGCGCGATCTTTTTCGAAACGAGCTGAATGCCCGCATCATCGCCGAGTTCCGCCGGCAGGGAAGACAGCAATTCGCCGGCCCGCTCATATTGCCCGGCCGCGATCATGCATTCGGCGATACCGGCAATAGCGCCCGGGTTCTCCGGATCGGCCTGCATCACGGCGCCGAAGAGCTGCGCCGCACCGTTGAAATCGCCATCCGCCAGAAGCTGCTTCGCCTCGGCCAGAACCGCCTCGATCTCGGCTTTCGGATCACCCGCATCCGGGCCGGCAATCTTGTCGATGAACTGCTTGATCTGGCTTTCCGGCACAGCGCCCATGAAACCATCCACCGGCCGGCCATCGGCAAAGGCGACGATGGCGGGAATGGACTGGATACCGAGCTGGCCCGGAATGGACGGGTGATCGTCAATGTTCAGCTTCACGAGCTTCACACGGCCATTCGCCTCGTTGACGGCCTTTTCCAGCACCGGCGTCAGCTGCTTGCACGGACCGCACCACGGCGCCCAGAAATCCACCAGAACCGGCTGGCGGCGTGATTCCTCAAGAACATCCTTGGAAAAGCCGGCCGTCGTGGTGTCCTTGATGTGACCGGAGGCCGCCCCGTTCAACTCGCCACTATATTGCGCGCTCGCGGACATCTGCCCGCCATAGGAACCGCCGTAAGGATTATTCGTGCCGCTCATGCCGGTCTCCCGTAATCTCTGTCGCATGTCTTAACTGAAGCAAAGATCGTATCTCACTCGCTGACTTTCAAGACAAGCGGCGCATGTCCGGTCGCCTCGAGAAAACGAATGAGATCCTTCGACGCGATCGTCGTCGTCTGGTCGTTGGAAAGCGGATGGCCATTGACCAGTTCGTTTTCCAGAAGGCCGCTATCGAGCACGAAGGTCACCTGCCGGCCGGTATCGTTCATCGCTCCGAACACCGTCACCGATCCCGGCACGACGCCCAGATATTCGAGCATTTTTTCCGGCCTGCCGAAAGACACGCGGCTTGCGGCACCGATTGTCTTGTGAACGCTCTTGAGATCAACCACCGCGTTTTCCTCGACGGTCAGGACGAAATATTGATCCTTCTTGTCCTTCACGAAAAGGTTCTTCGTGTGGCCACCGGGAATGAGATCGCGCAGCGACTGGGATTCAGCGACGGTAAACACCGGTTCATGCTGTTTCGTAGTGTGAGGGATGCCGAGCCCGTCCAGAAACTCGAACAGGTCCGTTGCCGTCTTGGGAGAATTCTCCGCCATATTCCGCCGCCCGCCTTTGCCGATTCCGATATCACCCTATCCCTGATTAAGGGCGCAACCGGCGCTTGGCAACGCATGAAAAAACATCGAGATGAAAAACTCTCAATCATTTCCGCCGCTTGTCGCATTTTTCAAAGAAATTTTCGCGTTTTTGTCATTTCCCTGTTGCATTCCAAAATCGATTGAGCGATATAGCGCCCGTCGCCGCAACACGGTGGCCCACGGTTCAGCGAACTACCCCGGACCGGTGGATTTGAGCGGGTGTAGCTCAGGGGTAGAGCACAACCTTGCCAAGGTTGGGGTCGAGGGTTCAAATCCCTTCGCCCGCTCCAAACTCTTCAGAGACAGATTTTGGGTAAGATTGGTACTGGTAACTGCTGTTACGCATCTGCCAGTGCGTTCCATCGCCCCTCACCGATCCCGCAACAAGCGCCGGGACGAAATTCCTGTCCGTGCGGAACTTATGCCATGAATGACCGTTTCAGATGCGAGGCTCCTAACCTCAGTTCCCCTCTGAACTGCCCGCCCTGAGCGGGCATTTTTTTTGCCGCCGCCGCGCAAGAATAATGCAGAGCCCTGACGGACGTCGCGCGACCGGGACCGGCGTCTCAATCGAATATGACTGCAAACCTGCTCGAATCGCGCCGCAATGCGCGGCTCTGTGGCTGCCGCCTTGTGCCGGACCCTTATCGGAGAGGCGCGAAAGCCGTCAAATTTCGCCATTTGCAGCTAAATTGGCGAATGCGCGCGTCCGCGACAACAATATCGCCGCCATGATCTTGCCATAATTCGTTCAATGTGCTTTTGTGCAGCCGCCCTTGTGGGAGGGGGTAGAGGTTGAGACCCGCTGGCTGCATTATGGCAGCAGGCGGGTTTCCCTTTTTTTGGCGACCGCCAATCGCTGGGACGCCAAGGCAAGCCTTTGCGCACCTCCGCCAACACGCAAAAACACGGGCAATCATTTGCCGGTTTTCATATATTCTGGATGAAAGTGGTAGCGGGAGAGGGACTTGAACCCCCGACACGCGGATTATGATTCCGCTGCTCTAACCACCTGAGCTACCCCGCCACAGGGGAAACGTGACAGTCATGTGACTGGCCGTTCCATCAGGATGAGCGGCTTATAAGGTGCCGCTCCCCAAAGTGTCAAGCGCAAGATGCGCAAAAAATTCGCTTTCCACACCGCCGCAAAAAGCGAACTGTTTCAGGCGGCAACCGGCTTTTCCAGAAGCGCCTTCAACGATGCCTCCGCTTCCGCCGAGCGTTCCGAACGCTCGATGAAACCACCGCCCCAGACGCGGGCATCCGCGCCGGGGGCGGAATAAAGCACGCAGGCCTGGCCGGGGGCGACGCCGGCCTCTCCGGTCATCAGGTCCACGTAAATACCGCTCTCGTCGGCATGCAGCATCGCTTCCGTCGGCGGGCGGGTGGAGCGCACCTTGGCAAAACAGGCAAAGCCCTGCCCTGCATCTTCCGCCAGCAAGCCATCGCCCAGCCAGTTCATGTCACGCAGATAGACGCGACGGGTTTCCAGCGCCTCGCGCGGGCCGACAATGACCCGGCGGCCGCGGGCATCGAGGTGCACCACATATAGCGGCTCCCCCGTCGCAACGCCGATGCCGCGGCGCTGGCCGATCGTATAATGCACAATGCCCTCGTGACGACCCAGCACGCGGCCGTCGAGATGCACGATGTCTCCCGCCAGAGCCGCATTCGGCTTCAGCTTGTTGATGATATCGGTATATTTGCCCTGCGGCACGAAACAGATGTCCTGGCTGTCGGCCTTCTTGGCCACGACAAGCCCCATCTCTTCCGCCAGGGCGCGGGTTTCCGCCTTGGAAAGGCCGCCCAGCGGAAAGCGCAGATAATCGATCTGTTCCTGTGTCGTCGCAAACAGGAACCAGCTCTGGTCGCGGTCGCTGTCGATCGGGCGGTAGAGCGCGCGACGAGCAGGATGGTCGGCAACCGGATTGGGACGCGAGCGGATATAATGGCCCGTCGCCAGCGCGTCGGCCCCCAGTTCCTGCGCAGTGGCAAGCAGATCGGCGAATTTTACCGTCTGGTTGCAGGCGACACACGGAATCGGCGTTTCGCCCATGGCATAGGCTTCGGCGAAGGGATTGATGACGGTTTCACGGAACCGCGCTTCGTAATCCAGCACATAATGGGGAATGCCAAGCGTTTCGCAGACCCTGCGCGCATCGTCGATATCCTGGCCCGCACAACAGGAGCCCGCGCGGTGCACGGCAGCGCCATGGTCGTAAAGCTGGAGCGTAATGCCGAGGACATCATAACCCTCGCGCTTGAGGATACCGGCCACAACCGAAGAATCGACGCCACCGGACATGGCGACAACGATCCGGGTATCTTCCGGCCTCTTGTCAAAATCGAGCGTATTCACGTTTTTTCCCATCGTCAGTCATAACGGGGGTAAAGGCCCCGCCGCCTGTCGGTCATCCGCCGCAAGGAACCTTGGCCGTCATTCGGGCCTGCCTGCCTGCGGATTTAAGGGCTGCATATAGAAAGGAATGGCCGCGCACGCAAGTACGGGGCGAAAAGCCGCCCCGCAAAGCCGTTCAAATTCGGGGCGTGACAGGCCTTTAAGCGCCGGCCGTCTTCTGGCCGCTGCTGCCGATCCACTTATCCCGTTCCCTCCACAGGGCGGGCAAGGCCAGCAATCCGATCGCCGTAAACGCGATCAGCGTCTTGCTGAACTGCGACAGTTCCGCCGTGCGGCCATCAAGATAATAGACGCCATAAACGATCGCCACGTGCCAGACATAGACCTGCAGCGAATGGCGGCCGAGCAGCTGAAGGAACTTCAGCGACAGCACCCAGATGACGCCTTCGGCAATGGAGCGCACCAGCGGACGATGGTGTTTCGGGCCTGCGATCACCAGCCAGGTCAAACCGACACCGACGGCGAGGAAGTTGATGAGATAGACCGGACCGAAATCGGCGCGGATTTCCATGGTGGAAAATTTGCCCATCATGAATTCCGGCATCAGGCCCCAGGCCGTGGCGATCCGCAGCGGCATGAAGAACAGGCAGATGACAAGGGCGGCCTTGGGCAACCATGTATGCTGCGGCGAGAAGATCGCCTTCCACGGAATACGGTTCTGCGCCGTCATGGCACCCATCACCAGCGCCGAATAAAACACCAGCTGCCAGCCAAGCAGGTTGAAGCTGACGCGGATGCCCTGTTCATCCACGCCCTTGACGAGCTCGTTGAGCGGGGTCGTCACGATCTGCTGCAGGCCAAGCTGACCGGCCATCCAGACCAGCAGCGAACCGGCCATGACATAGGCCCATTTGCCGTCAAGGCAGAGCTTCACCAGCACGGGCGCAAAGATCATGTAGACGATATATTGCGGCAGGATATCCATGAAGGTCGGCTGGAACAGGAACGTTGCGATCGCTGCGAGACGCAGCGGATCGTCGAACGAGGTCATGCCCAGCCAGTTGTACCAGATATAAGGCGCATGCGGGATGACCATGCGGAAGAACAGCACAGCGATGACGAGGCCCATCGCATAACGATAAAGCTCCATCGCCCGGTTCCAGATCATCTGCTTGCCGGCATCATAGCCGTATTTCATCATCTTGCGCGCATAGACCATGCCGATCAGCAGGCCGGACAGGAACACGAAGCCCTGCGCGTCCTCGACAAAGGCGAACTGCCGGTGATTGATCTCCACCAGCCAGAAGCCGCCGGCAAACACCAGATGGTTGATCAGCATGAAGACGAGGAAGTAACCACGCATCCCGTCGATCAGGTCAAAGCGTTTCATCTCGATAGCTCTCCGTTCTCGCAGGGCCTGCAGTGCCCGGCCACCCAGCCCGGCTTGCGGGAGGCCGGGAATTGGATTGTCAACGCTGTTTTGCGCTTGAGGTTCCCTTTCCAAAGCGGTTTAGAACCGGCGCGAAAAGTCACATTGACGTGTATGCCCCGTGGTTAGGACGCGGGGACTGAATGTCGGATGAATGAAAAAAGGCGATTCCGTGGAAGTGACAAGCCATGCGCAGACAGGATGCCTCCGCAAGGAGCAGCGAAACCCTTGCATGGCAGGGCGAAAGGGCGGATCGGGGTCCGCGGACACGACAGATATCACCCGTTAGATTTTCCAGTCGTTTTTTTGCGCGCCGCCCCGTCTTCGCCCGCGCTGGATAGCAATCCGAATCAACATCAAAATCGGAAATATACGCAGCCTGAAAAAACGAAGGCCCGGAGCTTGGCGGAGCTCCGGGCCATCCAGTTTGAAAAAGAAAGCGATATGGCGTCAGGCGGCGGCCTGAATGGCGGCAACCTGCCAATTGTCGTTGCCACCGCGGCGCACGAAGGTCCACATTTCCACAGCTTCGGACGGCTTGTGCTCGTCACCTTCGATAACATTGCCCGAGGTGCGGTCGCGCATCACGTCGATGGCGGAGTAGCGCATTGCCACCGTTGCATAATCCTGGCCCTCTTCGTGCCAGGCTTCGGCAACGTCGCCCTGCAGCAGCGTCACATCGCGCACATCGTTTTTCACGCCGCTGGTGGCGTTGTCGCTCAGTTCTTCCGCGAGGTAAGACATGGCTTCCGGCGTCGTCAGCTTGCGCAATGTGCCATAGTCTTCAGCGGCATAGGCAGCCTGTACGTCTTCCAGCATTTTCTGGAAGGTTTCGAGGTCGCCCTGGGTAATGCCGATTTCATCGCCTTCCGACACGGCATTGGCATGGGGCGCCGGCTTGGCCGCCGCAGCTGTGGCAGCCGCGGTACCGCCCGCAGCACCGGCCAGCGCACCGATCTTCGGGATCTTGAACGAGGATGCGCCAGAACCCGCCTGCGAACCGCCATTATAAGGGGAACCGGAGTGATCCGCGCGCTGCGATCCGCCGGCTGCGCCATAAGCGGGCTGGCCCTGACGGCGCGATGCGAAGAAACGCATGGCGAGCATGACCAGGAGGCCGATCAGCGCCACCTGCAGCAGCATGCCGAAGAAACCGGCCATGCCGCCAAAACCGCCGCCCATGAGCATGCCGAACAGACCGCCCATCAGAAGGCCGCCCATCAGGCCACCCATCATGCCGCCGAACAGGCCGCGATTTTGCTGCGGCGCCTGCGCGCCGGGACGGGCCGGCTGAGCAGCATTCGGCGTTGCCTGATTGGTATTCGGCGTCATGCTGCGGTTGATCGGCGCGGTCTGGCCGGGCGCAGTGCTGGTTGACGGCGGCGCGGAATAGGTCCGCGTGCCACGGCTGCCGAAGCCACCGCTGGCACGGCGTGCCTCCGCCATATCAACCGCCACGAAAGACACCGCGATACCAAGCGCGGCGACTGCGAACAAACCCTTGAAGCGCCGAAAGGCAGCAAACATCACTATCTCCTGTTGGCCGCCCTCCCATGAGCGGCATGTCAGCAGGCGATATAGCAACTCATGATCATCATTTTTAGAGCACCCGCCTTAAATTTTTCGTGATATGCAACCAGAGCGATAGATGCATATGTTTGCGGCAAATCCGGCAATCGGCAAAACAAAAAAAACCGGCACAGGGTCTCCCCTGCACCGGGCCTTATTGTCCCCTTGGGAGGAACGATAAGATCAGTCGACGTTGAAGGTCAGCGGCTTGACCTGGCGGATCGCCGGGTTGGCGCGCAGCTTGTCCAGCACGGCTTCGGAAACCGGGCCATCGACGTAAAGCAGCGCAATCGCATCGCCGGCTTCCTTTTCACGGCCAAGCTGGAAGTTGGCGATATTGACGCCAGCCTCACCGAGCGTGGTGCCCATGAAGCCGATCATGCCGGGAACGTCGGTATTGGTGATATAGATCATGTGCGATCCGACATCCGCATCCATGTTGATGTTCTTGATCTGGATGAAGCGCGGCTTGCCATCCGAGAACACCGTGCCGGCAACCGAGCGGATCTGGTTTTCCGTCTTGACCGTCAACTTGATGTAGCCGTCGTAAACGCCGGTCTTGTCGCGCTTGACTTCGGACAGGATGATGCCCTTTTCCTTGATCATCACCGGTGCAGAAACCATGTTCACATCCGCAACCTGGCTGCGGATGAGGCCGGCCAGCAACGCGCTGGTCAGCGCCTTGGTGTTCATGTTGGCGGTCGCGCCGTCATAAAGGATTTCGATTTCCTTGGTGGCGCTTTCCTGCACCTGGCCGACGAAGGAACCGAGAACATCCGCCAGACGAATGAAGGGCTTCAGGCGGGGTGCCTCTTCCGCCGTGATCGACGGCATGTTGATGGCGTTGGAAACCGCGCCCTTCACGAGGTAATCCGACATCTGCTCGGCGACCTGAAGGGCGACGTTTTCCTGCGCTTCCGTGGTCGAAGCGCCGAGATGCGGCGTGCAGACGACGTTCGGCAGGCCGAAAAGCGGGCTCTCGGTGGCGGGCTCGACTTCGAACACGTCGAAACCAGCACCGGCGACATGGCCGGACTTGATGGCTTCGGCAAGGGCCGCCTCATCCACCAGACCGCCGCGGGCGCAGTTGACGATGCGCACGCCCTTTTTGGTCTTGGCAAGGTTTTCAGCGTTCAGGATGCCGCGGGTCTTGTCGGTCATCGGCACGTGCAGGGTGATGAAATCCGCCTGCGCCAGCAGTTCGTCCAGCTCGACCTTGGTGACGCCCATTTCCTGCGCGCGTTCCGGCGACAGGAATGGGTCATAGGCCAGAACATGCATCTTGAGGCCAAGCGCACGCGAGCAGACGATGGAGCCGATGTTGCCGGCGCCGATGACGCCGAGCGTCTTGCCGGTGATTTCGACACCCATGAATTTCGACTTTTCCCACTTGCCGGCCTGCGTGGAGCTGTCGGCGGCCGGAAGCTGGCGGGCGACGGCGAACATCAGCGCGATGGCGTGTTCGGCGGTGGTGATGGAGTTGCCGAAAGGCGTGTTCATGACGATGATACCGCGGCGCGAGGCAGCCGGAATATCGACATTGTCAACGCCGATGCCGGCGCGGCCGATGACCTTGAGGTTGGTCGCGGCCTCGATCAGCTTTTCGGTCGCCTTGGTGGCGGAACGGATGGCCAGACCATCATAATTGCCGATGATTTCCGCAAGCTTGTCCTTGTCCTTGCCGAGCTTCGGCTGGAAATCGACTTCGACGCCGCGATCGCGGAAAATCTGGACGGCGGTTTCCGACAGTTCGTCGGATACGAGTACACGAGGTGCCATGGTTCACGGGCTCCTTGAAAAACGGTGGATCTGTTGTTTTACGCATTTCCGGACGCAAAACCGGTGTCCACTTTTGCTGGAAATGCTCTAAAGCGGGAAATCGGCGGCCCTGCATCAGCGCAGGGCCGGTATCAAAATCAGGCGGCAGCCTTGGAAAGTGCTGCCTTCTGCGTCTGGAAGGCCCAGGCAAGCCAGGGCATGACGGCTTCCATGTCGGCCGTCTCGATGGTCGCGCCGGCCCAGATGCGCAGACCGGACGGTGCGTCACGGTAGGCGCCGATATCGAGGGCGACATTTTCCTTTTCGAGCAGGGCGACGACGCCCTTGGCGAAATCGGCCTGTGCGGCGGCATCCAGCGCCTGCACTTCGGGATCGACGATCTTCAGGCAGACGGAGGTGTTGGAGCGGGTTTCCGGCTTGACGGCCAGGTTGGCGATCCAGTCATTCTTCTCGATAAAGTCGTAGATGACCTTGGCATTGGCATCGGCACGGCCGATCAGCGCCTTCAGGCCACCAAGATTTTTGGCCCACAGCAGCGCGTCGATATAATCCTCAACGCAGAGCATGGACGGCGTGTTGATGGTTTCGCCGGTGAAGATGCCTTCGATCAGCTTGCCGCCGGAGACCATGCGGAAGATTTTCGGCAGAGGCCATGGCGGCGAATAGCTCAGCAGACGCTCGACGGCGCGCGGCGAAAGGATGATGACGCCATGGCCGCCCTCGCCGCCCAGAACCTTCTGCCAGGAGAAGGTGACGACGTCGAGCTTGGTAAAGTCCATGTCCTGCGCGAAGGCCGCCGAGGTGGCGTCGCATATGGTCAGGCCCTTGCGGTCGGCAGGGATGAAATCGGCATTGGGAACACGGACGCCGGAGGTCGTACCGTTCCAGGTAAAGACCACGTCACGGTCGAAATCGACTTCGGCGAGGTTCGGCAGCAGGCCGTAATCGGCCTCGAATTTGCGGACGTCCTTCAGCTTCAGCTGCTTGACGACGTCGGTGACCCAGCCGGCGCCGAAGCTTTCCCAGGCGAGCATGTCGACGCCGCGTTCGCCGAGCAGCGACCAGAGGGCCATTTCAACGGCGCCGGTGTCGGATGCGGGAACGATACCGATGCGATAATCGGCAGGAACGTTCAGAACTTCACGGGTGAGATCGATGGCCTGCTTCAGCTTGGCTTTGCCAACCTTGGCGCGATGCGAGCGACCGAGCGGTGCATCGGAGAGAGCTTCCAGCGACCAACCGGGACGCTTCGAGCAGGGACCAGAGGAAAAATGCGTATTGCCCGGACGGACGTCCGGCTTCACGATATCTGTCATTTGACTACCCTTCCAGATAGGCGCTCCACGTTAGGGTGGAGTGTCCTGACGCCGTTGCTATTCCTGTCGCCGATCTCAGTCAAGCGGAATATGTCGCTACGCAGAAGAATCTTGGTCCATATGCGTCATGCGCCGCGTCAGATGCCGGTACAACAAAACCGCCCGCACCCGGAGGATGCGGACGGTTTGAAACTACCAGCGGTGCGTGACGTTTATTTATAAACGGCAGGCTGCAGCGGAATATCGGCAGGCGGCATATATTGTGCGGTATCGCAGCCGTTGAAGACATAACGGCCGCCGAGGCGCACTTCATGCGAATAAAGGCCCTTGTCGCGGCCCGGACCGCCATTGTTCTCGTAACCGAACATGTCGCCCTTGTTGATGTGGCGGAAACGATAACCGATATCGGCCTTCAGGTTGCAGGTAACGTCGATGGAGGCGCCGGCCATCAGGGCATAGGCGAAGCGCCACTTGCCCTTGCCGCCGTGTTCCGTCGTCTCGTCGCAATAGCCCGATCCGTCGGTCGCACAGGAGGTGTTACGGAGCTTGTCCCACTTGACGTAAGACGCACCAACGCCACCGCCGACATAAGGCGTGATGCGACCATAGGTCCCAAGATCGACATAGGCGTTTGCCATCAGGGTATAGGCCCTGAGCGAGCTCAGATCCGTTGAAACGCAGGGAGCGCCGTTGCCGCAGAATCCGCGGGTGGAGCCGCGGAAATCAGACTTCCCCATATAGTCGAAGGTCAGATCACTGCGGAAATAATTATTGAACTGGTAGCCGACGCCAGCTCCGATGTTGTAGCTATCCTTGATCTTTGCGGTCTCGAAATCCTGCAGATAGCCGCCCGGACCGCCCTGGTAATAATGGGCGCCGCGCAGCTTGTTGAAGGAATAACCGACATCGCCGCGCAGATACCAGCCGCTCGCCTGGGTGATCTGAACTTCAGGTGCCTCGACATAGGCGGGCGCGGGCTCGGCCTGGTAAAGATCGGCGCCGACGGCGCTTGTGCCGGTCAGCAGAACGGCCAGAAATCCGGCCAGGGCGTTTTTCATGACTTCCACTCCAGAAGAGGCACGTGCGTTGCGGCAGCTGCCAGTGAACTGTTCAGTCACGCAGAGTGGCGTAAAATGGTTAAGTCCCGATTAACCACGATCATTCACCATCTTTATTAGGAAATACTCAAAGAAAAAGCCGGCTGGAAAGCCGGCTTTTCGTTATTCTACTGCCTGATCTGCTCACGCAGCCGAGCGGGCATTGGCAATGACGCCGACGAGATCGTTGACGATCTTCTCCACCTTGGCGCTGTCGTCGCCTTCCGCCATGACGCGGATCAGCGGCTCCGTGCCGGACGGGCGGATGACAAGGCGGCCATTATTGGCCAGCGCGCTTTCCGCATCCGCAATCGCCTGCTGCACGACCGGATTTTCCAGCGGCTTGCCGCCGGAGATGCGCACATTCTTCAGGAGCTGCGGCACCGGCTCGAACTTACGGCACACGTCACTGACGGTAAGACCGGAGCGCTTGACCTTGGCGAGAACCTGCAATGCCGCGACGAGACCATCCCCTGTCGTGCCGTAATCCGACAGCACGATGTGGCCGGACTGCTCGCCGCCGACGTTGAAATTGTGGTTGCGCATGTGCTCTACGACATAACGGTCGCCGACCTTGGTGCGGGCAAGGGTAAGGCCCTTGTCACTAAGGAAGCGCTCCAGCCCGAGATTGGACATGACAGTCGCGACGATGCCGCCGCCGCGCAGCGTGTTATCCGCAGCCCAGCTATCGGCAATGACCGCCATCAGCTGGTCGCCATCAACGATCTCACCACGCTCATCGACGATGATGACACGGTCCGCATCACCATCCAGCGCGATACCGATATCGGCCCGCACCTCATGCACCTTCTTTTGCAGGGCTTCCGGGTGGGTGGAGCCACATTCGAGATTGATATTGATGCCGTTCGGTTCGTTACCGATGGTGACGACTTCCGCACCCAGTTCCCAGAGTGCAGCCGGCGCCACCTTATAGGCGGCGCCATTGGCGCAATCGATAGCGATCCTCAGCCCGCTCAGCGTCACATCACGCGGCAGGGTGCGTTTGACGAATTCGATATAGCGGTAAATATCGCCATCAACGCGCTTGGCGCGGCCGATTTCGGCCGGCTTGGCAAGCTGGGCATAAATATCCTTATCGAGAAGGTCTTCGATCTCCAGTTCCAGCTCATCCGACAGCTTGTATCCGTCCGGTCCGAACAGCTTGATGCCATTATCGGAGAAGGGGTTGTGCGAGGCAGAAATCATCACGCCGATATCGGCGCGCAGCGAGCGGGTCAGCATGGCGACGGCCGGCGTCGGAATGGGGCCTAGCAGGAAGACGTCCAGCCCGGCTGCGGTGAAGCCGGCAACCAGGGCGTTTTCCAGCATATAGCCGGAAAGCCGCGTATCCTTGCCGATGACGACGCGATGACGATGGTGGCCACGGCGGAAGATCGTTCCAACGGCAATGCCAACACGCATCGCCAGGTCCGGCGTCATCGGGAAGACGTTTGATTGTCCGCGGATACCATCGGTACCGAAATAACGGCGTGCCATTTGAACTCCAAATCTTTCAGGCATTCCGGCAAAAGCTGAAAATAGCCGGAAGCGTTTTTGGCTAGATGCCACAAACCACAATAAACAGCACGTAAATTACCGCAAAAATGGCTTATATCTTGTTACCAGACTGAAAAGGCCACCCGGAATACCGGATGGCCTTTTACAATAACGCAAGCAACGCTGGCGATCAGTGCGGCTGCGGCTCCATACCGCCTTCGGCCTCGCCGTCGCCCTTGGCTTCGCCGTCGCCCTTCGCTTCGCTCGGCCCGTCCTTCTTGGTACCGGCCTTCGGCACGGCCGAACCGCGGCTGCCGGGAGAATCGTCACCGAGATCACGAGCGGGCTTCTCGCCCTTCAGCAGCGCCTTGATCTCGTCGCCCGTCAGGGTTTCGTATTCAAGAAGGCCCTCGGCAATCGCGACAAAACCGTCATGGTTTTCCGTCAGGATACGGCGTGCCTCGGCATAAGCCTCATCGATCAGGCGGCGAACTTCGGTATCGATCGTCTGAGCCGTCGCCTCGGAGACATTCTTCGACTGCGAGACGGAATGACCTAGGAAGACTTCCTGCTGGTTTTCACCATAGGAGACCTGACCGAGCGCATCGGAGAAGCCCCATTGGGTGACCATGGCACGGGCAAGCTTGGTGGCCTGCTCGATATCCGAGGACGCGCCGGAGGTGATGTTTTCCTTGCCGAAGGTCAGTTCCTCGGCAACGCGTCCACCCATCATAATCACGAGACGCGACACCATCCACTTATAGCTCATGGAGTAGCGGTCGCCTTCCGGCAGCTGCATGACCATGCCGAGCGCACGGCCGCGCGGAATGATCGTCGCCTTGTGCAGCGGATCGGCCACGGCAACCTTCAGCGCGGTGATGGCGTGACCTGCCTCATGATAGGCGGTCAGTTTCTTTTCGGCCTCGGTCATGGCGGAGGAGCGACGCTCCGCACCCATCATGATCTTGTCCTTGGCGTCCTCGAACTCCTGCATGGTGACCACGCGCTTGTTGCGACGGGCGGCCATGAGCGCGGCTTCGTTGACGAGGTTCATCAGGTCCGCGCCCGAAAAGCCGGGGGTGCCGCGGGCCAGAACCTTGAGGTCGACGTTGGGCGCCAGCGGCACGTTGCGGATATGCACCTTGAGAATGCGCTCGCGGCCGACGATATCCGGGTTCGGCACGACGACCTGACGGTCGAAACGGCCGGGACGCAGAAGTGCCGGGTCCAGAACATCGGGACGGTTGGTGGCAGCGATGAGGATGATGCCTTCATTCGCCTCGAAGCCATCCATTTCGACCAGCAGCTGGTTCAGCGTCTGTTCGCGTTCGTCGTTACCGCCGCCGAGACCGGCGCCACGGTGGCGGCCGACGGCGTCGATTTCGTCGATGAAGATGATGCAGGGCGCGTTCTTCTTGGCCTGTTCGAACATGTCGCGCACGCGGCTTGCACCGACGCCGACGAACATTTCCACGAAGTCAGAGCCGGAAATGGTGAAGAACGGCACGTTGGCTTCACCGGCGACGGAGCGCGCCAGCAGCGTCTTACCGGTACCCGGAGGGCCGACCAGCAGCACGCCGCGCGGAATTTTACCGCCCAGGCGTTGGAACTTCTGCGGATCACGCAGGAATTCGACGATTTCCTCGAGGTCCTGCTTGGCTTCGTCCACGCCGGCGACATCGTCAAACGTCACGCGGCCGTGGGCTTCCGTCAAAAGCTTGGCCTTTGATTTGCCAAAGCCCATCGCGCCGCGCGAACCGCCCTGCATCTGCCGCATGAAGAACAGCCAGACGCCAAGGATGAGGAACATCGGCAGAAGCGTGCCGAGATAGCTCAGAAAACCGGAAGAGCCGTCGCTTTCGGGACGCGCCACGATGGTGACGTTCTTGCTCTGCAAGCGCTCCATCAGGCTGTCGTCAATGACGGGGGAATAGGTCTGAAAGGCCGTGCCGTTTTCGGTATAGGTTCCGAGAACCCGGTTACCGGTGACGGTTACGTCGCGAACTCGCCCGGAATCCACATCGCGAAGAAACTGGGAATACGGAATTTCCCGTGAACCCGTTTGTGTCGGCGACGTCTGGAACATGCTGAACAACGCGATCAGCAAGAGGGCGATCACGGCCCACAAGGCGAAATTTCTGAAATTTGGGTTCATCGAACTCCCCGAACTCACACGGGCATGTCTGCTGCCCGCTCTTACGTGCCCCTAACATAAGGACGACATCTGCCGTTGCCAAGGCGAAGGGCGTTATCTGATGCGTTTTGGTGTAAAAACTATTCCATGGCAATTCACGAAAAAGAGGCCGGATTTAAACCGGGGGCTGTGGATATGCGGCACGCCCGCACAAAACAGCGATTGCATTTGCCAACTCAAGGTCGAAGCGCGGCAAAAAAAGATCGAATGGCGCAAGCCTCGGCGTGATGGTCACGTCCCCCGCCAGGGATATGGCGTGGGGAGCCGCTGCGGCGATTTGCGGCAGGCCGGCCGTGGCCGGTTTCGCCACTGCGGGCGGCAGGGACGGAAAAAGCGCCTCCGCTCGCGGCGCATCGTCCACCCTGCCCGCCGTGACACGGATCGGAACCGACGATCCGTTTTTCACAAGAAAGCGCTCATCCCAAAGCCCTTGCCCATGCGCCCCGACGGAAAGCTCCGGCAGGTTTCGCTGCTCGCGAAAAATATAAAGCCCGTCGCGGCGGCGGTCGAGCAGAACACGGCCGACCGTCAACCGTCCGTTTTCCCCGGTCTTGAGAAGACGCAGAACCCGCTCCATGCTGCTTGCAGCCGGAAAATAGGTCCTTCCCCCCAGCGTGGCGATGAGCGCCGCCAATGCATGCCTGAATTCGGAACGATCGGGCATCACACTGTCCGCGGCTATTCCGGCGAGCACGGCATGGAAGACCTGCACATGCCCGCGCAGGAAATCGGCCGTATTTTCAGAGAGCTTCCGCCGTTTGACGGCTGCTTCGGCATCAAGGTGAACCGCAGCACCGGTAAGAGCCTGCCTTACCCGTACACGCTCATATCCGGTATTTTCATTGCTGGGATCGTCCACCCAGCTTTGTGAGCGCGACAGTATGTAATCGCGGATCGCCTGTCTTTCACAGGCAAGAAACGGCCGCATGATCCAGCGGCGGCCATCGTACAAGACCGCATCCGCCATGCCGGAAAGGCCGAGATTGTCAGCTCCGGCATTTCGGGCGGCGCGCATCGCCACGGTTTCCCGCTGGTCGCCGATCGTATGCCCCGTCACGACAAGATCGGCGCCGATCCCATCGGCAACCTCGGCGATCAGACGATAGCGCGCGAGGCGGGAGGCGTCGGAAAGACCGGAAGCGGGCTTGGCGCCCTCCCACCGGCGCGTAACATGGGGAACGCCAAGATCAAGGCAAAGCGCGGCGACCTGGCGGGCCTCCTCGGCGGATTCCACTCTCAGCGCGTGATCGATGGTGACGGCGGAAAGTCGCAGCCGGCCACAGCCCGCCTCCGCCATTGCCTGATGCAGCGCCAGCAACAGACCGGTGGAATCGCTGCCGCCTGAAATTGCAACGAGAATATGGGAAGGTTTGCGGAGATTTGCGACAAAGGACCTTGCTGCCGGAAGCGGCGCAACTGTCTTTTCGCTTGGGAAGCGGGCATCAACCGGCATGGAAACACCGCCGCAATGGCAGGAAAGAGATCAGCAGCTCAGCCGCTTCTGTTCGCTCGCAACCTTGTTCAAGACGGTCTTGGACGCATTGGGATAACGCTTCGGCACCTCGCGCAACGTGGCGCAGGCGGTTTCGGTATTGTCGAGCGCGGCAAGCGACATGCCGAGCTTCATCAGCATTTCAGGGGCCTTGGGGGATTTGCCATAGGCCTGATGGCCGTTCAAAAACGTCTTTGCGGCTTCGTTGAACTTGCCCTGCGAATATTGCGCCTCGCCCAGCCAGAAGCTCGCATCCGCAGCCTTGGTGCCCTTGGGGTAACCTTGCAGATATTGCTGGAAGCCCTGTTCCGCCAGCTTGTAGTCGCCGGAAAGGACGTGGCCATAAGCGGCCTGGTAAATATCGCTTTCGCTGGTCAGCGCCGCCGTGTTGACCGGATCGGTCTTGCGGGTGCCGTTGCCGGTGCTCACACCGGGAAGGCTGCCGGACGAATTGTTGGCGTTCTGATTGAGCGTGCCGCCAACCGGCATTCCCCGGGAATCGAGTTCGATCGAGCCGAGCGTCGTTTCGCCCGGCGCGCCCGTCGGCGCACTGGACGGAGCAGACGACGAAACGGAAGCGCCACCCTCGGGTGGCGTTTCGATGATGGTTGCAACGTCGTCGGTCGGCGGCGTGGCCGGATTGACCGGACTGGCCTCCGCCTTCTTTTTCGGCGTCGCCGGGCTTGCGCCCTTGCCGCCGGCATTGCCGCTTTCCAGTTCCTGGAAGCGGAATTCGTTGTCTTCCTGCGCCTTGCGGATCGTTTCCTGCATCTGCAGAAGCTGGAAGCTCATTTCCTCGATACGGCCGTTGAGCTGCCGGATCTGCTCTTCGAGCTGCTGAACCCGATAGGCTTCATTGGCCTGAACCCGGACGACCGGGGCCTGTTGAGAGTTGATCGTGCCGAAGCTACCCCCCGCACCGAACAGCGGACCCGAAACGGCAATGCCGCTCAGGCCGGTGCAGGCTGCAAGCCCCAGCATTCCCGCCACGACAAGTTTCTTCATCTCATTCGTCCTGCCTTAACTGATTTGCGCCGGAATGACGCAAGCCGGATTCTTTCCATATCGACCGAAAAAGCAACTTAACTTCGGCCAAACTATGAAAAAAACAAAAGGCGGCCCGAAGACCGCCTTTCATTCACGTTCACAATTGCGTCAGGCGATTACATGCCCGCGCCACCGAGAACCGTCACGGCGCGGCGGTTCTGCGACCAGCAGGAAATGTCGTCGCAAACGGCGACCGGACGTTCCTTGCCGTAGGAGATCGTCTTCATGCGGCTGGCCGGAACGCCCTGGGAGGCCAGGAAGTCGCGGGTTGCCGCCGCGCGGCGTGCGCCGAGCGCAAGGTTGTATTCACGCGTACCGCGCTCGTCGGCATGGCCTTCGACGGTGATGGCGTAGTTCGGGTAACGGGCGAGCCACTGTGCCTGACGCTGCAGGGTCTGCTGGGCGTCGGCGCGGATCGAGGTCGAGTCCGTGTCGAAGAAGATGCGGTCGCCGACATTGACCGTGAAGTCCTGCTGGGAGCCCGGCGTTGCGGAGCCCGCGCCACCAAGGCCGAGTTCACCGGCGCTGTTCGGCATGTTCTTCTTGTTCGCGCAGCCTGCAAGAGCAAGCGCGAGCGTCATGGCGATGACAGCCGGGTTACGGGCCAGTTTCTGTATGGGGCTGAGTGCCGAAATATGTGTACGGCTCATCGCCGGTCTCTCCTTGGAATTTCAATAACGTTGCCAGACACTAACGGATCGCAGTTAATAGCCGGCAAACGCTTATGGTTAACAGAAAGGAAATGTCCCACTTTTTTGCTCCCTCACAACACTTTGCGGCAAGAAAGAGGCGCTTTCCCGTAAGGCATGCGTAAAACATGACGGCGCCGGTTCACACCGGCGCCGTCATGGCAGTCATATCAATCCAGAAGCGGCGACCAGGCCGGATCCGAAGCGAAGGTCGGCGTCTTGATGAGCTGTTCGTTATAGCCCGTCAGGTCGATCGAATAGAGCTGCGGACCGCCGGCGCCGGCGTTCTGGCGGAAGAACATCAGCACGCGGCCATTCGGCGCCCAGGTGGGGCCTTCATTGTGGAAACCGCTGGTCAGGATGCGCTCGCCGGAACCATCAGTCTTCATCACGCCGATCGAGAACTTGCCGCCCGACTGCTTGGTGAAGGCGATCAGATCGCCGCGCGGCGACCAGACCGGCGTGGAGTAGGACCCATCACCGAAGGAGACACGCTGCTGGCCGGAGCCATCGGCATTCATGACGTAGATCTGCTGGCGGCCGCCGCGGTCGCTTTCGAAGGCGACACGCTGCCCGTCCGGCGAATAGGACGGCGCGGTATCGATCGCCGCCGTATTCGTCAGCCGCGTCGTGGTGCGCGAGCGCAGATCCATGGTGTAGATATTGGCATTGCCATCCTGCTGCAGGCTCATGATGACCTTCTGGCCATCCGGCGAGAAGCGCGGCGAGAATGTCATGCCGGGGAAATTGCCGACAACTTCACGCTGCCCGGTTTCCAGCTGCAGCAGATAGACGCGCGGCTGCTGGCCCTCGAAGGACATGTAGGTGACTTCCTGGCGGTTCGGCGAGAAGCGCGGCGTCAGAACGATGTCGTTCGAATTGGTGAGGTTGCGGACGTTGAAACCGTCCTGGTCCATGATCGACAGCTGGCGCTTGCGGGCCGTCTTCGGACCGCTTTCGGAGACGAAAACGACGCGGGTGTCGAAGTAGCCCTTTTCGCCGGTGATGCGCTCATAGATGGCATCGGCGATGATATGGGCGACACGACGCCAGTTTTCCGGCTGGGTAAAGAACTGCTGGCCGGTCATCTGCTGGTTGGCGAACGTATCCCAAAGACGGAATTCGGCGCGCAGGCGGCCATCGCTTTCGCGCGTCACGCGGCCGGTCACGAGCGCCTGGGCGTTGATGACCTTCCAGTCCTCGAAACGCGGCTGCTGATCCGGATTGCTGATCTTTTCGATGAAGGCGCTTTTATTGACCGGCGCGAAGAGGCCGGAACGCTGCAGGTCGGCGGCGATGACCGCGGACACCTGTGCGCCGATACCGTCGCCCGACATGAAGTCGGTGATGGCGATGGGCAGCGGCTCGACATTGCCCTTGTTGATGTTGATTTCCACCCGCGCAAAAGCCGGTGCAGAGAAAACCGACATGAGGGCCGCGACAGCGAGCACCAGCCGGATCGGCGAAAATATCTTCATGTTGCCAGGCCTTTCAGCATTCATAGCAATTCACTGGGATCGAAGTTCACGACGACTTCGTTCCATGCATCATATTTGTCGGCAGGAAGGTTCGTGAACGGAGCAGACCGCATGATGGCGCGATAGGCTCCGCCGGAAAGAGCACGGCGCGTTCCCTCGGAACCACCCGTGGCCTCGATCTCGGGCCGACCGATGATGGAACCATCACGGTCGAGCTTCATGGTCACCCGGACGCGAACGTCCGAGGCATCCGCCATGCCGGGAATGATCTGCCAGTTCTTCTGGATCGCACCGCGCAGCGCATCCATTTCCGTCTGGCTGAGCGTCGAACCGCCCGTGGTCTTCTTGCCGCCAAGCGAAGCCTGCTGGGTGGAGCGCTTCGCACCGCCGCCGGAGGGCGCCTGCTTGTTCAAAAGCGCGGCAATATCGTCGGCATTGAAGTCGCTTTCCTTCGAAGACGTCGCTTTTGCGGTCTCCTGCTTTTTCTCGCCGGGCTTCTTGTCGGACGGCTTGTCCGTGGATTTCGCCTGATCGGGCTTGGTCTCCGCCGGCTTTTCGGCAGGCTTCTGCTCGGCAGGCTTGGTCTCTGCCTGCTTCGGCTCTTCAGGCTTCGGCGGCTCGGGGCGGGCGTTGGGACGCGGCACGTTCTGCGGCACGGGAATTTCGGCCGGCTCCTGCTGCGCGGGCGGCGGTTCCTCCGCCTTGGTTTCCTGCGGCGGCGGCTCCGTCTTCGGCTGCGGCGCGATTTCCGGCTTGGTCTGCGGCAAGGCGGCCATTTCCTGCGGCTTCGGCGCCGAGGTCTCTTCCTTGACGATGTCCTTCACCTCATTCGCCTTGGTATCGACGACCGGCTGCGGCTTTTCCTGCTTGGCGGGGGCGGCGGCGCTGAGATTGTCGTTGGGCTTGGTCGTCGGGGTCGGCGGCGCGTCGAGATCGGCTGTGTTGTTACCGACATTCTGGGCGTTTTCGACGATGTCAGGGCGCGTGGTCGGCACCGGAGCCGATTTTTCCGCTTTCGGCGCATTCTTGTCGCCCTGCTGGATCTGGCTCAGCTCCTCGATGGGCACCAGTTCCACAGGCAGGGCTTCGGCCTGCGACACGTCGAGCGGCTCCGGCGAGCCCAGGGAAACGAGGGCGAAAGCCAGAAGCGACGCGTGCACGATCGCGGATGTGGTAAGGCTGCCCTTCATCGTTTTACGTCAATTGTCCTGTTTCTGCTGGGTCACAAGGCCGATATTCTTGAAGCCCGCCGCCTGGATGCGCGCCATCACATCGGCAACGACGCCGTAGGCGGCAACGGAATCCGCACGCACGAAGATACGCTCGTTATAACCGGTGGTGGCGATCGCCTGCAGCTTGTCGGCCACCTCGGCCGCCTGGATTTCGGTTTCCTGCAAATGGATCTGGCCATTGGCATTGACGGAAATCGTGATCGGCTGCGTATCCGAATTCAGCGCATTGGCGGAGGTCTGCGGCAGATCGATCGGCACGCCGACCGTCATCATCGGCGCGGCCACCATGAAGATGATGAGCAACACCAGCATGACGTCGACAAGCGGCGTCACGTTGATCTCGCTGATCGCGCCGCCCCGGCGCCGTCCGCCGCGCCCACCCCGGCGTCCACCGGAACCGCCGCCGCTGCCACCTGCTGACATACCCATATCATCTACTCCATTTTGCCTTGCGGCAAATTACTGCACAGCATGCGGCCGCTTACTGGGCGGCCTGCCGTGTCTGAAGTTTTTCATCGATCTGGCGCGACAGGATCGCGGAGAATTCGTCGGCGAAACCTTCCATGCGGGCGGAAAGCTTGTGCGCATCGGCCGTGAACTTGTTGTAGGCGATAACCGCCGGAATAGCCGCGACAAGGCCGATGGCCGTTGCCAGAAGCGCTTCGGCGATACCCGGCGCCACGACCGCAAGGTTGGTCGACTTCGAACCGGCGATCGCCTGGAACGAGGTCATGATACCGACAACCGTGCCGAAGAGGCCGATGAAGGGACCTGCCGAACCGATGGTGGCGAGCGAACCGAGGCGCGCCTCGTATTGTTCGCCCTCACGCGCAATGGTCACGTCCATCGCCCGGTCGATGCGCATCTGCAGACCGATGGGCGAACGCGCGCCGCGTTCGAAGGATTTTTTCCATTCCCGCATGGCGGAAACGAAAATTGCCGCAAGGCCGCCATTCTGGCGTTCCGCCAGCGTGCGGTAAAGCTCCTCGAGCGACTGGCCCGACCAGAAGACCTGTTCGAACTGGTCGAACTGGCGCTTTGCCTTGCCGAAGCTCACATATTTGTCGAAGACGATCGCCCACGTCCAGACCGAGGCGGCGATCAGTCCGATCATCACGAGCTTCACGATGAGGCCCGCCTGCATAAACAGTGCCCAGAGACTTACATCGTGCGTCGCCGCTGCCAAACCTGCCTGTTCCATAAATATCCAATCCCCGAATCCAAACGCCCGGTACGGGACCGGGCGATTCAAACGCGTGTTAACGCTCGAAGTCATGCGGCAACAGCCGTTAACCCCTTTGCCATACCCCGATACTTGCCAGTAAGCCTTACTTGCCAATAAATTTGGTGAAAGGAAGGCGTGCGCCGCACAAATGCCAGTTGCTAAAGTAAGACACCATTATGGTTAAGGGAGTGTTACAGCCAGGGCATGCCGGGCGGATTTACTGAACCGGGCCGCCAATTACTTCAGGAATTTTTCGGCCACGGTCTCCGGAAGGCGCCTTGGCCGGCCATTGGCATTGATGACGGCGATGATGACCTTGGCGGCGACCAGCAAGGTTTCGCCGCGCCGGATTTCCTGATTGAGCACCATTTTGGCGCCGCCGGCTTTCTCGGTGACGGTGGTGATCGTCAAGACGTCATCCATCCGCGCCGGCGTCTTGAAATCGATCTCCATGCGGTGGACGACGAAGACCAGCCCCTCCTCGTCAGCGGTCAGAAGCGCGCTCTGTTCGCAGCCGAGGCAACGCAGGTAATCGGTGCGGCCACGCTCGAGAAAATGCAGATAACGCGCGTGATAAACGAGGCCGGAAAAATCCGTATCCTCGTAATAGACCCGTTGCGTCAGGCGATGCCCATGTTCGATGAGTTCACCGGAAAGCGAAACCACTAGCTCGCTCATAATGTCTCCTTGGTCAGTGCGTCCGGAGCGGTGCCACCTTCGCGGACGATGAGATGCTCGTGGCGCGGAGGCAGAGCCTCAATGCGGTCTGCAATAAAACGAGGCCTGAGATCCTGCTCCAGCAGGGTGGAGGATTGCGCGCGCAGCCAGCGGAACTCCACCTCGACACCATCCAGCACCCGGTGAACGATATCGCTTTCATGGAAAGGCAAAGCCTGGCGAAGCGAAACCAGATAATAAAATGCCAGCTCATGCGCGGCATAACCGTCATAAGCAAAAAAATTCTCGGCGGACCATAAAAGGCGTTCAACCGAACAATCCCGGTCAAGTTCCTCACCAATTTCACGGAGGATGGTTTCTTCGGAACTCTCGCCGATCTCGGCCCGCCCACCCGGCAACGCCCAGTAGCTGTCCTTTGCGCCGCGCTGGACGAGAAGATGGCCGTTCTGGAAGATCAACGCCGCCACGCGCATGCTGAAAAGCTGCGGTTTC
Organism: Agrobacterium sp. NPDC089420; assembly: GCF_044900305.1. Lineage (NCBI taxonomy): Bacteria > Pseudomonadati > Pseudomonadota > Alphaproteobacteria > Hyphomicrobiales > Rhizobiaceae > Agrobacterium > Agrobacterium sp. NPDC089420. The sequence goes on along the minus strand of NZ_JBJDMY010000008.1, from coordinate 145,811 downwards.
CGGTCCAGCCGGATCATATGGCGTAGAGGCGCAGCTGTCATTTATCGTCCAGATCGCCGTCATGCCAGACGAGATGTCTGGTCGTCTGCGGCAGATGTTCTATTTCGTCGGCGATGAAATAGGGCGGAATATCAAGCGCCGTCAATGCCTGCCGCGTTGCCGCAACCCAGCGGAACTCCAGTTCATTGTCGCCGTCCTGAACGCGGTGAATGATATCGGCCGGATGAAAGGCCAGCGTCTCCGGCAAGTCCATCAGGTAATAAAATCCGAGTTCGTGCCAGTCCTTGCCTTCATAATGGAAGAAATTTTCCACCGCCCAGAGAAGGCGTCCCACCTTGGCCTCGACGCCAAGCTCTTCCACCATTTCGCGCGCCAGCGTTTCTTCGGAGCGTTCGCCCATTTCGGCGCGGCCGCCCGGAAAGGTCCAGAATTTTTCATGCGACGCGCGGTGCACCAGCACATGCCCCGCACGAAACGCCAGCCCCGCCACCCGCATCTGGAAAATGCGCTTCGGCTTGAACTTGATGCGGATACGGGTGTCCTGGCTTTTGTTATCGTGCGCCATCATGCTGACCTGTGGGCTGGAAACATCAAATCATCTTCCGTCCACCCTAACGCATCCATCGCGTCTTTTCTCGCCTTTGCATCGTCTCCCACAATGAATTCATCCAGTTGCGGCGGTTTGACCGCGGTGCCGGACAACATCGCATGCGCCTGCCCGCGATGATGCGTCTGATGCTGGAAGAGATGGGACAGGACATCGTCGCAGCGATCCCGCTGGATGCGCGTGCCGCGATGGATATGGACGGTTGCCGCAAGGCCGCCTTCATCGAGACCGTCGACAAATGCGATCAGCACCTCGTCCAATGCCGTCTGGGCGACATGCAGATCCGCCATGGCGGCGAAAGGCTCCTCTTCGGCAAAGGCCGCAAGGCCGAGTGTGCCGCCCTGCAGGGCATCGATATAAAACCGGTCGACGGTGTAGATGTGGTTGAGCGTCGCGCGCAGCGTCGGAAAGAAACTGACACGGGAGGCGACAAACGCGTCCTGCGAAAGCTGAAGACAGGCCTGGTGCAGCCGAAAATTGGCCAGCCGGTTGTTGCGCGCGAGTTTGCGGAAGACCCGCAGTGGATCGTAAGACATGAAGGTTCCTCCATTGCCGCCGAAGGACGGCGTCGCTCAATCGACGCGCTCAAGCTCCGATCTGCTTTTCAGAACCTTCGCGCCGTCTTCCTGTTCGATCAGATAGGCGGGCTCCTGCCTGCTCGCCTTCCGCTTTACCGTTGAACCGGAAAGGATGCGTTCGACGTCGCTCGTGAAAGTCTCGACGATCTTACCTTCACCGGTTCCGCTGCTCCAGTTCCAGCGGACCTTCGTTCCCTTGCGATATGCCGACATGACCATCTCCGTGCCAAAGACGATCAAATGCCGGCACGCCGGCCTTGTTCCCTCAATCATCCTCCAGCGTCAGGCGAAACTGCGCCGCGTCGAGATCTTTCGGCGGCTGCATGCCAAGGTGTTTCCAGGCCGTGGCGGTCAGAATACGCCCACGCGGCGTGCGCTGGATGAACCCCTGCTGGATCATGTAGGGCTCAATAATGTCCTCGATGGCATCGCGCGGCTCCGAAAGCCCGGCGGCGATGGTTTCGATGCCGACCGGGCCGCCGCCGAAATTGACGGCGATCATGGTGAGGTAACGCATATCCAGCTGGTCCAGACCCATATTGTCGACCAAAAGCCGCGTCAAAGCCTCATCGGCAATCTCGCGCGTGACGGCTTCCGCCCGCGCCACCTCGGCGAAATCGCGCACCCGGCGCAATAGCCGTCCGGCGATACGCGGCGTGCCACGCGCTCGCCTTGCCACCTCGCGCGCGCCGCCGTCGGTCATATTCAGCCCCATCAGCCGCGCCCCGCGCCGGACGATCAGCTCCAGTTCATCGACGGTATAGAAAGCCAGCCGGACGGGAATGCCGAAACGATCGCGCAGCGGCGTCGTCAGCAGGCCGAGACGGGTGGTGGCGGCGACAAGGGTGAATTTGGAAAGATCGATCTTCACCGAGCGCGCCGCCGGCCCCTCGCCGATAATGAGATCGAGCTGGAAATCCTCCATGGCAGGATAAAGAATTTCCTCCACCGCCGGGTTGAGGCGGTGGATTTCATCGATGAAGAGGACATCGCGCTCTTCGAGATTGGTAAGAAGTGCGGCGAGATCGCCCGCCTTGGCAATGACCGGCCCGGAAGTGGACTTGAAATTGACGCCAAGCTCCTTGGCCATGATCTGCGCCAGCGTCGTCTTGCCGAGGCCGGGCGGGCCGACGAACAGCACGTGATCCAGCGCTTCGCCGCGATTCTTGGCGGCCTCGATGAACACCTTGAGATTGGCGCGCGCCTCCGCCTGGCCGGTAAAATCATCCAGCGACTGCGGGCGCAGCGTGGTGTCGATATCCTCACCGCGCTTTTCCGGGGTAATCAGTCTTTCCGCATCGCTCATTCAGGGCATTCCATTGTTGTAGCCGAATTCATCAGGTGACCGCCGCCGCTATATCATGACTATCGCAACAACGCGCTTCACGAAATTCAGGATATGCACGGGCTCCACGTCCACTTGACGGGCCATCCTTACCGCGAAAGCTCCTTCAGCCCGAGCCGGATCAGCTTGGCGCTGTCGCCGCCCTCCCCGCCATTCTTCAGGGCGGCAGCAACCGCATTGGCCGCCTGATCGCGTGAATAGCCAAGATTGGTAAGCGCTGAAACGGCATCCGCCACCGGCGCGGAAGCAACGCCTTCCCCAAGTTCCTGCTTGAGGCCAATCGAGGCCGACGCTTCTCCCGCAAAGGCGGGCGCCTTGTTACGAAGTTCGGTCACGAGACGCACGGCCACCTTCGGCCCGACGCCGGGCGCGCGTGAAATCATCGTTTTGTCCTGTAGCGCAATGGCATTGGCGAGTTCGGAAGGCGAGAGCGTGGAAAGGACGGCCAGCGCCACTTTCGAGCCAACCCCCTGCACGCTTTGCAGCAGATTGAACCATTCCCGCTCCAGCGCCGAGAGAAAGCCGAAGAGCTTCAGCTGGTCCTCGCGCACATAGGTCTCGATGAACAACACCACCGCCTCCCCGACGGAGCCGATCTTCGACAGCGTACGCGCCGAACAATAGGCGACGTAACAGACGCCGTGCACATCCACCAGCACGTAGTCCGCGCCGATTTCCTCGATGCTGCCTTTCAATTTTCCGATCATGATGCCGCCCGCTCAGTAAGACATATATTCAACCGGCCGCCAGGAGCCGCCGCATCCTGTCACCGCCGCGATTATGGGCGTGGCAGATGGCGATGGCGAGCGCGTCCGCCGCATCGTTACCCTTGAATTCAGCCTTCGGCATCAGGATTTTCAGCATCATGTGAATTTGCTGCTTTTCGCCGTGCCCGACGCCGATGACGGCCTTCTTGACCGCATTGGGCGCATATTCGAAGACCGGCAGCCCGGCGCGCGCCGGAACCAGCATGGCGATGCCGCGCGCCTGGCCGAGCTTCAGGGTCGCCACCGCATCCTTGTTCACGAAAGTCTGCTCCACCGCCGCCTCGTCGGGCTGGTGACTGTGCACGATTTCCGCCAGCCCGTCATGCAGCTGGCACAGCCGGGAGGCGAGGTCCATATCCCCATCCGACGTCACCGTGCCGGAGGCGACAAACCTGAGGCTGTTGCCAAGGGTATCGATCACACCCCAGCCGGTGCGACGCAGTCCCGGATCGATGCCGATGATTCGAATCGTCTTTTGCATGAGCTACCTTATCTTTCCGGCTGCGACCCTGCCAGCGATAAGTGAACAAAACGACAACATTCATCAAATTTGCAGTGCAGCATTTACCTCTGCTTAAACCGCGTACCGCATTGTTCTGCCACAAAATCAAAAAAAGGGGAGCTGCGGACATGATGATCCGCAGCACAACATGTTCGCCATATCAGCCGTCCGATGGCGCCATCCACGCATGGCGCGGGAACTGATCCGGCATTAGGGGCTTCATCGGCCATGCTGAACCGTTTTCATTCCATATCCACCAAGGTGCTGGTGATTTTCCTGGCACTGATGGCAATCTCGACCGGGGCTCTCACGCTCCTCGGTTATCAGAGCAGCAGCGGCGTTCTCGAGGAACAGGCGTCGAAGTCCATGGAGAGCATTCTCGTCTTTCGCGGCGATATGCTCCAGGAGCGTCTTGAGCAGCTGAAAACACAGGCGGATTCCATCGCCAAGATCGAATCCCTGCAAATGGCCGTTGTTTCCATGCGCAGCGGCTGGGCCACCGTGCAGAAGAATTCGGGGGACGCGAAGGCGGAACTGCAGCGCGTTTTCGTCAAGGAAAACCCCTTCACCGACAGGGAAAAGCTGATCAAGCCCGAAAGCCCCAGCGGCTTTTATTATTCCACCCATGAAAAGACGCAGACGGATATCGGCGGTTATCTCCAGGGAACGCCGTTCAGCGACGTCCTCTTCATCGATCCCGCCGGCGCCGTCTATTATTCCTATCTGAAAGGACCTGCGTTCGGCGAAACAATAACGGCCGGCGTCTGGACGGAAAGCGGCCTCGGCGCGGCTTTCGCGCGCGGCGCGGCGAATGCTGAAAAGGCCGTGAACGATGTGGCGCAGACCAGTTTCTCCGGGTTGCGGATCGATGCCGCCACGAAAGAGGCGGGTATTTATTTCGGCGTTCCGGTCGTCAAATTCGGCGCGTTCAAGGGAATAGTTCTGTTTCGCGTCAAGGAAGATGTTTTCGCTCAGATACTTACGAAAGGTATCGCCGCCGGCAGTTCAGAACAATCGGCGATCATGGCCGCCGACGGCAAGGTTCTGGGTGTGGACAGCGAAAAGCTGGTGAGCCTCGACCCGGCCGTCTATGGTTTCCACGGCGAAGCCCTGAGCGCGACAGGCATGACCATTGCCAGGATCGACCGCGCGGATGGCGAAGCCAATGCCTATGCCCGCCCCTTCTCCTTTGCCGGCGAAAAATACCTTGCCGTCGAAACCATATTGCGCAGCGAATTGAACGCCGGCTCCGTCTCGATTGCCGGCACGCTCGCGCTGATCGGCCTTTGCGTTCTGGCCGCCATGTGCGTGGCGACGGCATTTTTCGCGCGCCGCCTGTTCGCGCCGCTGGAAAAGCTTGCCGGGCTGACCGGCGAAGTGGCTGCGGGCCGTCTCGACGCCGAAATCGGCAATCAGGACCGCGGGGACGAAATCGGCCGTATGGCCCGCGCCCTTGGCAGCTTCCGAGACAAGCTCATCTTGCAGCGGGAAATGGAAGAAACCGCATCGCGTGCACGGGAAGAGGCCGAAACGGCGCGCCGCGCCCATCTTGCCGAGCGTGAAGCCGAGGCCGGCACCCTGCAGATGGTCGTGCAGTCTCTGGATGAGGGGCTAGACCGGCTGGCGAATGGCAATCTCGCCTATCGCATAGAGACCGTCTTTCCCGATGATCTCGAAAGCCTGCGCCACAACTTCAATACGGCGCTTGCACGCCTCAGCGAGACCATGCAGGCCATTGGCGGCAATTCCGCCGCTGTCCGTGGCGGTTCCGAAGAGATGCGGGTGGGCGCCGACCAGCTGGCGGAACGCACAGAGCGGCAGGCGGCCTCCATCACCGAAACGGCCAGCGCCATCAAGGCGATTACCGCAGCCGTCCGCGACCAGATCGAACGCGCCGAGCAGGCAACACGGATCGCCCGCGATGCCAGCACGGAGGCGACGGCATCGAGCCGGGTGATGGAGCAGACCATCGCCGCCATGGAGGCTATCCAGACATCATCGCGCCAGATCAACCAGATCATCGGCGTCATCGACGAAATCGCCTTCCAGACCAATCTGCTTGCCTTGAATGCCGGAGTGGAAGCAGCCCGCGCCGGCGAGGCCGGCAAGGGTTTCGCTGTCGTGGCGCAGGAAGTGCGCGAATTGGCACAGCGTTCGGCGGCGGCCGCGAAAGAAATCACCAGCCTGCTGAAACGCTCCACCGACGAGGTTTCCGCCGGCGTGACGCTGGTGGAAAAAGCCGGCGCGTCTCTGACCGGCATCGGCCGACATGTGCAGACCATCAGTACGCGCATCGAGGAGATCATGGAATCCACCCGCGAGGAAGCGCACACGCTGTCGGAAATCAACAGCACCGTCGCCAGCCTCGACGCCATGACCCAGCAGAACGCCGCCATGGTGGAAGAGACGACGGCCGCCATTCACAATCTCGCTTCCGAAGCGGGTGAAATGGATGGCAGGCTCGGACAGTTCGTCTTGGCTTCGGAAACCGCGACGGGGCATCATGAAAGCCGGCAATTCCGGCGGGCGGGCTGAGGCGGCCCAGTCATATGGAAGACAGGGGCCTCTCCGGAGGCCCCAATTTTTTTGAACCATCCTTCAATTCTGCGCGACTTCTCTGGTAAATCGGGACACGCGCCTTACATCCGCAGCAAAGACTTGGATTTCGCAGGAGCGTCGGATGATCCCCTTTTCCATTCTCGACCTTTCGCCCATCGGCGAAGGCGAGAGCGTCAGCGAGGCGCTTGAAAATTCCCGCCGAATGGCGATCAAGGCCGAAGAACACGGCTATAATCGCCTCTGGCTGGCGGAGCACCACGGCATGCCGGGCATTGCCAGTGCGGCAACCTCACTCGTCATCGCCCATGTGGGCGCGGCCACCAAACATATCCGCGTCGGTTCCGGCGGCATCATGCTGCCCAACCATTCGCCGCTCGTCATTGCCGAGCAGTTCGGCACGCTTGCCGCACTTCTGCCGGGCCGCGTCGATCTCGGCCTCGGCCGTGCGCCCGGAACCGACATGCGCACAGCGCGGGCGCTGCGCCGCAACCTCGATGCCGGCGCGGAAAACTTCCCGCACGATATCGTCGAACTCCAGCGTTACCTCGGCCCGCCGCAGCAGGATCAGGCCATTCTCGCCGTGCCGGGCATGAATTCCAACGTGCCGCTGTGGCTGCTCGGCTCCAGCACCTACAGCGCGCATCTCGCCGCCGCACTCGGCCTGCCTTATTCCTTCGCCTCGCACTTCGCTCCTGACATGCTGATGGAAGCGATCCATATCTATCGCGAGCGCTTCCAGCCCTCCGAGGTACTGGACAAGCCCTATGTGATGGTGGGCGTGATGGGTGTCGGCGCCGATACGGACGAGGAGGCGCAGCATCTCTTCACCTCGTCGCAGCAACAATTCGTCAATCTGCGCCGCAATGTGCGCACGCAATTCCCCAAGCCAGTGCACAGCATGGACGGCTACTGGAACGAAATGGAGCGCTTCTCGGTCGAACACACGCTGCGTTTCGCCGCCGTCGGTTCACCCGAAACGATCGAACGCCATCTCGACGGCTTCCTGGCGGAAACGCAGGCGGATGAGCTGATCGTCTCCATGCCCATCCACGACATCGAAAAGCGGCTGCGTTCGGTCGAGATCTTTGCTGACGTGCGGACCTCTATCAGGAAGGCCGCCTGAATAAAAAAGCCCCGGAGCGGTATCGCTGCCGGGGCTTTTTTAAAAAAAACATGAAACGTCAGGCGGAAAGCTTGGCGAGAATTTCTTCGGACACTTCGAAGTTTGAATAGACGTTCTGCACGTCGTCATCGTCTTCGAGATTGTCGATGAGCTTCATCAGGGACTGCGCCTTTTCCTCATCCACCGGCACCGTGTTCTGCGGCTTCCAGATGGCCTTGACGCTATCGGCTTCGCCCAGCACGCCTTCCAGCGCCTTGGAAACCTCATTCATCGCTTCGAAACCGCAGATGATGGTGTGGCCGTCTTCGCTGGATTCGACATCGTCGGCACCGGCCTCGATGGCCGCTTCCATGACCTTGTCGGCATCGCCGACTTCCGCCTTGTAGGTGATTTCGCCGACACGGTCGAAGGAGAAGGAAACGGAGCCCGTTTCACCCAGTGCACCGCCGGCCTTGGTGAAGATGGAGCGCACGTTGGAGGCGGTGCGGTTGCGGTTGTCGGTCAGCGCCTCAACGATGACGGCAACACCGCCCGGGCCGTAACCCTCGTAGCGGACTTCGTCATAGTTCTCGCCTTCGGCGCCCGCCGCCTTCTTGATGGCGCGCTCGATATTGTCCTTCGGCATGGACTGGGCCTTGGCGTTCTGGATGGCCAGACGCAGGCGCGGGTTCATATTCGGGTCGGGCATGCCCGTCTTTGCCGCAACGGTGATTTCGCGCGCAAGCTTGGAAAACATTTTGGACCGCACGGAGTCCTGCTTGCCCTTGCGGTGCATGATGTTCTTGAACTGTGAATGACCAGCCATGGAAAACCTGATTGTCGTAATTTGGAGATTGCGGGCCTTATAAGTGCGATAGGCCCGTCGTTCAAGCCCGCAGGCACTTTCTCTTCCTTAAACAATGGAAGGAACTGATTTATCCGCTTCTCGTTCTGATCATGAACACGGCGGAAGAAGACATGGTTTTTCTCCGCCGCAGCATCAGACCGGAAGGAGAAACATATGGTCAGCCTGACTGAAGCAAGAGAAGCACCGGCGCGCCAGCTCTGGGACGAAATCAACTCCGTCCATGCCGGCATGCTCGGTCTCGAAGGCCTGCACACCCACATGCAGCCGATGGCGCCCCATGCTGACCCCAAGACCAATACGATCTGGTTTTTCTCCAAAAAAGACACCGATCTGGTGAAATCATTGAAATCCGGCTCGCGCGCGCATTTCTGCCTTGTCGGCAAGGATCATGATTATCACGCCTGCCTCTCCGGCATTCTGGAGGCGCGCGACGACCGGTCGAAGATCGACGAATACTGGAATTCCGTCACCGCCGCCTGGTACGAGCACGGCAAGAGCGACCCGCAGCTGACAATGCTGGCGCTTCATGTCGACGATGCCGATATATGGGCGTCGACGGACAGCACCCTGAAATTCGGCTGGGAAATCGCCAAGGCCAACATGTCCGACGACAAGACGCCTGACGTCGGCGTTCGCCAGCACCTCACATTCGCCTGATCGATCGACAACCGGGCTCCCCCGGCCTTCCCCGTCCGCCGCCTGCTACATGCCTTTCGGCACCAGTATCTGCGGCTGGCGGGGAAGGTTTCTCATCGAAACCCGTATAACCGGCTCCGTCGCATAGGCGACCTGGAAACTTGCGCCGAACATCGTCAGGAACTGCTCGAGCGGCGGCCCGGTGCGGTGCATCGGCAGGATCAGCGCGGAGCGCAGGCGCTTGACCACCCTGCTCATGCTGTCCGCCCCCATGGTCAGGCCGCCATCCACCGGCACCATCAGCACATCCAGCCGGCCTATTTCGGCATAATGCGTATCCGTCAGCTCGTGATGCAGATGGCCAAGATGGCCGATACACAGACCGGCGACTTCAAATATGAAAATGGAATTGCCGTTTTCCTGAAAGGATTCGTAGTCGCCCCAGCGGTTGCGGATATCGGTGGCGACGTTGCGGATGTAGACGTCCCCCACCAGCACCTTGTGATCGGCCTTTTCTCCCGGCGTATCGCTCCAGCCATGCAGCACATGTTGAATGGCTGGATCGGGGCTGAGAGTGAAGTGGGTGGAATGCGCCCGGTTCATCGTCACCACCGTCGGTGTGACGGGCGGACGGTACACACCGTTGTAATCGGTCGCGATCGTCACCCCGCCGGGGCTCTCGATGAGATAGGTGGAGTGGCCGATGAAGCTGATCTTCACCTCTTCCTTGGCCGAGGCCTGGGCAAACTGGACGCCCTGCGGATTGAAGCTGGCGAACATGACGCCGGGAATATTGCGGGCGATCGCCTGGCACTGGCTGACGGGAGGACGGGTTTCCGTCTGGGAAAAGGCGGTTCCCAAGCAGGCGATGAGACCCGTTATTGCAAGCATTAGCACGCGCAGCATCATGCCACTCTCCTGAACTTGCGAAGGTTCGGAGGATGGGACAGGTTTTGTCGGGCGTCCAGTTGCAAGAGTGGCGGAAACGCTCACAATCTCGTCATTGTGAGCGACCGCGGGACGGCAAGCTCAGGCCCAGAAGGACGGAAGTGTTTCCGCAAGCCGCGGGCCGATGCGCAGCGGCGCGATCTTTTCGGCAAGTCCGGTGCGGTCGGATATCTCGACGCCGACGCCGCAGATCGTCGCAGGGCCGCTCGCCGCCTCGAAGCGCCCCTTCGGCATCTTGGAGATGAAGCGGTTGATCGGCTCCTCCTTCTCCATGCCGAGAGAGCTGTCATAATCGCCGCACATGCCGGCATCCGACATATAGGCGGTGCCGCCGTTCAAGATTTGCGCATCGGCCGTCGGCACATGCGTGTGGGTCCCGACGACAAAGCTCGCACGGCCGTCGACAAAATGGCCGAAGCACTGTTTTTCGCTGGTCGCCTCGGCATGGAAATCGAAAATGATCGCGTCGGCCTGCTCCTTCAGCGGGCAGGCGGCGAGAATGCTCTCCGCCGACTTGAAGGGATCGTCAAGCTCCGGATGCATGAACACCCGGCCCATGATGTTGGCGACAAGCACGCGCGCACCGTTGCGGGCGTAAAAAATACCCGATCCCTTGCCCGGCGTGCCATCCGGATAATTGGCCGGCCGCAGGAACTGGTCGTGGCGCTCGCAGAAGGAAACCGCTTCCTTCTGATCCCAGACATGATTGCCCGTGGTCACCACATCCGCACCGGCATTGATGGTCTCGAGATAGATATCCTCGGTAATGCCAAAACCGCCGGCGGCGTTTTCACCGTTGACGATCACGAAGTCCAGCTTCAGATCGGAAATCAGCCCCGGCAATTGCTCCCAGACAGCCGTGCGCCCGGTCTTTCCAACCATGTCTCCGAGAAAAAGAAGCCTCATTCACCCGCCCCGATCTTGCGCATGTTTCAAAAATTCCGTCCCCTCTAGCGGGTAATCCATCTTTTAAAAAGTGCTAAAGCGCCTTTTGCCCCGGATCGGACATTGATAGCGGTGCGGAAAACCAGCGCAGGCCGCTTTCCGTCAGCACGGCATCAAGCGGCACGTCATGCGGCTCGGCCGGTATGGATGGCACTTCCTGACAATCGAAGGCGACGCCGATGAGAATGGGCTTCCGGCCCCTTGCATGCAGTCTGGCAATGGCCCGGTCATAGTGGCCCGCACCATAACCGATGCGCTGGCCCTGGCCATCGAAGACGGAAAGCGGCACGAGCAGAATATCCGGGTCGAGAACAGCGGCATCCTCACGCGGGCCGGTCGTGCCGAATCCGGTCTTCACCAGCGGCGTATCCGTCTCGAAGGCACGGAAGACAATGGTTTCACGATCCAGGACGACAGGAAGGACGAGACGCCCGCCCCGTTCGCGCAACGCGTCCATCAACGGACGGATATCAGCCTCTGAACGGATCGGCATGAAACCGGAAATGACGGCGCCCGGCGCAAAGGCAATGCCGGGAGCACCATGGGCCGCCATTGCCTGGCTCTTCTGCCGCCGTTCAGCCGGTGTCAACGCATCCCGCACGGCGAGCCTTTCGCCGCGCAGCCTCGCTTTTTCGGCAACGTCGCCCGGCATCAGGCAGCCCGGCTCACAAGCACCTTGTCGATGCGGTGGCCGTCGAGGTCGATGACCTCGAAACGCCAGCCGTTGCGGGTCACATGCTCGCCCAGTTCCGGCAGTCGGCGGAACTCGTCCAGAACCAGACCGGCAACGGTCTCGAACTCGGCATCCTCGTCGATCTGGAAGCCCATGCGGTCGGCGAATTCATCCGCGGGCATCCAGCCCGCGACAAGGAAGGAACCGTCCTCGCGCTCGACCATGGCCGGCTCTTCGTCGTCCTCTTCCTGAAACGCGCCGGTAATGGCCTCCAACACGTCGCCGGAGCTGATGATGCCTTCGAAATGGCCGTATTCGTCATAAACAAGGACCATGTGCACGGTGGAACGGCGCAGCGACTGGATGACATCCACCGCACTCGTCAGGTCCGACACGACCGGAACCTCACGCAGAAGCTCGCGAACATCGAGTTCCTTGCCGGAGGCCAGCGCGTCGAAAGCGTCCTTGGCGAACAGAACACCGAGAATTTCATCGGAAGCGCCGTTGCGCACCGGCAGGCGTGACCGCTGCGTGCCGCGAAGCTGTTCGCGGATTTCTGCGGCAGTGTCTTCAATATCCACAACCTCGACATCGCGCCGCGGCGTCATCAAGCCACGCGCATTCCGGTCCGCAAGGCGCATGACGCTGGTGATCATCGCCGATTCCTCGGTCTCGATCACGCCGGCGCTATGGGCTTCGGCCAGAACCGTGCGGATTTCATCGTCGGTAACGGACGCGTTGGACTCGCCGCTATGGCCAAGAAGCGCCAGCACGGCCTTGCCGGACCGGTCGAGCAGCCACACCAGCGGCGCGCCGACCTTCGACAGCAGCGTCATGGTGGGCGCGACGCGGGCCGCGATCTTTTCCGGATCGCGCAGCGCAATCTGCTTCGGCACGAGTTCTCCGACGATGAGCGACAGATAGGTGATGGCGACGACCACCGAGCCGACGCCGAGCGCATCGGCGGCGCGGTCGGGAATTCCCTGCTCCAGAAGCCAGGAAGTGAAACGGGCACCAAGCGTGGCGCCGGAAAATGCGCCGGACAGGACACCGACCAGCGTGATGCCGATCTGCACCGTGGACAGGAAGCGTCCGGGATTTTCGGAAAGGCTGAGCGCCAGCGTGGCGCCCTTGCTGCCCTGCGCGGCCAGCACCTTGAGTCTCGCCGGCCTGGAAGAGACGACGGCAAGCTCGGACATGGCAAGCACACCGTTCAATACGGTGAGCAGGACCACGATCATAATTTCAGTAAACAAGTTTAGCTCTTTGGGCTGTTGAACGGCACGTCGCGGTTTTGACCGCAGCGCCCTTTAATAAAGGGCATGACAGACATACCAGTTGGAATAATAGGGAATTGTTCCGCCATTGCAATGACGGCAGTATAAAAAACCCATCTCCGGCAGCTATGAAAAATGACTGTCGAAAATAATAAAGGTCAGGGAAGTACCGGTTGACCCGAAACTTCAAGCGCGATCCACGGCGACCGATGGAGATTTACGATCCTGGGCGCCTACAAAAGTAGGTGGGCACCGTGTGTCCAGCCCCACGGGACTGGCCAGGGACAGCTCCCTTTGGATCGAGTATGGCCCCAGGGATTGTGGTTCCTGTCGGGAAGCGCAGAACGCATTCAAGATATAGGACGGATCGGGGAAAACCGCCAGAGGGTGCGGCGCGAAATTTTGCCGCCGACAAACCTTCCCCGCGCTTAATGCGTTGCAGGCTTCGGCCGCGCCAGCAATTTTTCGGTAATGCCGTTCAGCCGCTCGGCCAGATCGCCGATGGCCAGCGCCACCATCTCATCGGATTTCGCCCTGTGCTCGGCCATGCCGTCGCGATTGCGCGAAAGGGATGCGACCTCCCCCTCCAGCTTCTCGATCTTGCGGTTGAGTTCGGAAAGCTCGTCCATCACCATGATACCGGCCATGACGGTGAGCCTGAGGTCGCCGATCTCGCCGAACTGGCTCTTGAGATGCCCGACATACCGGTCAAAACGCGTGGCGAGATCGGTCAGGTGCTCCTCCTGCCCCGCCTCGCAGGCCATGCGATAGGCCTTGCCATCGATCATAACAGTGACTTGCGCCATGAAACCGCTCCTATCGATCCAGCACCGCGCGGATCGTCTCCATCGCCGTCACCAGCCGGCGCGAGACCTCGCGATTGACTTCCTCAAGCCGGTTGGCGCGAAATTCGGCCTGATCCAGCTCCTGCGCCAGCCTGGCGCGGTCGATATGGACCCGCTTGACCTCGTTGTCGATCTCGCCTGTCTCCCTTTGCCGCTCGATACGCATATCGATGGCATTTTCGAGATTTGTGATGGCAGCATTCAGCTCCGTCAGCGCAGATTGTACGGTCTTCTCAGCCGACATCGTTTTTTCCAACTCGCACACAACCGGCCGAATCGTCCGGTTTCAGGCCTTTTCCACATTCACGAGGTTATTACCCGATTTACCATCCCGTCAATCAAACCAGTGCATTGAGGCGTTTTGCTCTGTGGATGAACGAAGAAACGCCGGCACATATCGCACGCATTTTACCCTGACACCCGATTTTCTAAACGATTTTTATCCCTGGGCGAACCGCAATTGCCCGTGGATTTATTGACTTGCCTGCCTCACCTGCTATGGATCAACCCGCTTTTTGGATAGTTGCGTAAAACTATCTCCTTTCACCCGGAACACAGACGGAAAAGCCATGATTTCTCGCGACAAACACAACCGGATGGCCAATGCGATCCGCTTTCTTGCCATGGATGCAGTGGAGAAGGCCAATTCCGGTCATCCCGGTCTGCCGATGGGCGCCGCTGATGTCGCCACCGTTCTCTTCACCCGTTACCTGAAATTCGACCCCAAGGCGCCGCTCTGGGCGGATCGCGACCGCTTCGTGCTGTCGGCAGGCCACGGTTCGATGCTGCTTTACTCGCTGCTCTATCTGACGGGCTACGAGGACATGACGATCGACGAGATCAAGCGTTTCCGTCAATTCGGTTCCAAGACCGCCGGCCATCCCGAATATGGCCACGCCACCGGCATCGAAACGACCACCGGTCCGCTCGGCCAGGGCATCGCCAATGCCGTCGGCATGGCGATTGCAGAACGCAAGCTGGAAGAGGAATTCGGTTCCGACCTGCAGAGCCACTTCACCTACGTACTGTGCGGCGACGGCTGCCTCATGGAAGGCATCAGCCACGAAGCCATTGCGCTTGCCGGCCACCTGAAGCTCAACAAGCTCGTTCTGTTCTGGGACGACAACAACATCACCATCGACGGCGAAGTCGGCCTTTCCGACAGCACCGACCAGATCGCCCGCTTCCAGGCCGTTCACTGGAACACCATCCGTGTTGATGGCCATGATCCGGATGCGATTGCCGCCGCCATCGAGGCCGCGCAGAAATCCGACCGCCCGACCTTCATCGCCTGCAAGACCGTGATCGGTTTCGGCGCGCCCAACAAGCAGGGCACCCACAAGGTGCACGGCAATCCGCTCGGCGCCGAAGAAATCGCCGCTGCGCGCAAGAGCCTGAACTGGGAAGCCGAAGCCTTCGTCATTCCGGAAGATGTGCTCGATGCCTGGCGTCTCGCCGGCCTGCGCTCCACCAAGACCCGCCAGGACTGGGAAGCCCGTCTCGAGGCCGCCGAGACGGCCAAGAAGGCCGAGTTCAAGCGCCGCTTCGCCGGAGACCTGCCCGGCAATTTCGACAGTTCCATCGATGCCTTCAAGAAGAAGATCATC
This sequence comes from Agrobacterium sp. NPDC089420, assembly GCF_044900305.1. NCBI lineage: Bacteria > Pseudomonadati > Pseudomonadota > Alphaproteobacteria > Hyphomicrobiales > Rhizobiaceae > Agrobacterium > Agrobacterium sp. NPDC089420. The sequence continues at coordinate 130,552 of NZ_JBJDMY010000008.1, read as the reverse complement.
GAAAACAACCCGACCGTCGCCACCCGTAAGGCCTCGGAAGACGCGCTCGAAGTCATCAATGGCGTCCTGCCGGAAATGATCGGCGGCTCGGCCGACCTGACGCCGTCCAACAACACCAAGACCAGCCAGATGAAGTCCATCACGCCGACGGATTTCTCCGGCCGTTACCTGCATTACGGTATCCGCGAGCATGGCATGGCCGCGGCCATGAACGGCATTGCGCTGCATGGCGGTCTCATTCCCTATGCCGGCGGCTTCCTGATCTTCTCGGACTATTGCCGTCCGTCGATCCGTCTTGCTGCGCTGATGGGCATCCGCGTCGTCCACGTTCTGACGCATGATTCCATCGGCGTCGGCGAAGACGGCCCGACCCACCAGCCGGTCGAGCAGATCGCAGCATTGCGCGCCATTCCGAACCTTCTCGTCTTCCGCCCGGCGGATGAAACCGAAACGGCGGAATGCTGGCAGCTGGCGCTGGAACAGAAGCACCGCCCCTCGGCGCTGGCGCTGACCCGCCAGAACCTCGCGCCTTCGCGCAAGGACTATGAAGAAAAGAACCTGTCCGCTTACGGCGCCTACGAACTCGTTTCCGCCAGCGACGCCAAGGTCTCGATCTTCGCGTCCGGCTCGGAAGTCGAAGTGGCGCTCAAGGCCGCGGCGACGCTGAAGGACAAGGGCGTTTCCGCCCGCGTCGTGTCCGTTCCGTGCTTCGAACTGTTCAAGGAACAGCCGGAAACCTATCGCAACGCCATCATCGGCAAGGCTCCGGTCAAGATCGCGGTGGAAGCCGCCATCCGCCAGGGTTGGGACTATTTCATCGGTTCCGACGGCGCTTTCGTCGGCATGCACTCTTTTGGTGCTTCCGCACCGGCGAAGGATCTCTTCAAGCACTTCGGCATCACGGCGGAAGCCGTCGTCGCCGCAGTCGAGGCAAAACTTGCGTGAGGGTTCCCAAGCCCTCACTTTCCGCAAAGACCAAGCACATTTCTTGATCGGGAGACTGTAAATGACTGTAAAAGTTGCCATTAACGGCTTCGGCCGCATCGGCCGCAATGTTCTGCGCGCCATCGTCGAATCCGGCCGCACCGATATCGAAGTCGTTGCCATCAACGACCTCGGCCCGGTTGAAACCAATGCCCACCTGCTGCGCTACGACTCGATCCATGGCAAGTTCCCGGCCGAGGTGAAGGTCGAAGGCGACACTATCATCGTTGGCGGCGGCAAGCCGATCAAGGTCACGGCCGTTCGCGATCCGGCAACCCTGCCGCACAAGGAACTGGGTGTCGACATCGCGCTCGAATGCACCGGCATCTTCACCGCCCGCGACAAGGCCGCCGCCCACCTGACGGCCGGCGCAAAGCGCGTCATCGTGTCCGCCCCGGCTGACGGCGCGGACCTGACGGTCGTCTTCGGCGTCAACCACGACCAGCTGACGAAGGACCATCTGGTCATTTCCAACGCGTCCTGCACCACCAACTGCCTCGTGCCGGTCGTGAAGGTTCTCGATGACGCCATCGGCATCGATCACGGCTTCATGACCACGATCCACTCCTATACGGGCGACCAGCCGACGCTGGACACCATGCACAAGGACCTGTATCGCGCCCGCGCCGCAGCCCTTTCCATGATCCCGACCTCGACGGGCGCCGCCAAGGCCGTCGGCCTCGTTCTGCCGCACCTCAAGGGCAAGCTGGACGGCACGTCGATCCGCGTTCCGACCCCCAACGTTTCGGTCGTCGACTTCAAGTTCATCGCCAAGCGCGACACGACGGTTGGAGAAATCAACGAAGCGATCAAGGCCGCCGCCGATGGCAAGCTGAAGGGCATTCTCGGCTATACCGACGAGCCGCTGGTTTCCCGCGACTTCAACCATGACAGCCATTCCTCGATCTTCGCAAACGACCAGACCAAGGTCATGGAAGGCAAGTTCGTGCGCATCCTGTCCTGGTACGACAACGAGTGGGGCTTCTCCAACCGCATGTCGGATACGGCCGTCGCCTTAGCGAAGACCATCTGAGCGGAACCGCAACCCAATCAAGAAAACCGGCAGGAGCAATCCTGCCGGTTTTCGTTTGCCGGAAAAAATCCCATTTCCTGCCTTTGTCTGGTCCATTTTGAAACGGACAAGAAAGACAGGGATAACGGTCGTGCGCAATGCACTTCGGCCCTGCCGTATCACGCGGATACACCCCGCCTTGCGTCGCCTTTCAACGCCACCGACTGAAGCGCTGACAGACCGCAACCCGTGGCGCATTGGCTGCAAGACGCGCAGAGCCTTGATTGCGGCGGCCAGCGCGGTTTGAATGAGGCGGTGGACGTGGAATCATTTTATCTTCTGTTGCTGGTGGCAACTGTCCTGGTTCTCGTCGCAGCCTTTTCCAGCCTCATCGCCTTCCGCTTCGGCGCGCCGCTGCTGCTGCTTTTCCTGATGATCGGGCTTGCGGCGGGCGTGGATGGGCTGGGCATCGAATTCACCAATAATCCGCTGGCCTATATGCTCGGCTCGCTCGTGCTTGCCGTCATTCTTTTCGATTCCGGTTTTGGTACGTCGATACAATCTTTCCGGCTTTCGGCGGCACCCGCCGTCGCACTCGCCACAGTCGGCGTCATCCTCACTTCCGTCTTTTTCGCTGGCGCGGCCGCCCTGCTGCTCGGGCTCTCCTGGCTGGAAGGACTATTGCTCGGCGCAATCGTCGCCTCCACGGATGCGGCGGCCGTATTCTTCCTGCTGCGCATCGGCGGCATCCATATCCGCGATCAGGTGCGCTCGACGCTGGAAGTCGAATCCGGCACCAATGATCCGATGGCGATCTTCCTCACCATCGCCCTGGTCGAAATCATCGCCAAGGGTCAGGGACTGGCCGGCATAGACAGCGGCTTCCTGCTGCTTTTCATCGAGCAGATGGGCCTTGGGGTGATTTTCGGCCTGCTCGGCGGCGTCATGATCGCCACTGTCGTCAATCGTTTCGCCGCCGACCGCGGCCTTGCGCCGATCTTCGTCCTGGCTCTGGCGCTGCTCGTCTTCTCCTTCACCGGAACAATTGGCGGCAGCGGTTTTCTGGCGGTCTATGTGGCGGGCATCGTTGCCGGCAACCGCAGGATTTTCGCCAAGGAAACCATCCGCCGTTTCCATGAAGGCCTGACATGGCTGGCCCAGATCATCATGTTCCTGATGCTCGGCCTTCTCGCCACGCCGTCGCAATTTCCGGCGATCGCCATTCCCACCGTGCTGCTGGCGCTTTTCCTGATCTTCGTCGCCCGCCCGCTTGCGGTCTGGCTCAGCCTCATGCCGTTCAACTATACCCAGCAGGAAACATCCTTCGTGGCCTGGGTCGGCCTGCGCGGCGCCGTTTCGATCCTGCTTGCCATCATGCCCATTCTCGGCGGGCTCGACGATGCGCAGGTTTATTTCAACGCCGCCTTCATCATCGTGCTGGTATCGCTTCTGGTACAGGGCTGGACGATCAAACCGGTGGCGACAAGGCTCGGCCTGATCGTGCCGCCGCGCATGGGCGAGGTCGACAAGCTGGAAGTCGACCTTCCCGGCACCGCCAACCATGAGTTGATCTCCTACCGGGTCGCGAAAGGCAGCGCCATATTGCAGGGTGAGCGTATTCCACGCTGGGCCATGCCTTCACTAGTGGTGCGCGACGGCAAATCGATCCGTTATCAATATGCGGGGCGGCTGCGTGAAAACGATCTGGTCTATCTTTTCATTGCGCCCGGTTATTCCCGCCTGATCGACCGGCTCTTCGCCAGCGCCCTGCCGGTTGCCGATGATGACGCCGATTTCTTCGGCACCTTCGCAATCTCGCCCGCCCGCCCGGCAAAGGAGCTGGACGCAGCCTATGGTCCCGGCCTGCTTTCGCCCGCCGAACAGGGAATGAGCATCGCCGAACTCATCGAAGCACGTCTTTCCGGAAAAGCCGATTATGCCGATCGCGTGCGCCTCGGATCCATCGTCCTGATCGTCCGTACACTCGACGAACATGAGGCGATCATCGGCGTCGGCATATCGCTAGAACCGGTGGAACCGGCCACCAGCCTGCCGATCTTCATCAGCTTTTCGGACATCCTCAACCGCCTGCGCAGCTATCTGGCGGAAAAGCGCCAGCCGCCCGCCGCAGGCGCGGAAGACAACGCCGCCGCCCCTGCGAATATAGGGAGAGAAAATGAGGCCTGACCGGCTTGCGTCGGCAATCAGGCATAGTATGGTCCGTGCCGAACTCGCAACAAATCAGGATCGACCCATGCCCGCCTTCAAGACCATCGATGACCTTAACGACATTGCCGGAAAGCGCGTTCTCGTCCGCGTTGATCTCAACGTGCCGGTTGCGGATGGCAAAGTAACGGACGCGACCCGTATCGAACGGGTTGCACCCACCATTCTGGAACTGTCCGGCAAGGGCGCGAAAGTCATTCTGCTTGCCCATTTCGGCCGGCCGAAGGGCGAACCGGTGGCCGACATGTCGCTTTCCCAGATCGTGCCCGCCGTCGAGGACGTGCTGGATCACGCCGTCTCCTTCGCGACCGATTGCATCGGCGCGCCCGCAGCAGACGCCGTCGCGAAACTGAACGACGGCGATATCCTGCTTCTCGAAAACACCCGCTTTCACAAGGGCGAAGAAAAGAACGATCCCGCCTTTGTCGAGGCTCTCGCCGCCAATGGCGATCTCTATGTGAACGACGCCTTCTCGGCCGCCCATCGGGCGCATGCCTCCACCGAGGGTCTGGCGCGGCATCTGCCCGCCTATGCCGGCCGCACCATGCAGGCCGAGCTTGAGGCGCTGGAACAGGGCCTCGGCCAGCCGGTGCGCCCGGTCGTTGCCATCGTCGGCGGCGCCAAGGTTTCGAGCAAGATCGATCTCCTGATGAACCTCGTCAAGAAGGTGGACGCCCTCGTCATCGGCGGCGGCATGGCCAACACCTTCCTCGCCGCCCGCGGCGCGCAGGTCGGCAAATCGCTCTGCGAACATGATCTGGCCGAAACCGCAAAACAGATCATGATCGAGGCTGCGACATCCGGCTGCGCCATCGTGCTGCCGGAAGACGGTGTCGTCGCGCGCGAATTCAAGGCCGGTGCGGCCAATGAAACCGTCGACATCAACGCCATTCCCGCCGACGCCATGGTTCTCGATGTCGGCCCGAAATCGGTCGAAAGCATCAAGGCGTGGATTTCCCGGGCGGAAACGCTGGTCTGGAACGGCCCGCTCGGCGCCTTCGAGATAGAACCCTTCGATGCGGCAACCGTCGCTGCGGCAAAACATGCGGCCGAATGCACCAAGGCGGGCAAGCTCGTGTCCGTGGCCGGCGGCGGCGATACCGTCGCCGCGCTCAACCATGCCGGCGTCTCGGATGATTTCTCCTATGTCTCGACGGCGGGCGGCGCCTTCCTTGAATGGATGGAAGGCAAGGAACTGCCGGGCGTTGCCATCCTGGCCGCCGCCAAGTAAACTTACCTCACTTGCCTGACACGAGGCCGGACAAGCTCTGCTTGTCCGGCCTTGTTTTTTGGTAAGTGCAGATGGGAGGAAAAGTTTCAAACGATTGAAATCATTTCAATCGTTTCAATGAGTTAGCGTGCCATTTCCCTGCCCTGGAACTTCTGTTATCGGGAATTTATTGTGCCTTGGGAGAATAGCAAATGACCGAACGTCTCGAAGACATTGCAATCAAAATGGTCGCCGACGGCAAGGGCCTGCTTGCCGCCGACGAATCCACGGGAACGATCAAGAAGCGTTTCGACAGCATCAATCTGGAATCCACCGAGACCGCCCGCCGCGACTATCGCGAGATGCTGTTCCGCTCCGACGACGCCATGAAGAAATACATCTCCGGCGTCATTCTTTATGAAGAAACCCTGTTCCAGAAGGCCGCCGACGGTACGCCTTTCGTGGACATCATCAAGGCGGCCGGCAGCCTGCCGGGCATCAAGGTGGATATCGGCGCCAAGCCGATGGCTTTCCATCCGCATGAATTCATCACCGAGGGCCTCGACAACCTGTACGAACGCCTGCGCAAATACCATGAGGCTGGCGCCCGTTTCGCCAAGTGGCGCGGCGTCATCACCATCGGCGATCAGCGTCCGAGCTGGGGTTCTGTCAAGGCAAACTCCCAGTCGCTCGCCCGTTACGCCGCGCTCTGCCAGCAGGCGGATATCGTGCCGATCGTGGAGCCTGAAGTGCTGATGGACGGCGAGCCCGGCACGCATGACATCGACCGCTGTGCCGAAGTCACGCAATGGGTGCTCCAGACCGTCTTCGCGGATCTGTTCGACGCCCGCGTCAATCTCGAAGGCATGATCCTGAAACCGAACATGATCATCGACGGCAAGAAGGCCCGCAAGGCATCGGTCGAGGAAGTGGCGGAAAAGACCGTCAAGGTTCTGAAGGCTACCGTGCCCTCCGCCGTTCCGGGCATCGCCTTCCTTTCCGGCGGCCAGTCCTCCGAAGAGGCAACCGCGCATCTCTCCGCCATGAATGCCGGTTACGACCTGCCCTGGTCTCTGACCTATTCCTACGGCCGCGCCCTTCAGGATACCGCGCTCAAGGCATGGGCCGGCAAGCAGGAGAATGTCGCCGCCGGCCAGCGCGCCTTCACGCACCGTGCCGCCATGAACAGCCTTGCGGCCAAGGGCAACTGGAAGCAGGAACTCGAAAAGGCAGCCTGAGGCTTCCGCCACGGATACGCGCCAAAACAGAAGCCGCCCTGGAGGGCGGCTTTTTCTTTGGGCAAGCTGGCGCGGCATCCACCTTCCCCGCCATCCCGATCTAGGGCCGCAACAGCAGCGTCGCCGACCAGATGACAAAGGCGGCAACGGCTATCTTCCAGCAATCGCCTCTTTTCTTGAGGCCCGGCAGACCCAGAGGCCGGATGATCTGAACCACCATGGCCAGCAGTAAAAAAAGGCCGATCGCCTTCGTCATTTATTGAGCCTTTTCTTTATTTCTGCATCGTCACAGGCTGGACATTTTTACCGTTCACCAGAAGAGTGCAACTCATTCGGGTAATTCCGTTCCATGGCCTGTCCGCCCGCCCGTCCGAACGCATGAGAGTGTCTTCATGAGCAGAAATCTTCTACCCGTATTCGCTCTTTTATCCAGCACTCTGTTTCTTTTTCTCGGCAATGGTCTGCAGGGTCTCATCCTGCCGGTGCGCGGGTCGGCGGAAGGTTATTCCAATGAAATCCTCGGTTTCCTCGGCACCTCCTGGGCGGCCGGTTTTGTTATCGGCTGTTTTGTGGCGCCCGCCATCGTGCGCCGTGCCGGGCATGTGCGGGCTTTCGGCTCCTTTGTCGCTCTGGTGTGCCTGACGGTGTTGATGACCGGCCTGATCGTTGATGATGTCTGGTGGATCGCCCTGCGCGCACTCACCGGTTTCTGCACCGCCGGCACCTCGATGATCATCGAAAGCTGGCTGAACGAGCGCGCCACCAATGAAAGCCGCGGCATGATCTTTTCGCTCTATATCGCCATCACGCTGCTCGGCGTCGTGGCGGGGCAGATGATCGTGCCGATGGGCGATATCAGCAATACCTCGCTGTTCATGATCTGCGGCATCATCTATTGCATCGCCATTCTGCCCGCAACGCTCTCCAAGGCGGCCAGCCCGCAACCGTTGCAGAAGGTGAAGCTGGATCTGCCGGCCCTTTACCGCAACTCTCCGGTCTCCTTCATCGGTATCCTGATGATCGGCATCGCCAATGGCGCTTATGGTACGCTCGGCGCCGTCTTCGGCGCCCGTGCCGGCCTCGATCCGACCATGATCGCCATCATGGTCTCCGTCACGATCTTTGTTGGCGCGCTGGCGCAATTTCCGGCAGGCCGCCTGTCGGACCGGATCGACCGCCGTTACGTGCTGGCGGGACTGGCCGGGCTTGGCGCGGTGGCCGGTCTTGCCGTTGCCGCCGTTCAACCCCATAACGTTTATGTGCTGATTTCCATGATCGCCGTCTATGGCGCAGCAGCCAACGCGCTTTATCCCATCGCCGTGGCGCATGCCAACGACTTCGCCGCATCCGAAGATTTCGTCAAGGTTTCGGGCGGTCTGCTGCTGCTTTATGGTATCGGCACCATCATCGGCCCGACGCTCGGCGGTGCGGTCATGACCTATTCCGGCCCCTATGCGCTGTTTCTGGTGACGGCGGTGGCCCATCTTTTGATCACCGCCTATGCCATTATCCGAAGCCGCCAGCGCGCCGCCCTGTCCACCGACGAAAAGGACAATTTCTCGACCATGATGCCGACAACGCCTTCGCCGCTCGTCACGCCGGAAAGTATTGCGCTTGACCCGCGCGCGCCGCAATATTCCGAGGACGATGGCGACTATGTGGAAAAAGGAGCAGGCATATGAGCCTCTTTGACGACGACCGCCCGCAAAAACCGGTGGCGCACGAGATCGGCAGCGATCTCAGCCTTCTTTCCGTGGATGAGCTGAGCAGCCGCATCGATCTTCTGCAAGCGGAGATCACCCGGCTTGAAGAAGAGAAACAGCGCAAATCCGCCGGACGGCTGGCGGCGGAGAATCTCTTCCGGTCCTGATGCAGGCCGCAGAATAGAGAAGGGCCGCGTGTCCTGCGCGGCAGGTTGCGGCCCGGACTGCATTGACATGAAGATCCTGGCGCAGTCTTTCGTTTACCATTAACCAAAAATTAAGCTTTCTGAGAGATTACTATACATGTCCAGTTCTTCTGGACCTCAGGCATCTTCTCCATACGGCGAATTGGTCTGATTTTTCTCCCTGTTTTACCTTGAGAGCCGCTTTCGCGGCTCTTTTTTTGCCGCTACCCGGATTCGGTAAAACTGTGGGTATTAACCCTTCTTTAATAATTGCCTTGCGCATTTCGGGTAAAGATACCATCCTGAAAACACTAAAAGCCGGAACAAAATATCCGGATCGTCGTTGCCTGACAGTGTGGTGCGTGAGCAGGGATTTAAAGAAATGTCGGAACAGGTTTTAAATACCATAAGCTTTGCGGGGCGCGCGGCTGCTTCCAACCAGTTCAAGACCCTCTATACCGAAGGCATGACCCTGGTTGAGGAAACGGCAAGCTATCTCGACGGCGCGGGTCGTGCCGCCTCGAAGGTTCTGCCCCGCATGGCCTCCGTGCTCTATGCGGCGGAATCGATGCGACTCACCACCCGCCTGATGCAGATGGCCTCCTGGCTGCTGCTGCAGCGCGCCGTCAACAATGGCGAGATGACGCGCGACCAGGTTCTGAGTGAAAAGAACAAGGTGCGACTCGACAGTTTCAATGTCGACCGCAACGCGCCGGGCTGGAACGACCTACCCGAATCCTTCCGCGATCTCATCGAGCGCTCGCTGCGCCTCCAGAACCGCATTGCGCTGCTCGACCGCGAGATTTATCGCCCGTCCGAGGCGGCCAAGGTGCCGGACAACGAAAACAGCGTGCAGGCGCAGCTCAACCTCCTGCGTACGGCTTTCTCGATCAACTGAGAAAAGACGACCTTATCGGGACAATTTGAAAAGCAGGCTCATCGGCCTGCTTTTTTGTTTCTAACAATAGAACGGCGAGACGCCGAACTATTGCTCTAGTTTAAAGCGAAAAACGGTCATCAACATTAACGACCTTTAATTCTGCGTTGTTGATAATTTATGTTTCAGCATAGCGCTGAAATCTTCCAAAGAGGAAAATATGCGTTTTTTAATGTATATTGCAGTGGCGTCTGGATGGGCATTGCTCATTGCTGCTTATATTTCTCTAAAGCCACTTTTGGACGCAAGCGACCGTATCGACCTTTGCTCTGATGATTCCTCACCGGCGTATATTCGCAATGAGGCTGCAAGAGCTGCTGCCTGCAACTGATCAAGGCGGAGAAACGCAACAAAAAAGCCCAGTAAAACCGGGCTTTTTTTTAAACAATCTGTACGCAAGTGGATCAGAGGCCGAGGCCGCCGAAACGCTTGTTGAACTTGGAAACGCGACCACCGCGGTCCATAAGCTGCTGGTTGCCGCCCGTCCATGCCGGATGGGACTTGGGGTCGATTTCAAGGTTCATGACAGCGCCTTCCGAACCCCAGGTGGAGCGGGTTTCGTATTCGGTGCCATCGGTCATGACCACCTTGATCGTGTGGTAAGCGGGATGGATATCAGCCTTCATGACAATCTTCCTGGTTAAGTGACGTGCGGTCCATTGCCGCAATTGCGTCAATTGAGCCATTTCAATAAATGAAGCCATAGACCAGATGGGCTATGGCTTCCCAATTCGATGCGGAGCCTATACATGAAGGTCGCCGAGATAACAAGAGCCTGCCATCCGCTTGTGAGAGGGAGATGGATACAGGGGCGGGAATTTCACCGCAAGCCGGAAATTCCCGCACAAAAGGCCGAAAACGGCGCGCAATGAGGAGCATAGAGGACGTGGCAGACATTGAAGAGCAGAAAGCGGCGAAACAGAGAAGCCTGAAACCGCTTCTCGGTCTGTTTCCCTATCTTCGGCGTTATCGCGGCCTGATGGCGGCAGCCCTTTTTGCGCTTGTTCTTTCTTCCGCCACGACGCTGGCCCTGCCGCTTGCCGTTCGCCGCATCATCGACCACGGATTTCAGACGCCGGATGGCGGCATGATCAACAGCTATTTCGCCATGCTTCTGGCGATTGCCGTCATCCTCGCGCTCGCCAGCGCCATGCGTTATTATTACGTCATGACGATTGGTGAACGGGTCGTTGCCGATCTGCGCCGCGACGTCTTTGCCCATCTCACCACGCTGTCCCAGCAGTTTTTCGATTCCAGCCGCTCCGGTGAACTGGCATCACGGCTGACCGCCGATACGGTGCAGATTCGCTCTGCCTTCGGGTCCTCGGCCTCCGTGGCGCTGCGCAACATCATCATGTGTTGTGGCGCGGTGGCGATGATGATCTATACCAGCCCCGGCCTTTCCGGCCTCGCCCTCCTTGCCATCCCTTTCATCGTATTTCCGCTGATCGCTTTCGGACGTTCCGTTCGCGCCCGCTCCCGCACCACGCAGGATACCCTGGCGCATTCCGCCGCCTATGCTTCCGAGACGATCGCGGCGAGCCGCACCGTGCAATCCTTCAATGCCGAGGCGCTGGCAAATGCCCGTTACGGCGCTTCCGTGGAAGCCGCCTATCAGGGTGCGCGCGCGGCGATCGGCGCCCGCTCCATCCTCACCGCTGTCGCCATTGCCCTGGTCTTCGGCAGCGTCGTCGGCATTCTCTGGTATGGCGCGCAAAACGTCCTCTCCGGCGGCATGACGGCGGGCACGCTCGGCCAGTTCGTGCTTTATTCGGTCATCGCCGCAAGCGGTCTCGGCCAGCTCTCGGAAGTCTGGGGGGAACTGGCGCAAGCGGGCGGTGCGGCCGAACGGCTGTCCGAACTGCTGAATGAGCGCTCGCCCGTGGCGGAACCCACATCGCCCGTCGCCATGCCTCAGCCACCGCGCGGCGAGGCCGAATTTAAGAATGTCGATTTTGTCTATCCGCTCGCGACAGGGCGGCCGATCGTTTCCGGTCTCTCCTTCAAGGTCAGTGCCGGCGAAACCATCGCCATCGTCGGGCCTTCGGGTGCGGGCAAGAGCACCGTCTTTTCACTGCTGATGCGGTTTTACGATCCGCAACAGGGACGCATCACGGTCGATGGCGTGGATATACGCGAGGTCAGCCTCACCGATCTGCGCGCACGCCTGTCCATCGTGCCACAGGATGTGGCCATCTTCGCCGCCTCCATCCACGATAATATCGCCTTTGGCCGACCGGAAGCCACACGCGAGGAGGTGCGCGCCGCCGCCATCGCTGCGCAGGCGGACAGCTTCATCACGCGTCTCACCGACGGTTACGATACCCAGGTCGGCGAACGCGGCGTGACCCTTTCCGGAGGCCAGCGCCAACGCATCGCCATTGCCCGCGCCATCCTGCGCAATGCGCCTATCCTGCTGCTCGATGAAGCGACGTCGGCGCTTGACGCGGAAAGCGAAACGCTGGTGCAGAAAGCGCTCGACGAGCTGATGGATACCCGCACCACCATCGTCATCGCCCATCGCCTTGCCACCGTGCTGAAGGCCGACCGCATTCTGGTGATGGATGAGGGCCGCATCATCGAGGAGGGCACGCATCAGAGCCTCATTCGCCAGAATGGTCTTTATGCAAGGCTCGCCCGGCTGCAATTCCAGACCGGTCCCGACGAGTTGCGCGCCCAGGCCTGAACCTGCCTTGGCCTAAACCCTTCACGCCAGCACGCAGCGCCCGGCAACGCGACCTGAAAACAGGCATCCGCCAAGGAAGGTGCCCTCCAGCGCGTTATAACCATGCATGCCGCCACCGCCGAAACCCGCCACCTCACCAGCGGCATAAAGGCCCGGCACCGGTTGACCCGCCGCATCCAGCACCCGCGCCTCAAGGTCGGTATGCAGGCCTCCCAGCGTCTTGCGCGTCAGCACATGCAGTCGCACGGCAATCAGCGGTCCCCTTGCCGGATCGAGCAGGCGGTGCGGTTTTGCCGTCCGCATCAGCTTGTCACCGAGATAACGGCGCGCACCATGGATTGCCGTTACCTGCGCATCCTTGCTGAAACCATTCTCGATTTCCCGGTCGCGCGCTTCGATCTGCTGGCGGATATGACCGATATCCAGCCGGTCGTCGCCACTGATGGCATTCATCGCCGCCACAAGTTCTTCCAGCGTATCGCGGACGGCGAAATCCTCGCCGCGCTCCATGAAAGCCCGCACCGGCCCTGGTGGTTCCTTGCCCAGCCGTTTAAGCAGCAGCCGTACATCCTTGCCCGTCAGATCCGGATTTTGCTCGGAGCCTGAAAGCGCGAATTCCTTCTTGATGATCGCCTTGGTCAGAATGAACCAGCTGTAACTGCTGCCGCGCTCCCCCAGCATCTTCAGCGTGCCGAGCGTATCGAAGCCCGGCATGGCGGGGGCGGACAGACGGTTTCCGTCGGCATCGCACCAGAAGGATGAAGGACCGGGCAGAATACGGATACCGTGGTCGGGCCAGATCGGATCGTGGTTCTTCACACCCTCGGTATAATGCCACATGCGGTCGCGGTTGATGACGCCGCCGCCGGCTGCCTCGGTGATGCCGATCATGCGGCCATCCACATGCGCGGGTACGCCACAAACCATGTCTTCCGGCGGCCGACCCAGCCGTTCCACCGGCCAGTTGCGCCGCACCAGTTCCTGATTGCCGCCAATGCCGCCGGAACTGACGATGACCGCAGAAGCGGAAAAGCTGAAATCGCCCTCCACGTCCCGGCTGCTTTTTTGTCCGCGCAGCACCGGATCGGTTGTGAGGACAACGCCCGAAACCCCGGTCACCCTGCCATCGGCCATTTCCAGGCGGTCGACGCGATGGCGGAACCGGAAGGTCAGTCGGCCGCTTGCCGCCATCTCCTGCGCCTTGTTGACGAAAGGCGCCAACACGCCGGGGCCGGTGCCCCATGTGACATGAAACCGTGGAACGGAATTGCCGTGACCATGGGCAAGGCCGCCGCCGCGTTCGGCCCAGCCGACCACGGGAAACCAGCGCATGCCCATGCGGTGCAGCCATTCACGCTTCTCGCCGGCGGCGAAATTCAGATAGGCTTCCGCCCACCGGCGAGGCCAATGATCTTCAGGACGATCGAAACCGGCCGAACCGAACCAGTCCTGCCTTGCAAGGTCGAGACTATCGCGCACCCGCATCCGGCGCTGCTCGGGACTATCGACGAAAAACAACCCTCCCAGCGACCAGAAGGCCTGCCCGCCAAGATTCTGCTCCCCTTCCTGATCAACGACACAGACGCTGAGGCCTCGTTCGGCGACCTCCGTCGCCGCCACCAGCCCGGCAAGCCCCGCGCCGACGACAATCACATCATAGCGCTCCATCAGCCCCTCCCAGATATGACGGAATTACTTTTACGCGAACGTAAATTCACTTCCGCCAGAAGGCAACTGCCATGATGTGGCTGTCTATATCAGCGCTCGGTGAGCTTGAGTTCGATACGGCGATTCTGCTGCCGTGCTTCCGGCGTATCGCCTTCCGCAATCGGCTGATATTCGCCGAAACCGGCGGCAACCAGCCGGTTTGCCGGCACGCCCCTGGAGACCAGGAATTTCACCACGGATGTGGCGCGGGCAGAGGAAAGTTCCCAGTTGTCGCGGTAACGGCCGGAACCGGAAAGCTGGACATTGTCCGTATGGCCGTCCACGCGCAGGACCCAGTTGATTTCGGCCGGAATTTCCTTGGCGAGATCGATAAGAGCCGCCGCGAGTTTCGCCATTTCGGCCTGCCCTTCCGGATTGAGGTCGCTGCCGCCGGAAGGAAACAGCACCTCTGACTGGAAGACGAAACGATCGCCGACGATGCGGATGTTTTCGCGGTCCGAGAGGATTTCGCGCAGGCGGCCGAAGAAATCCGAACGATAGCGGTTCAGCTCCTGCACCCGCTGCGCCAGCGCAACATTGAGGCGGCGGCCGAGATCGGCGATCTTGACCTGCGACGAGGCGTCCTTGGCCTCCGAGGCCTGCAGGGCGGCTTCCACCGACGCGATCTGTGCCCGCAGCGCCGCGATCTGCTGGTTCAGCAGTTCGATCTGCGCGGAGGCACGGGAATTGGCCTGCCGCTGCTCGTCCAGTTCGCCGGTCAGGCTGCCGATCCGGGCATTGGTGTTGGCATTGCTGCCCGATCCCGCATCAAGAAGCGCCTGCAGCCGTGAACGTTCATTTTCAGATGCGGCAAGCGTCGATTGCAGGCTCGCCAGCGCATCCTCTATATCCTGCTTGTTGCCTTTTTCCATGGCCAGAAGCTCGGTCAATTCGGCGATCTGGCTATTGAGGCGGGTCAATACCTCGTCCTTGCCGGTAATTTCCCGCGACAGCACGAATTGCGCCAGCACGAAAACCGTCAGCAAGAACATGATGGCCATCAGCAGCGTCGACAGCGCATCGACGAAACCCGGCCAGTAATCCACGCCCCTGTCACGGCGGCGGTTGCGCGCAAGCGCCATGGCTACTCGCTCCCGTTATCGTGGCGGGTGCGTCCGGGCGATTTCGTATCGCTGTCGATCCGCGCCGACAGCCGGTCGAGCGTGCGGCGGAGCGATTTCGATTCCTCCTGCTGCGCCTCGATCCAGTCGCGCAACATCTGCTGCTCGCTGCGCATGTTCTTGACGAGGCCCTGAATGCCTTCGGCAAGGCTGGTCATGGCAGCAAGCGAACGCTCGGTGCTGACCACGGCGCCGGGTTCCGCCTTGAATTCCCGCGGCCCGTCCGTCGCCGTATCCGTTACCGATGACAGCCAGTTTTCGAGCTGGGTGTAGAAGCGGTTCTGCGCACGACCGGCCTGAAGATCGAGAAAACCGAGAATCAGCGAGCCCGAAAGACCAAGAAGCGACGAGGAAAAGGCCGTTCCCATGCCGGCAAGCGGCGCGGTGAGACCGGCCTTGAGCGAGCTGAGGATATCGTTGCTGTCGCCGGCGCTTGGATCAAGCGACTGGATGACGTTGCTGATGGCGCCGATGGTGCCGATCAGGCCCCAGAAGGTGCCGAGCAGACCGAGAAACACCAGAAGGCCGACAAGGTAACGCGATGTATCGCGTGATTCATCCAGGCGGGTGGCGATGGAATCGAGAATCGTCCGCTGCGTGACCGTGGAAAGCCGGACTTCTCCGCGCTTGCCGATCAGCGTGCTCATGGGCGCAAGCAGTTTCGGTGCGCGGCCGACCTTTTCAACGCTGCCGGCGGCACGGAAGGCATTGAACCAGCGGACCTCGGAGCGCAGGCTCATGGTCTGGGTAAAGACCAGAATGATGCCGATGGCGAGAACGCCGAGAATGAAACCGTTGAGCCCCGGATTGGTCATGAAGGCGGTGTGCGCCTGCCGGTAAAGAATGGCGGCGAGAAAGCCCACGAGGATCAGAAACAGAACCATCGTCCAGAGAAACGGTGTGGGGCTGGACAGCTTGTGACTGTATTGCCGCGTGTTCACCGGTTTCTCGACGCCGAGATCGAGCAGCTCCGAATCCGCCATAACGTTCGCATTCCCTCTGGTCACGTATCAAGCGGAAGCTATTTGAAAATTGCGACGATTTGAAGCGAAAAGCCGGTCTTTCGTCACAGGCATTTCATGAAAGCGGACAGGACCCTGGCAATCGAAAACGAAAACGCCCGGTGAACATTCGCCGGGCGTCTAAAACTTGCAGAAAATGACAGGTTTTTCGCTGAAAACGGCTCAGCGGCCCGGCACGGGTCGGTTTGCGACCTCGACCAGCGCCTTGTGGATATATTCATTGCCGGCCGCAACGGAACCGTTACCGAAGATATCCGTGCCGCCCTTGATGTCGGAGGCAAAGCCGCCGGCTTCACGAATCAGCACCAGACCGGCCGCCATGTCCCAGGGCGAGAGTTCGGTTTCCCAGAAACCGTCAAGCCGGCCCGCGGCGACATAAGCCAGATCGAGCGACGCTGCACCCATGCGGCGGATGCCGGCGGCCTCGCCCATGACGTGGCGAAGCTCGACCAGGAACTTGCCGTGATTGCCGCGGCCGAGATGCGGCACGCCGCAGCCGATGACGCAATCGGTAAGCACCTTGCGCGCCGCAACGCGGATGCGGCGGTCGTTGAGGAAGGCGCCGCCGCCGCGCTCGGCGGTATAGAGTTCGTCGGTTGCCGGATTGAAGATCACGCCGGCGACAACCTCGCCATTCCGCTCCAGCGCGATGGAAACCGCGAAATGCGGAATACCGTGCAGGAAGTTGGTGGTGCCGTCCAGCGGATCGACGATCCAGCGATGCGCGCCGTCCGTGCCCTTTTCCTCGCCGCCTTCCTCGCCCAGAAAATCGTAGGTCGGGCGGGCCTTCATCAGTTCATCGCGCACGATCTTTTCGGCTTTCAGGTCCGCCTGCGAAACGAAATCGCTCGGTCCCTTGACCGAAACCTGAAGGTTCTGCACTTCACCGAAGTCACGCGACAAAGACTTACCCGCCTTGATGGCGGCCTGAACCATGACATTGAGAAGGGCTGAACGGGCCATCGATGTTGTTTCCTGGAAAGCTGGCGAACCGCCCGAAAGCACATCGGGCAGGCACGTCATTATTTTCTTGAATTGAAAGTTTGCGGTTCAAGACCACAAAACGCGCGGAAATTCAAGGCAAAAAGCCCGAATGGGAATGTCGACGGCAAAGGAAAGGCGGCCGTGTCACATCGGGCGGAACCGATTGGCAGCATCGATCGCCTTTTTCTGCTGCTCGTCGGTGATGCCGAGATAAAAGTCCTCCAGCCTCGGATCCTTCAGCCCGGCGCGGCGGGACAATACGTACCATTTGGCCGCCTCCACCGGATCGGGCCGGGTGCCGAGCGCCTGAATATAGAGATGAGCCACCTTGTTCTGCGCCACGACATTGCCGCGCTGGGCCGCCCCGTAAAGCCAGCGGAAACCTTCATCCAGATTGCGCTCGCCGCCGAAACCATTGACCAGCCAGATGCCGAGATCGACCTGCGCGGTATCGTAGCCGGCCTTGGCCGCCCGTGTCAGCCAGTCACGCGCCCTGGCCTTTTTTTCGGCGGGAACGTCCTTCACAGACCAGTAGATCTGCGACACCGCATATTGCGCATCGGCAATGCCCTGTTCGGCGGATTTTTCGTAAAACGGCAAAGCCATCAGGAGCCCCTTGGCGCCGGGGTTCTCCGACACCAGAATCTGACCCCAGTTGAACTCGGCGGAAGCATTGCCGGCCTCCGCCGCGCGCCGCATGAAATCGTCGGCCTTGGCCTTGTCGCGTGTGACGAACTTGCCTTCCATCAGGATCAGCGCGAATTTGAACATGGCGACGGGATCACCACCCTCGGCCGCCTGCTGATACCAGAAGGCGGCGGTCTTTTCGTCGCGGGCGATGCCTAGGCCCCGCGACATCATTTCCGCCACCAGCGTCTGGGCGGGCGCATCGCCGTTTTGCGCACGCGTCAACGCCTTGTCGAGCGCCTGGACATATTCACCGCGCTGAAAATGGCCATAGGCTTCGTCCACCCGGCCCTTGAATTCCTTTTCAGGCGGCAGGGCCGGCAGGTCCGCACCCATGCGCTGATAGACATTGACGCCCGCAGAGGGCTGCAGGTCCTTCTGCTCTTCCGATTGCACCCTGCCCTGACGGGACGGCTGGGCCTCGTCTTCCATCTGGCGGGACAGCGCATTGCTTTCACTCTGCGGCCCGGATTGCGCAAAGGCGACACCCGCCGGCGCGCCGAAAGCGAACGCCAGCAGCGAAACGGAAAGACGGAGAGGAACAGAGCGCATGATCATCGCCTGTATCAACCGTCAAACCGTGGCGCTTTTTCGTCAAGCAAGGCGTTGATTTCGGAAACCGCCTGGGCGGCGCCGGCGGCATTGTCGAAAACGCCGCCGCGCATCGCCACGAATTCAACGCCGGTTTCGGCCACGACAACCACCGAGGACAGCTCCGTGCCGCCCATGACGATGGCCGGAATTTCGATCATCGAGGCCCACCATTCACCGAGCGCCAGGTTCTTGGGATGCGCCTCCGGCTTGATGTCGCCTTCCAGCTTTCCGAAAAACACATAGTCCGGATTGGCCTCGCCCTGTTCCAGCGCCTTGTGCCGGTCATCGGCATTGCCGCCGCCGACGATCAGTTTCGGCGTGAATTTTTCAACCGCCTCGGCAAGCGCTTCGGCATTGCCCGCCACATGCAGACCATCCGCCTTGACCCGGCCGGCAACGCGGCTGTCGCCGGCGATCAGGGCCGCGGCGCCCGCCTTCTGTACGATCGGCACGATCACTTCGGCACGTTTCTGGAAAGCGGCGTCATCCAGACCGTATTGCGGAATGATGACGGAGGCCACATCGCCGCCCCGTAGAGCCTCTTCCACCTCTGTCGCCTGCTTTTGCGCATCGTCCGATTGCGGGACGATCAGGACAAGGCGGCAACGGTCTTCAACTATGGTCATCGGTTCGTCCATTTCAGGCAGAAGACACTTCCGGCGCGATCTGCACTCGTTTTGATATGATAAATCCGATAAACCGGACCGGCGAAAGGATCAACCTTCCATCCATGCTGACCGATTTTCATTTTTTTCTCGTCGCCATTCCCGCAGTCGTGCTCGTTGGCCTTTCCAAGGGCGGGCTGGGCGGCGCACTGGCGTTGATGGGCGTGCCGCTGATGGCGCTGGCAGTCTCGCCGGTCCAGGCGGCGGCGATCTTTTTGCCGATCCTGATTGTCATGGATCTCGTGGCGCTCTGGGCGTGGCGACACCATAATCACCGGCAGACACTGCTCATCATGCTGCCGGGTGCAATCGCCGGCATCGCTCTGGGCTGGGCAACCTCAAGCCTCATCTCGGCCGACGCCATGCGTCTGGTGGTCGCCTCGGTCACGATCCTGTTCGTGCTGCGCTATTTCTACGAAAGCCTCAAAAGCCGGAAAGGCCGGGAAATTCCGGCCAAACCGCAGCGTCCCGTCGCCGCAACGCTCTGGTCCAGCCTGTCGGGTTATGCGAGCTTCGTCGCGCATGCGGGCGGCCCGCCCTTTCAGATCTACGTCCTGCCGCTGAAGCTCGATCCGAAGACCTATACCGGCATGAGCGTGCGCTTCTTCGCCATCATGAACGCCATCAAGCTCATTCCCTATTTCGCGCTTGGCGCCCTCGATGCCGGCAATCTCAAGACATCGGCGAGCCTGCTGCCGGTGGCGATGCTGGCGACGCTTGCCGGAGCCAGGGTGGTGAAATATCTGAAACCGGCGGTGTTTTACCCGCTGATGTACAGCATGGCATTGATCGCGGCATTAAAACTGCTGTGGGACGGGCTGCCATTCTAGTCTTCGGCAGCCATTAAAAAGCCCCGGCTGCACCGCAGGTGCCGCCAGGGCCGAAAAGGTCAAACCGTCAGTCCTTCATCTCATCGAAGGCTGCGGTTCTTGCGTCATTCAATGCCTCGTCGAGGCTTTCAGCCTCTGCAATTCATCCTTCAGGCGCAGTTTACGACGTTTAAGGTCCGCGATCTCTCTATCGTCAGACGACGGGGAAGCAAGAATACTTTCGAGCTCCTCCTCCAGAGCACCGTGTTTCTTTTCGAGCGATGCAATATGAGCCTGAATGGTCATGCGGCACGTCCTTCCTTTTTGAACCTACCTCCAGCTCTCCATCGCTGGAGTTTCAGGTTTGCGACGACAATGTGACACGGATCGACCGGCTTGTCGAAGGCGAAATGAAGGCAATAAGTGGGCAATTTGGTCGCAAGGGATAACTTCCCGTTACCGCGATTTGATGATAGAGCCTCCAGAACCGATGACATACGCGCCGGAGCCGATCCGGCGGCATAAAATGGGGATGACGAGATGCCCGATCAGGACCAGGCGGACATCAGGCTCACGCTGGCGCGGCTGCGCCAGGAGCATGAGGATTATGACGCGGCGATCAACGCGATGATCCAGACCAGCTGCGATGCGCTGCGAATACAGCGCATGAAAAAGAAGAAGCTGGCCGTCAAGGACAAGATGACCCAGCTCGAAGACCAGGTCATTCCCGATATCATCGCCTGAGCCGGAGACGTTACGTGACAGCAGAAACACCCCCCGTCGCCATCATCATGGGCAGCCAGTCGGATTGGGAAACCATGAAGAACGCCGCCGATACGCTGGATGCGCTCGATGTGGAATACGAAGCGCGCATCATTTCCGCCCACCGCACGCCGGACCGGCTTTATGACTTTGCCAATGGCGCGAAGGACGAAGGCTTCAAGGTCATCATCGCCGGCGCCGGCGGCGCCGCCCACCTGCCGGGCATGACGGCCTCGATGACGCCGCTGCCGGTCTTCGGTGTTCCGGTGCAGTCAAAGACCATGTCCGGTCAGGACAGCCTCTATTCCATCGTGCAGATGCCCGCCGGCATCCCCGTCGGCACGCTCGCCATCGGCAAGGCCGGCGCAATCAATGCGGCCCTTCTCGCCGCAGCCGTTCTGGCGCTGAGCGACGAGGACCTCGCTGACCGGCTGGATGCCTGGCGTGCGCGCCAGTCGGCGGCTGTCGCGGAATATCCCATGGACAGCGCCCAGTGACGACACAAGCGATGGCAAAGACGAATAATCTGACCATCGGCATCATCGGCGGCGGCCAGCTCGGCCGGATGCTGGCGATGGCCGCGGCGCGTCTCAACCACCGGACCATCGTGCTGGAACCGCAGTCCGATTGTCCGGCTGCGCAGGCCTGCAACGAGCAGATCGTGGCGGAATATGACGATGAAAAGGCGCTTGCCGCACTCGCAAGCCGCTGCGATGTCGTGACCTATGAGTTCGAGAACGTGCCCGTCGCTGCCGCCGAAAAGCTCAGCCTCTCCGTTCCTGTCTATCCGCCGCCGCAGGCGCTCAGCGCCTCGCAGGACCGGTTGACGGAAAAACGCTTTCTCAACGGTTGCGGTATTCCCACCGCCGATTTCCGCGCTGTGGACAGCCAGGACGATTTGGAATCGGCTCTCGCCGCCTTCGGAGGCAAGGGCGTGCTGAAAACCCGCCGCATGGGTTATGACGGCAAGGGGCAACGCCTGTTCCGGGGCGGCGAAGACCTTACCGGCGCCTTCGAGGCGCTCGGGAGCGTGCCGCTGATCCTTGAGAGCTTCGTCCCCTTCGAGCGGGAAATTTCGATCATCGCCGCCCGTTTCGGCGATGGGGCCGTCACCTGCTACGATCCGGCCGAAAACGTCCATCTCAACGGTATTCTGCACACATCGACCGTTCCCGCCGCGCTTTCCGACGCGGCGAAGGCGGTTGCCGTGCAATCGGCGGAAAAGCTTCTGGCCGCGCTCGATTATGTCGGCGTCATCGGCATCGAGTTTTTCGTCCTGCCGGACGGCTCGCTGGTCGCCAATGAAATGGCGCCGCGTGTCCACAATACCGGCCACTGGACCGAAGCCGCCTGCGTGATCTCGCAGTTCGAGCAGCATATCCGGGCCGTATCCGGCCTTGCGCCGGGCAGCACGCAGCGCCACTCCGATTGCGTCATGACCAACCTCATCGGCGATGACATCAACGATGTGCCGGCATGGCTTTCGAAAAAAGACTGTCTCGTACACCTCTATGGCAAGACCGAAGCCCGGCCGGGCCGCAAGATGGGCCATGTGACCGAGCTTCTGCACACAGGAAAAACCCTCGTCTTTTAAGGCAAAGACGCGGCCGAGTGTTGACAGGCAGGGCTCAAACGGGTATCTGCCTGCCAACCGAAAAGAGCGCGCCCCGTTGCGCGCTTTTGATTGTTTGAATAAGCACGGCAGAAACCGTGCAAAACTGCGGACCAGTAAAATGAAGATCAAGAATTCGCTTAAAGCGCTTAAGGCCCGTCATCGCGATAACCGCCTGGTTCGCCGCAAGGGCCGCGTCTACATCATCAACAAGCAGAACCCGCGCTTCAAGGCTCGTCAGGGCTGATTGACTGCGGCTGCGGTTCGCGATTGAGCGCGCGGATCACTTTGTTGACAGAGCAGAACTTTGCATTTGATATTGGGCGCAGGCGGGTTAATCTTTAACCCATGCGCCCAAATCGTTTTTGCACGGCTATCATCGTCGCTCAGGCTTTCCTGCTGTCGGGCCTCCCGTTTCCGGGACTGATCAATATTGGTCATGCTGCGGACGGCCAGTTTCCTGCTGCGACGGAATCGACCTCTTCGCCGGCAAAAACCGTCGATACCCTCTTCGCATCGCTGAAAAAAGAACGGAATGCGGTCAAGGCGCGCAGCATCGCCAACCAGATCGCCTCCGAATGGAACGATTCCGGCAGCGCGACGATCAATCTCCTGATGCAATGGGCCGGCGAAGCCGCGGACGAGAAGCGCAACGCTGCGGCCTATGATTTTCTCGACCAGGTGATCCTGCTCGACCCGGACTATGTACAGGCGCCCTATCGCCGCGCCATGGTGCATTTTGCCGATGGCGACACGCGCAAGGCAATGGCCGATATCAACCTGACGCTGGAAAAGGAGCCGCGCTATTTTCCGGCGCTGGCAAGCCTTGCCAATATCCTTGAAGCGTCGGGCCGCGA
This sequence comes from Agrobacterium sp. NPDC089420, assembly GCF_044900305.1. Classification (NCBI taxonomy): domain Bacteria; kingdom Pseudomonadati; phylum Pseudomonadota; class Alphaproteobacteria; order Hyphomicrobiales; family Rhizobiaceae; genus Agrobacterium; species Agrobacterium sp. NPDC089420. Next base: position 107,551 of record NZ_JBJDMY010000008.1, on the reverse strand, counting down.
AGAACTGGCGCTGAAGGCGTGGGAGCGTTATCTGGCGCTCTATCCCGCCGACAAGGATGCCCGCAAACAGGCGGTCGATCTGTCGGAGAAACTGGCCGGCACGCGCGGCTGAGTTTGACCGGATCAAAAAAATCGCCGCAGAAGCGGCGATTTTCATCAGGGGATCGTCAGCCGATCATTCCATGCCGAGCGCGGCCATATAGGTCTGAAGAATCGTTTCTTCCTCGATGCGCTCATTGGCATCCTTCTTGCGCAGCCGGATGATCGTGCGAATCGCCTTGGTATCGTAACCACGGCCTTTCGCCTCGCCCATAACATCCTTGATGTCGCCTTGAATCGCAGCCTTTTCTTCCTCGAGACGCTCGACACGCTCGATGAACTGGCGCAGTTCCGCAGCGGCGACGGTTTCGGTGGTGCTCGTTTCGTCCATCATATCATCCTTCATTGGCGGCTCGTCTGAGCCTCGTTCATTCGATCCGGCGGGAAATTTCCCGGTCACCGCCGGCCGGGCGGCACAAATTCAGGCCTGTGAACTGCCCATTGCCGGGCCTCACGTCAAGTCGTTTCCATCGATCAGGGGGTTATTCCTTCGGTCTGTTCTGTTCAAAGGCGGCTTTCTGGGCGCCGCTCGCCTCAGCCTGGTATTTTTCCTTCCAGTCATCATAGGACATGCCATAGACGATTTCCCGGGATTGATCCTTGCTGAGCGCAACACCGGCGGCCTCGGCCGCCTCCCGATACCAGTTGGAAAGGCAATTGCGGCAGAAGCCTGCGAGATTCATCATGTCGATGTTCTGCACATCGTGACGCTCGCGAAGGTGCTGCACAAGGCGACGGAAGGCTGCCGCCTCGAATTCGATCTGCCTGTTATCGTTCTCTTTCGTCATGGGGCAACTCCAGGCTCAATAGGGGCCGGTGCGAGAGGCGAACAGCTGATATTCATGCAGAACCGGATCGTCGTTCATTGCGGCGAAAATGGGAGCGAGGCGGTCCGACCAAGCGGCAATCCCCTCTTCATCCGAAATCAGATCCTGCCGAACCTCCAGAAGCGCATGCGGTATGCCCTTCATCATGCAGTGACGATACATGGTGTCACCCTTCAGCGCCCCGTCATAGGGTTCGTTATCGCCGACCAGAATGTCGCCGGTGGCGCGCAGATGCGCCAGAAGCGGATCGACCGCGCGGTGATCCGTATCCCACAGAACCGCCGCATGCCAGGGCCGCGGCGTTTCCTTCCAGAACGGCGTGTAGGAATGCAGCGACAAGACCAGCGGCGCCTCACCCGATGCTTCGGCAACCCCTGTCAGCACGCGCTCGACGGCGTCGTGATAGGGCCGATGAAACAGTTCGATGCGCCTTTGCCATTCCTCATCCGAAATCGGGTGGTTGCCGGGGATGATCGCCCCGTCCGAAATCTTCATGACGAGGGTCGGATCGTCCTCGCCGCGATTCGGATCGATCAGCAGCCGCGAAAACCGTCCGAGCACCGCCGGAACGCCGAGACGGGCGGCGAGCGACCGGGTCAATCCCTCTATGCCGATGTCAAATGCGATATGGCGATGAAAAGCGGTTTGCGGAAGTCCAAGTTTGCCGTAGTGTGCCGGCAGAAGGTTCATCGCATGGTCGGCCAGAAGAACCATGCCTTTGTCATATTCGCCTTCTATGATTTCATAAGGTATGAAGTCGGTCATCGATGATTTTCTGGGGCAGGATTGAGGAGAAAAGCTTGATGGCATGGCTTGAGGCCGGGCGCAAGTTTCGGCGAAAGAACAGCCATCTACCTTACCGCACTCATGATCCCACGAACAATATAATCGATTAAAATCGCGTTGACTTTCTTGGGCGGCCACGCCAAGAAGTGTGTTCATTATAACCATGGAATCCGGATGGAAGCCGTGACTCAGTCATCTCTCGCTCGTCCCCGCCATTTTCGGCACATCGCCCGTCTTTTTTCCGCAGCGGCACTGTTTATGACCCCGTTCCTGATAGCGGAACCCGCACGTGCGGATTTTCGCGTGTGCAACACCACGCAAAATCTCGTTGGAGTGGCGATCGGTTATCGGGCACAGGAAGGCTGGGTCAGCGAAGGCTGGTGGCAGGTGCCTTCCTCCACCTGCGCGACGCTGATCGAGGGTGAGTTGCAGTCCCGTTATTATTATCTTTATGCCGAAGATGCCGCCGCGGGCGGTCGCTGGACGGGCGACGTCAACATGTGCGTGGCGGAGAACGAATTCAAGATCGAAGGCGTAGACGATTGTTATGCCCGCAGCTTCCAGAGAATGGGTTTCAAGGAATATGACACGGGCAGACAGGGTAGCTGGATGGTCCAGCTTGCCGATGCACCAGGCACACAGGGAAATCAAAACTGATGAAGCGTAACCGCAAAGTCAAAATTCTTGCAACTCTCGGCCCGGCCTCGTCCGAAGAGGCGATGATCGAGAAGCTGCATCTTGCTGGCGCGGATCTTTTCCGGATCAACATGAGCCATGCGAGCCACGACGTGATGCGAACGCTCATTCAGCGCATCCGTTCGGTCGAGAGCCGCAACGGCCGCCCCATCGGCATTCTGGCCGACCTGCAGGGTCCCAAGCTTCGCGTCGGAAAATTCGCCGAAGGCAAGGTCGAACTGGTCCCGGGCCAGACCTTCACGCTGGACGACAACAATACGCCGGGCGACAATACCCGCGTTTTCCTGCCGCATCCCGAAATTCTCGAAGCGGTCAAGCCCGGCCACCGCCTGCTGATCGATGACGGCAAACTGCACCTGCGCGCGGAAAAAAGCGACGGCAAAAGCATCGTCACCACGGTCATTTCCGGCACCCGGATTTCGGACCGCAAGGGCATCAGCCTGCCCGATACGCTTCTCGGAGTGGGCGTCCTGACCGACAAGGACCGCGTCGACCTCGATGCCGTTCTCGCCACCAACGAGGTGGACTGGGTCGCGCTTTCCTTCGTCCAGCGCCCGGAAGACCTTGCCGAAGTGCGCAAGATCGCGCGTGGCCGCGTCGGCCTGATGTCCAAGATCGAGAAGCCGCAGGCCGTCGAACGCATCGAGGAAATCATCGAGCTTTCCGACGCATTGATGGTTGCCCGAGGCGACCTCGGCGTCGAAATGCCGCTGGAAGCCGTTCCCGGCATCCAGAAACAGCTCACCCGCGCATGCCGCCGCGCTGGCAAGCCGGTTGTGGTCGCCACGCAGATGCTGGAATCGATGATTTCCGCTCCCGTGCCGACCCGTGCGGAAGTGTCCGACGTGGCCACGGCCGTGTTCGAAGGCGCGGACGCCATCATGCTTTCGGCTGAATCCGCCTCGGGCGACTATCCGGTCGAAGCCGTTTCCACCATGGCCTCCATTGCCAGCACGGTGGAACAGGACCCGCATTATTCCAACATCATCTATGCGCAGCGCGCCCAGCCGGAGCCGACGGGCGCCGACGCCATTTCGCTCGCCGCCCGCCAGATCGCCGAAACGCTGAAGCTTGCGGCGATCGTGACCTATACCTCTTCCGGCACGACCGGCCTGCGCGCCTCGCGCGAGCGGCCGCAGGTGCCGATCATTGCGCTGTCGCCGATCATCCAGACCGCACGCCGCCTGTCGGTCGTCTGGGGCCTGCACTGCGTCGTCACCGGCGATGCCAGCGATCTGGACGACATGGTGAACCGCGCTTGTCGCATCGTCGTTTCGGAGGGTTTCGGCAAGCCGGGCGACCGCATCATCATTTCCGCCGGCGTTCCGCTCGGCACGCCGGGAGCGACCAACATGGTGCGTATCGCCTATATCGGCTCTGACGGCCAAAGCGGCGTCTGACAACGCCAATATCCGGCATTAAAAAACCCGCCGTCGCCGGCGGGTTTTTTATTGGCCTGTCGGCCCTGTTGTTGCAGAGGCCGGGTCAGTGCATCTTTATCGGCGTGCTGAAGCGGCTGGATTCGATGGCCACGGCGCCAGGCCTGAAGCTCGCCGAAGTGGCAGACGCCGACATGTCGTGGCTGAGCATACGGTTGGCAATGACACGCGGCGCCTTTACCGAGCGTCCGGTCGTGCCCTTGTTCTGGTTCAGCGCCCAATCCGAGATCAGATCGTGCGTCAGGCGACCACCACCAACCATGGCCTGATGGGAAACCGCCGCATCCTGCTTGCTCGGGCGCGCGCCCTTGGTCGGCAGGCCGGCCGGGAGACCACCATTGATGGCGGGCTTCAGGTCGAAGGCGTCACCGAAACCTTGCTGCGGCTCCGCCTTGGCGGTTTGAGCAGGCGCAACCGTGACCTTGTGGTTGACGGCGGCTGGGAACGCCGCAGCCGTCGGCATTGCAGCAGACTGGACCTGCGACCGTGCAGCCTGCCCGCTCTGTTCAAGAGCCGCCACCACCGTCGGTGAAAGCGTATCCTGCCGCGCCTCGGCGAGATCGTCTTCGCCTTCCGGATCGGCATTGGCAGCGGCAAGCAGGGCTTCCGCCACGGCCGGCCGGTTGGCGGGAACCGGCACGGAGGCAAGCTCGCCCGCCGCCGCCGGTGTCGCACCGTCGGCGGAAGCCGTCAGGATCGATCCTTCCGCGTCACCTCTCATGCCACGCGGCCCGAGAAGCGTCGGCACCGGCACGGAAACCTCAGCCAGATCGGCAAATTGCTGGCGTTCGGCCGGAGCGGACGCCGGTGTCGGCGTGGTTGCAGCCTGAAGCGCGTCCTGCGCAGCATTGCGGGCCGGAGAATAAAGCGCCGTCGCAAGGCCGGTATTGGCCGGCGGCTGGTTGCCGAAGGCGGGTCGCGCCGTCGGCAGCGGCGCATCGTTCACGCCGGGAAGAGATTGGGCGGAAGCAACCGCAATCGTCGGTTCGGGCTCGGGAGCGGCCTGCTGCGGAGCGGCCGGACGGGCGACGGCCGGTCGCTCTGCGGGCTCCGGCGCTGCGATGCTATCGGGATCTTCATCCTCGTCGCCGCCGCCGCCAAAGAGCGCCTGCAGCAACGTCTTGCGCTTGCCGCCACCGGAAGAGGCAGGGCCTGCACCGGCGCTGGAGGCAACCTGAATGGAAGAGGAGCTGACGCGCTTCTTGTAATCGGCGAGCGCCTGCTCGTAACCCGGAAGTGGCTTGCCATCGGAAGGAAGATGCAGCGTATTGCCGTTCGGGAAGATACGTACCAGTTCCTGGCGGCTCATGCGCGGCCAGGCGCGAACGCCGCCGACATCCATGTGCACGAAGGGAGAACCGGAGCTGGGGTAAAAGCCGACGCCGCCGATCTGCATCTGCATGCCGATTTCGCGCAGGCGGGAAAGCTTCACGCCGGGTATGTAAAAATCCATTGCCTTGCCGAGCATGTGCTGGCTTTTTTCCGCCACACCCTTGGTGCGCGAACGCAGCAGACCGTTGGTTTCCGGCGAACGGAAGGCGGAAACGACGTTGATATAATCGGTGGCGCCGCTGCGGCGGTAGACTTCCCAGACGAGATCGAAAAGGCGCGGATCCATGCGGGTCGGCTGGTTGCGTCGCCAATCGCGCAGGAACCGGTTCAGCTCCTGCAGACCTTTCTGGTCATATTTTCCATTGCGCTTGAAGGTGATGACCGCCTTCTCGCGTGTGTGGATATAATACAGTTTGAGGCTGCGTGTTTCGGCGGCAGCTTCCGTCGCCGAAACGCCTGCGAAGGGCATTGCGGCGAGCATCAGGCAGGCAAAGGTGACAGCGCGTGCCGACAGCTTCGTGCATATATCCTTGATCAAGCCGCGCGCCATCTTTGCCGAAAGCGCGTTATTCCGATGCAGATATGGCAATTCGATCCCCGCCTGGAAGACAATTTCTGTCACATTGCCTCAAATGAACGTCAAATACGGTGACACGATGGCAAAATTGCCACACACATGCAACCTTCCTCTATATAGTGAATCAGCCACTAACAAGAGGTTTATAGACGGTAAGCGGATATCCTTGCTCAGAAGTTAACGAATTTCACGATCTGCCGGGGAATGCGCCGTTTGCAGCGTCACGCCGCATCTCGAAGCGGATCATCGGGATCGATGCCATAATCCTTCAGCTTGCGATAAAGCGTCGAGCGGCCGATGCCGAGTTTTCTTGCAACCTGGCTCATCTGTCCGCGATAAAAACGGAGGGCGAAACGGATAAGTTCCTCTTCGATCTCCGCCAGTTTACGGATATTGCCCGACTCGTCCATGCTGGAAATGAGGTTCCCGCCCCGGTAAATCGTGGTGGAGATATCCGCCGGCTCCTCGATCACCGCGTGGCTTTCAGCAGCTGGCGGCGGCGGCGGCGAATACGGCGCTAGCTTCAAGGACGATCCGGATGGCGAACGAATGGAATCGTCCGCATCGTCACCGGCGGCAAATTCCGGCAGTTGCAGAGCGATCTGCGGAAAATCGGAATCGGACAGTTCCCCGCCCTGCGACAATACCACGGCACGGAAAACGGCATTTTCAAGCTGGCGGATATTGCCCGGCCAGTCATAGGCCGTCAGCAGCGCCAGTGCGCTGGCATCGAGGCCAACGGGATTGGGCAGTTTCTGCTCCGCCGAAAATCGCTCGGCGAAAACCCGCGCCAGATGCGGAATGTCTTCCTTTCGGCGGCGCAGCGCCGGAATGGTGATCGGAAAGACGTTGAGGCGATAATAGAGGTCCTCGCGGAAGCGGCCTTCCTTCACTTCTTCGATGAGGTTCTTGTTGGTGGCGGAGATCAGCCGCACATTGACCTTCTGCACCCTTGCCGAACCGACGGTTTCGATTTCGCCCTGCTGAACCGCGCGCAGCAGCTTGACCTGCACGTCAAGAGGCAGATCACCGATTTCATCGAGGAACAGCGTGCCGCCATCCGCCTCCATGAATTTGCCGACATGTTTTTCCGTGGCGCCCGTAAAAGCGCCCTTCTCGTGGCCGAAGAGGATGCTCTCCACCAGATTATGCGGGATGGCACCGCAATTGACGGTGATGAACGGCTTGTTCGCCCTGTCTCCGGCGGACTGGATGGCGCGGGCGACCATTTCCTTGCCAACCCCGGATTCGCCTTCCAGCACCACGGGAATGCTGGACTGGGCGGCGCGCTGCGCGAGTTCAATGACCCGCAGCATTGCAGGACTTGCGGAAACGATATCGGTAAAATTCACTGCACTACTCCGTCCGCGCCTGCCCGTGCGGGCCTTTGCCTCTCTCCTGTCAAGCTTGAGGGCATTGGAGATGGCAGCACCGATCCTTTCGGGCGAGACCGGCTTGACGACGAAATCAAAAGCACCCGCGCGCATGGCCTGCACGACGGTATCGATGCCGCCCTGCCCCGTCTGGACGATGACGGGAACGTCGGTGCCGAGTTCGCCGACGGCTTTCAGAAAGGTAAGACCATCCATCTCCGGCATCATGAGGTCGAGGACAATGACATTGATCTCGCCGCTATATTGCTTGAGCAGCTCCAGCCCCGCCTTGCCGTTTTCGGCAAGCAAGGCCAGATGCCCATAACGTTCCACCGCATTTTTGAGCAGGCGGCGCTGGACGGGATCGTCGTCTATCACGAGAACATGCGCGGTCATTTTTGGCTCCGGTTTCCGGTTTATGGACCTGCGTCATGCGGTCCCTTGTGCCGCACTCTGGCACGGGAGACTTGAACATCCAGTTTTGAGATTTGCTTGCATTTTATCCATTGCTACGGGAAACAAAGGCCCCATATGCTTCGCAAGCATAATCAGAAGGACGCGTTCGATGACCCGCAATCGCCTCACCCCGCAGCCCGTATTCTCCCTTGCCGAAACCTCCGGCCCCGTACTCGGCGACCTGCCCGGCTGGAAGCTCTCGGATCTCTATCCATCGGGCGATTCACCGGAATACAAGGGTGATCTTGATAAGGCGGCGGCCATGGCTGCGGCTTTCGAAGACAAGTGGAAGGGCAAGCTTGAGGCGGCTGCAAAGGCGACGGGCGAAAAAGGCATCGGCGCGGCGCTGAAGGACTATGAGGCGCTGGACGATCTTATCGGCCGTATCGGTTCCTTTGCCGGGCTGACCTATTTTTCCGATACATCGAACCCGGCGAACGGCAAGCTCTACGGGGATGCACAGGCGAAGCTGACGGATATTTCCGCACATCTCCTGTTCTTCACGCTTGAACTCAACCGCATCGACGATGCCACGATGGACGCCTGCATGGCAAATGACGCCGCGGCAGGGCACTACCGGCCGTGGCTGGTGGATCTGCGCAAGGACAAGCCGCACCAGCTTGACGACCAGCTGGAGCAGCTGTTCCTCGAAAAATCAATGACCAGCGCCTCCGCCTTCAACCGCCTGTTCGACGAGACGATGGCCGATCTGCGTTTCGATATAGACGGTGCGAGCCTTCCACTGGAAGTGACGCTCAACATGCTGCAGGAGCCGGAACCTGAAACCCGAAAAAAGGCGGCGGAAGCGCTGAGCGCGACCTTCAAGGACAATCTGCGGGTCTTCACCCTCATTACCAACACGCTCGCCAAGGACAAGGATATTTCCGACCGCTGGCGCAGGTTCGAGGATATTGCCGATAGCCGCCATCTGGCCAACCGCGTCGAGCGCGAGGTGGTCGATGCCCTGGCCGCCGCCGTCAAGAAGGCCTATCCGCGTCTTTCCCACCGTTATTACGCCATGAAGGCCAGGTGGCTCGGCATGGAGCAGATGAATTACTGGGACCGCAACGCACCGCTTCCCGACACGTCGAACACGATCATTCCATGGGATGAGGCCAGGGACACGGTGCTCTCCGCCTACGGCAATTTCGCCCCGGAAATGGCCGATATCGCCCGCCGTTTCTTCGATGAGGAATGGATCGACGCGCCCGCCCGTCCCGGCAAGGCGCCGGGCGCATTCGCCCATCCCACCGTGCCGTCGGCCCATCCTTACGTCCTCGTCAATTACCTCGGCAAACCGCGTGACGTCATGACGCTTGCCCACGAGCTTGGCCATGGCGTGCATCAGGTCCTCGCCGGCCAGCAGGGCGCCTTGATGTGCGCCACGCCGCTGACGCTTGCCGAAACCGCCTCCGTCTTCGGTGAAATGCTGACCTTCCGCAAGCTGCTCGACGACACGAAGGATGTCAGGGAACGCAAGGCCATGCTTGCCCGCAAGGTCGAGGACATGATCAATACCGTGGTGCGCCAGATCGCCTTTTACGAATTCGAGCGCAAGCTGCACACTGCCCGCAAGCAGGGGGAGCTGACCTCCGAGCAGATCGGCGACTTGTGGCTGTCCGTTCAGGCCGAAAGCCTTGGTCCGGCGATCCGGATCTCCGAAGGTTATGAGACATGGTGGACCTACATCCCCCATTTCATCCATTCGCCCTTTTATGTGTATGCCTATGCCTTCGGCGATTGCCTGGTGAATTCGCTCTATGCCGTTTACCAGAAGGCCGAGACGGGCTTTCAGGAGAAATATTTCGAGCTTCTCAAAGCCGGCGGCACAAAGCACCATTCGGAACTTCTGAAACCCTTCGGCCTCGATGCCACCGATCCCTCCTTCTGGGACAAGGGGCTTTCGATGATCGAGGGGCTGATCGACGAGCTGGAAGCGCTGGATAACAAACAGGCTTAACCTCGCCAGCCGGCAGGGCTATCCTATTTCGGACACGCTTTGCCGGTTGATATTGCCGGCAGAAGATACCGGCAGACAATTCAGACGACGAGCACAGCCCATGAAACGCAAACCCGCCGATCTGACCTTGAGGGAAACCCTGCGCTGGGAGCCGCAAACGGGCTTTCAGCGCATCGACCAGCATATGCGCCGGCTGCTGCGCTCCGCCGATGCGCTCGGTTTTCGCGCACCCGTCAATCCGGTTCAGGTGCTGGAAAAGAAGGTTTGCGGTGAAACGCCGCTCTGCGTCAGGCTGGTCATGAATTACAAGGGCGAACTCGATATCGAGACCGCCGACTTCCGGCCGTTGCAGGAAAACACCGTTTGGCGCGTCCGCATCGCCAGACAGACCAGGCTCGATTCCGCCGATACCTTCTATCGCCACAAGTCGTCGCGGCGGGAGCCCTATGATGCCGCCCGCGCGGAATTTTCAGCCGAGGAGGCTGATGAGGTCTTGCTGCTCAACGAACGCGGCGAATTGTGCGAGGGGTCATCGACCAGCATCTTCGTCGAAATGCCGGGGGGGCCGTTGCTGACGCCGCCGCTTGACAGCGGCATTCTGCCCGGGGTGCTGCGCGCCGATCTGATCCGCGAACGCAAGGCGCGCGGGCAGGCGCTGAAACCGGAGGACATCACCGGCCGGAAACTCTTCGTCGGCAATTCGCTGCATGGGCTGATTGCAGCGGAACTGATTTAAAGCGTGATCGCCAGCAGCCGGTCACGCCCCTTTTCCTTGGCCGCGTAAAGGGCCTGATCCGCCCGCATGAAAACATCGTCGGCGCTTTCCGCCATTCGAAAAGCCGTCATGCCGGCCGAGCAGCTGTAGGAGAAATCCGGAAATTCGGAGAGAGGCCTGGAAAGACGCACTTTCTGCAGCAGCCGCTCGACGATCTCCCGGCTTTCGGCAACCGAACTGCGTGGCAGGATAAGCATGAATTCCTCACCGCCGATCCTGCCGAAGCAATCCACCCGCCGGATGACGGAATGAGCGATGCCGACAAAATCGCGCAGCACCGCATCACCGTTCTTGTGACCGAAACGGTCGTTGATCTGCTTGAAAAAATCAATGTCGAGCGTGCAGAGGCAAAAGGGGGCTTCAAGCCCCCTTGAAACCTGCTCGACCTGAAGGGCCAGCTTGGCGAAAACGAAACGACGGTTCGCCGTTCCCGTCAACTCGTCCGTCTGCGAGGCGCGCACCGCCAGATCCCGGTCCTGCCGCAGGGTTCTGTAGCCCTGGCGCAATTCGGTGACGTCGCTTGCGACGCAGAGCATCCAGCCATCCTGCTGCACCGTCTCGGTCATCCAGAACCAGCGACCGTCATACATGTCCATCTCGAAGGCGCGGTAGGGCAGCTTGCCGCGCCGGGACTGCGCCGACATCAGCCATCCCTCGAAATCGCTGCTGCGGACCACGACGCCGGTGCGCAGCCGGTGGTTCAGACGCATGATATCCGCCCAGGTCGGAAAATCACCGGCGGCAAGCTGAAAGCTTTCCCGAAACGACGGGTTGGCATGGCGCAACCGGTCTTCGGAATCGTAAAGGGCAATAAGAACGGGGGTGACGCTCTGAAGCGCTGCGACACGCTCGATAAGATTATTCAACAGGCAGCTCCCTGCGGTGGCGAAAATTCCCCCGTCGTCATCCGGCCAAAGCCCCCAAGCCCTTGGACAGATATACGAAAAGAAGAACTTAATTATAAACGCACTCTCTAAAATGCGAAGAGACAGAATATGGTGGAAAGCATGCGTCCGCCCGCCTTGCCGCAACCGCCGTCATATGTCCGTCATCCAGCTGCCCTTTATTGTCGTTCGCTTTTATGATCTAGCTTACTTATTGGCTGAAAAAGGAAAATTGACGAATGACGGACGCAAACCACCCGATTTACGGCGATATTGACGGTCCCATCATCATGATCGGCTTCGGCTCCATCGGGCGCGGTACTCTTCCGTTGATCGAGCGTCATTTCAATTTCGACAGGACCCGGCTCGTCGTCATCGATCCGCGCGAGGACATCGCGGCGTTTCTGGCGGAGAGGGACATTCGCCACATCCGTACGCACCTGACCAAAGAAAACTACAAGGAGGTTCTCAAACCGCTGCTCAAGGGCGTCCAGGGCCAGGGCTTCTGCGTCAATCTTTCCGTCGATGCCGCATCCGTCGATCTCATGCGGATCTGTCGCAAACATGGCATGCTCTACATCGATACGGTTGTGGAACCATGGCCCGGCTTTTATTTCGACGCCGACGCCGACAATGCATCAAGAACCAATTATTCGCTGCGCGAGACCATGCTGAAGGAAAGAACGCGCCGGCCGGGCGGCACGACGGCGGTTTCCACCTGCGGCGCCAATCCGGGCATGGTGTCCTGGTTCGTGAAACAGGCGCTCGTCGATCTCGCCAGGGATATGGGCCTTGCGATCGAAGAGCCGCAGCACCACGACCGGGAGGCATGGGCGAAACTCATGAAGCAGCTGGGCGTCAAGGGCGTGCATGTGGCCGAGCGCGATACGCAGAGGGCCAAAGAGCCCAAGCCCTTTGGCGCCTTCTGGAACACCTGGTCAGTCGAAGGATTTATCGCCGAGGGTTTTCAGCCCGCCGAACTGGGCTGGGGCACGCATGAAAACTGGATGCCGAAAAACGCGAAAAAGCAGAAGAAAGGCAACAAGGCTGCGATCTATCTCGATCAGCCCGGCGCCAATACGCGGGTGCGGACCTGGTGCCCGGGACAGGGACCGCAATATGGATTTCTGGTCACCCATAACGAGGCGATTTCGATTTCCGACTATTTCACCGTTCGTAACGACGATGGCGATGTGACCTACCGGCCCACCTGTCATTATGCCTATCACCCCTGCAACGATGCCATTCTTTCCCTGCATGAGCTTTTCGGCAATGGCGGCACCCCGCAGCCTGTCCAGCATGTGCTCGGCGAAGATGAGCTTGTCGATGGCGCCGACGAACTCGGCGTTCTGCTTTATGGCCATGACAAGAACGCCTATTGGTATGGCTCGCGGCTGAGCCTGCAGGAAGCGCGCGCGCTCGCCCCCAATCAGAACGCGACCGGATTGCAGGTCAGTTCGGCGGTGCTGGCCGGAATGGTCTGGGCGATCGAGAACCCGCAGGCCGGCATCGTTGAAGCCGACGAAATGGACTATCGCCGTTGCCTGGAGGTCCAGCGCCCCTATCTCGGCCCCGTCGAGGGGCACTACACCGGCTGGACGCCGCTCGACGGCCGCCCCGGCCTGTTTCCCGACAATATCGACACCTCCGACCCCTGGCAGTTCCGCAACATCCTTGTCCGCTGACCGGAGGAGTCTCATATTTGTCACGCCGGCGCTTTCCTGCACGACGTCAGGAACCGGGGAGAGCGAGTAACGTTGCCTTGAAATAAGAAACGCTTCGCGGCATGGTCGAAGCACGGAAGCTTTCATCGAATCGCAGGAGAACAGGCTCATGAATTTCAAGACAAGCGCTGCATTGCTTTGTGCCGCCATCGCGGTGTCTTCATGCGTCGCACCAGGTCCCTCGCAGCAGACCTCGATGGCGCCTTCACTTTCCCGCGGCCCCGCCGTCGATGGCCGCTGGATCGACCGCAACGGTATCGTGTCGACGTTCCAGAACGGTGCCTTCTCCACCCGTTCGACGGACACCAACACGCTTCTGGCCTCCGGCACCTATGTCACGATTTCGCCGACGCTCTATGAAATCAACATGACGTCGCTCGTGCGCAATACGCAGTCGCGTGTCAACTGCGCCCTCGTCTCTCCGTCACAATTGAATTGCACGACGGACACGAACAGCCAGTTCTCGCTGACGCGGCAGGGCTGATAGTTTTATCTTTTCAACGAGATAATCTTCCTGAAACGCACGCCTTCGGCGTGCGTTTTTCTTTATTGCGCGGCTGTCATAATTTCGCTTGCGGCGATTGCCGCTAAATGAAAACATCGCGTTTTGAAAGACTGACATACTTTCAGACTAGAGATCGAGTGGACATGCGGGCCGATGATGATCAAGCAAGCCCGGATTGTGATTTGGACAGGAGAGAGGGACGATGAAAAGAATTTTAGGACTGGGGATGCTGAGCGTTTCCACAATAACGCTTTCAGCTGGGGTCGCTCTGGCCGACTACAAACTTAACATTCTTCACATCAACGACCTGCACTCACGCATCGAGGCGATCAACAAATACGATTCGACCTGCTCCGCTGCCGAAACCAAAAAGAATGAATGCTTCGGCGGCATCGCCCGCGTGAAGAGCGCGATCGACGCGCGCCGCGGCGAACTGGGCAGCGGCGCCAACCTCCTCGTTCTCGATGCCGGCGACCAGTTCCAGGGCTCGCTGTTCTATACGCAATACAAGAGCGGACCGGTTGCGGAATTCATGAACGGCATCGGCTTCGACGCCATGGCGATCGGCAACCATGAATTCGATGACGGCCCGGAAGAACTGCTCAAATTCATCGATGCGCTGAAGTTCCCGATCATTTCCGGAAACACCAAGGCGGCGGCCGATTCCATTCTTGCGGATAAATACAAGGGGTATGTCATCAAGGACCTGGGTGGCCAGAAGGTCGCCGTGGTTTCCGTGCTTGCGACCGACACCAACGAGACCTCGTCGCCGGGCGACAAGATCAGCTTCGAAGACGAAGTCACCTATCTGAAAGGTGCGGTAAAGGAAATTCAGGACCAGGGCGTCAACAAGATCGTGCTGCTTTCGCATGTCGGTTATGTCAGGGATCAGGAAATAGCCCGCGCGGTGGACGGCATCGACGTCATCGTCGGCGGCCATAGCCACACCCTGCTGTCCAGCACCGATCCGAAGGCCGCCGGCCCCTATCCCACGCTCGTGAAGAACCCGTCGGGGATCGATGTCCCGATCGTGACGGCCTATGCCTATTCGAAATATCTCGGCGACATCACCGTAACCTTCGATGACAATGGCGTCGTCAAGTCCGCCGAAGGCGCACCGAAGCTGCTCGATGCCTCCGTCATACCCGACGAGGGCTTCACCAAGCGCGTGACCGAACTTGCCGGCCCGCTCGAGGAAATGAAGAAGAAGGAAATCGGCTCATCGGAAACCGTCATCGACGGATCGCGGGAAGTTTGCCGCGCCAAGGAATGCACGATGGGCAACCTCGTTTCCGACGCGCTGCTGGATCGCGTCAAGGATCAGGGCATCACCATCGCCATCCAGAATGGCGGCGGCCTGCGCGCCTCGATCGACGCCGGCACGGTGACGATGGGCGAAGTCCTGACGGTGCTGCCGTTCCAGAATTCCATCGCCACGTTCCAGCTGAAGGGATCGGACGTATTGGCCGCGCTTGAAAACGGCGCGGGCCAGATCGAGGAGGGAGCCGGCCGTTTTGCCCAGGTCGCCGGTCTCAAATATTCGTTCGACCGTTCCAAGCCGCCCGGCAGCCGCGTCGTTGCCGTCGAGGTCAAGGAAGGCGAAGGCTTCGTGCCGCTTAATCCGGACAAGACCTATGGCGTCGTCTCCAACAACTACATGCGCTCGGGCGGCGACGGCTATAAGGTCTTCGCAACCAAGGCGATCAATCCCTACGATTTCGGTCCGAGCCTCGAAGACGCGGTAGCGGCCTATATCGGCGCAAACAGCCCCTACAAGCCCCATACCGACGGGCGCATTACCGATGTGACGCCGGCGGATTACGTCGCGCCTGCGAAACAGCCGGCACCGGCAGCCCCCGCCCCCGCTGCGACGGCACCCGCGCCGGCGACCGCCGCTGCTCCGGCGCCTGCCGCACCCGCGCCGGCAAGCCCGGCACCTGCCGCCGCGGCCGCGGCCGCCAGCAAATATATCGTCGAGAAGGGCGACTCGCTCTGGAAGATCGCTGCGGAAAAATATGGCGACGGCGCTCTCTGGACCCGGATTGCCAAGGCCAACACGCTGAAGCATCCGAACCATATCGAGATCGGTAAGGAACTGGAGCTTCCGGCCCAATAAGCCGGAACGAGACAGGGCAATTTGCCGCAGACCGGGAGCCGGCTCTCACACAGGGGGCCGGCTTCTTATTTTCCCATTTAAATCAGCGCTCTACGGATCCCGTCCGGTCAAGGTGCGCTGCCCCGGCCCACAGGCGGAGGAAATCGTCTTCACCGATGGTTCAATCCTGAGAAATTTCGTCTAGAACACGTGAACAAATTGACGATACGGGCGTATAGCCTGTGCATTTCCGGTAACGACCTTCTGGTTTGCACCCGGCATGCAGGAACGAAAAAGATGGAGCCTTTCCGCCCTTTTCCACCGGAAGGAAAGCTCCTGCGCAACCAGTCCGAGTTTCAGGGTGTCATTCATGACGACAGACGTATCCATCCTTCCCGCAAACCATCCCCGCGTAACATTTGGCAAGGTGGGTGTCCTGCTCGTCAATCTCGGCACACCGGATGGGACGGATTATTGGCCGATGCGCCGTTATCTGGCGGAGTTTCTAAGCGACAAGCGCGTGATCGAATGGTCGCGTCTCTACTGGTATCCGATCCTTTACGGCATCGTCCTCAACAAGCGCCCGCAGAAGGTCGGCAAGGCCTATGAGGAAATCTGGAACCATGAGCGCAATGAAAGCTATCTGCGCACCTATACACGCAGCCAGGGCGAGCTGATGGCGCAGGCATTGCAGGATCTGCCCAATGTCGTCGTCGACTGGGCGATGCGTTATGGCCAGCCTTCCATCGCCTCGAAAATCGATGCGCTGAAGGAGCAGGGCTGCGAAAAAATCCTGCTTTTCCCGCTTTATCCGCAATATGCCGCATCGACCACGGCAACGGTGAACGACAAGGCTTTCGAACATCTGATGAAGCTGCGCTGGCAGCCGGCGATCCGCACCGTACCGCCCTATCACGACGATCCGGCCTATATCGAGGCGCTCGCCGCCTCCGTCAAAAACCATCTGGCGACGCTGGACTGGGAGCCGGAGATGCTGATCACCTCCTTCCACGGCATTCCGCAATCCTATTTCAAGAAGGGCGATCCCTATTATTGTCATTGCCAGAAAACCGCCCGCCTACTGCGGGAAGCACTGGGGCTGACCGAGAAGAACTTCATGATCACCTTCCAGTCCCGTTTCGGACCCGAGGAATGGTTGCAGCCCTATACCGACAAGACCGTGGAAAAACTGGCTTCGGAGGGCATCAGGCGTATTGCAGTGATGAATCCCGGCTTCGTATCGGATTGTCTTGAGACACTGGAGGAGATTGCCGGTGAGGCCGGAGAAATCTTCCTGCATAATGGCGGCGAGAAATTCACCCATATTCCCTGTCTGAACGACAGCACCGAGGGCATGACCGTTCTCGAAAAGGTTGTAAGACGGGAGTTGCAAGGCTGGGTGTAATCTTGCCATAAGAATGCTGGGATATATCCCGGACGGTTCTGATCCTTGGAGGGAAAGCGATGATTGCATTGGGCGGTTTCGACATCGTCGTCATAGCGGCGGTTGTTCTGGTTATTCTGGTGCTGTTTGCCGGCATCAAGACCGTACCGCAGGGGCACCGTTACACGGTTGAGCGGTTCGGACGCTACACCCGCACGCTGGAGCCCGGCCTCAACCTCATCGTGCCGTTCTTCGAGAGCATCGGTTCAAAAATGAACGTGATGGAGCAGGTGCTCCACATACCGACGCAGGAAGTCATCACCCGCGACAATGCCAGCGTTTCCGCCGACGCCGTTACCTTCTACCAGGTTCTCAACGCCGCGCAGGCGGCTTACCAGATCGCCAATCTTGAAATGGCGATCGAAAATCTCACCATGACCAACATCCGTTCGGTGATGGGCTCGATGGATCTCGACGAATTGCTGTCGAACCGCGATGCCATCAATGATCGCCTTCTGCGTGTGGTGGACGAGGCCGTGGGGCCGTGGGGCATCAAGGTCACCCGCATCGAAATCAAGGACATCGCCCCGCCGAAGGACCTCGTCGATTCCATGGCGCGGCAGATGAAGGCCGAGCGTGAAAAGCGCGCCCAGGTTCTGGAGGCAGAAGGCGCCCGCAACGCCCAGATTCTGCGTGCGGAAGGCGCCAAGCAATCCGCCATTCTCGAAGCGGAAGGCCAGCGTGAGGCGGCGTTCCGGGACGCAGAAGCGCGCGAGCGCCTGGCAGAAGCAGAAGCCAATGCGACCCGCATGGTGTCTGAGGCCATCGCCGCCGGCAACGTCCACGCCATCAACTATTTCGTTGCGCAGAAATATACCGAGGCGCTGGCTGAAATAGGCACCGCCAAGAATTCCAAGATCGTGCTGATGCCGATGGAGGCCTCGGCGCTGATCGGCTCTCTCGGCGGCATCGGCACGATTGCCAAAGAAGTGTTCGGCGACAGGGGCGACGCACCGTCCGCGCCTGCCGCTCCCGCACCGTCCCGCTCGGTGCCGCCCACGCGGGCTTCCGGCCAGACGGTCAACGTCACCATTCCCGGCAATCCCTTCGGTTCTTCATCGGAGAAATGACGATGCTGCAACGGCTTGCCACTGATCTGGGGCCATGGAGCTGGTGGATCGTCGGTTTCATTCTTCTCGCCGCCGAGCTCGTCGCTCCGGGCGTCTTCCTGATCTGGATCGGCCTTGCCGCGCTGGTCATCGGGGTATTCTCGCTGTTTTTGTGGGAGGCGGCCTATTGGGCCTGGCAATTGCAGCTGGTTCTGTTTGCCATGCTCTCGGTCGCCTTTGCCCTGCTCGGCCGGAAATATTTCGGCAGGAACAGGGACGCCACCGATGAACCCTTCCTCAATCAGCGGGAAGCGAGCCTCGTCGGCCGAACCGCGACCCTGCAGGAGCCGATCGTCGAAGGACGCGGGCGGATTAGATTGGACGACACCTGGTGGCCGGTAAACGGCGAAGACCTACCGGCCGGGACGCGTGTGAGAATTGCCTCCGCACGCGGCCGCACGCTGACAATCGAACCGATAGACCGATAGGTTCAACGCCGACAGACGGCGTCAAGCCACGCCGATTCTCAAGAGATCGTGGAAATGCACCAGCCCGATCGGCCGGTTGTCGTCATCGACCACGATCAGCGCGCCGATGTGGAATTTTTCGAGCGTCGCCAGTGCACTGGTGGCCAACACCGTTTTTTTGACCGTCTTCGGAGTGCGGGTCATGATGTCGTCAACCGTCAGTTCGGCAAGGTTGCGCGACAGGTTACGCGCCATATCGCCTTCGGTAATGATTCCGCACAGTCGGCCATCCCTGTCCAGAATGCCGACACAGCCGAAATGTTTGCGGGAGAGAATGCCCACGGCCTCCGGCATCGGCGTTCCCTTGGCGACCAGCGGCACGCGGTCACCCGTATGCATGATGTCGCCGACCAGCGTGAGGCTGGCGCCCAGCTTGCCGCCGGGATGAAATACCTTGAAATCCCCCGCGGTGAAATTGCGTGCCTCCAGAAGCGCTACCGCAAGGGCGTCGCCAAGCGCAAGCTGCATCAAAGTGGAGGTCGTGGGCGCGAGACCGAGCGGGCAGGCTTCCTGTTCGTTGGGAATAAGAAGCACGATATCGGACGCCTTTGCCAGCGACGAATTCTCCGCGCAGGTCAGCGCAATCAGCGGGATGGAAAAACGGCGCGAATAACTGATGATGCTGCGCAGCTCAGCGCTTTCGCCGCCCTTGGAGATCGCCAGCACCACGTCATCCCGGCCGATCATGCCCAGATCACCGTGATTGGCCTCCGCCGCATGCACAAAAAAGGCAGGCGTTCCGGTGGAGGCGAAAGTCGCGGCGAGCTTCGCGCCGATATGGCCGCTCTTGCCGACCCCGGTAATGATGAGACGGCCATTCGACTGGCCGATCGTTTCGATTACCTTGCAGAATGGCTCGGAAAGTCCGTTTCTGAGAGCATCCTCAAGGGCGACAAGGCCGGACCTCTCCATCGAAATCGTCCGCAGGGCGGATTCGATGGCATTGTCCTCGACCAGTTTGACGGCGCGCGTAATCATGGCCGACTGTTACTCCGTCAGCCGGAAGAAGTCCACTCTCCAGCCCGCCGGTGCCAAGTTTTCCAGAAGCCCTCTCGGAAGCTAACGATTTCAGAATGGCGGCAAATCATCAATGACGCAGGTCTGGCGGAGAAATCTCTTCCATGGTGCCAAGCCGCTTGAAGGGAATGTTTTCCTCATCGACCAGATAACGGCCGAGGGTCCTCACCCATGAAACCGTGCCGTCGCTGCGGCGCACGGCATATTCCTGATTATAAAAACTCGCAGCCTTCAGGGTGATCAATGCGGTCTCGATCACCCGATTTCGATGATCAATATCCACTTTTTCCAGCATCTGAAAAATGCTGATGCCCTGCATCGCCTGCCTCAGCGGGATTCCAAAGAGTTCAGCGCAGACTTCATCCAGATAGAAACGGTCATTGGTAATATCCCAACAGTAAAAACCGACTGGCTTGATTTTCAAAACGGGACTCATGAAACGACGCTGTCACACAATAGGATTCAATACGATTTGCCGAGCAATAGAATATCCGCTCCTTTTAATTTATAGGGCGATTCCGTGCCAAATTGAAACGTTTTAATCTTCTCATATTAGAAATATTTTGCATTTACGCGCTTTCTCACCGGCCATCGGGACTTATGACGTCAGGCAGGCGACAGCGGGCAGAAAGAGACGCTGACCTTTGATAGCCCCAGCAGGACTGAAATCCCGGCGATCTTTATCAACTGTTAACCATAAAAAACCTATTGTTAAAGTGATGTTAAAACTTGCGTCGTCTGCTGGTCCCTGGTCTGTCCACGTCACTTCATCGGCCTGCCGCTCCTCCGGCCTGAAGAAATGCACTGGCGAACTGTTGATCCGGCAATCGGCCAAATTCGCCGGGTGAAAAAGAATGAACGTGAAGGGCACCGCCACACGTCTGCCGACGTCGCGGAAAGCAGCAACCCTGCTGCTTGCCTGCACGCTTTTTTACCCTGAGGGAAGCGCCCTCGCACAGACTGCGACGGCACCGACACCCGTATTGCCGGGCAACGTTTCGACCGCGGACGAAACAACGTCCGCTACGCCTGCGACAGGCATTGGAACAGGCACAAATACGGCGCAGGCTGAACCCGCACCCGCACCGCAACTCTGGCGTCCATCAAACAATCCCGGCGACCCGATTTACGAACAGCAGGACGAAGCGGGACAACCCTACGCCGATGCCGAAAACCCCTATGAGCCGACGGTGGATGGCGGCGAAAATCCGCAGATCGCAACCCAACCAGGGCAGACGCCCGGTATCCGGATCGGCACGTTTCTGCTGCGGCCTTCCATCAGCCAGACTGTCAATACGGAAAAACAGACGAATACCGGCGGCCCATCCAGACGCAACTATCTGACGACAGGCATACGCGGCACGCTCACCAGCGACTGGTCCCGCCATGCGCTGACGGTGACGGGGGATGGCGCCTGGGAAAAAAACTTCGGCAGCGACAAGAATGGCGAAAAGCCAAGGGCGAGGCTTGAGGCGGATCTGCGTCTCGATCTCGGAGAGGAAACAACGGCCAATCTCAAGGCCGGTTACGAATTCAGCCGCGAAGACACGACAGATCCGAATGCGTTGACCGGCGCCGCCGTACAGGGTGGTGAGCACCGGTTCACCACAGGCGCCTCGATAGAGCGGGATTTCGGCAGGCTGCGCGGGCTCGCGGCGCTCGATCTGTCGCGCACGGTCTATACGGACGCGAAAGGCCTTGACGGCCGACCGATCAGCCTCAGCGACCGTGACCAGAACGGTGCGAACCTACGTGGACGTATCGGCTATGAATTGTCGCCGGCTCTGATCCCCTTCCTCGAACTGAATGCGGGAACGACCAAGTATGACAGGCGCCTCGATAATTCCGGTTACGCCCGCTCATCGAATTCCTACGGCGCCAAGATCGGCACCGAGGTCGATCTCGGCGAGAAGACCCGGGGCGAAGCCGCCATCGGTTATCTGCGCAAACAATATGACGACGACCGCCTAGCCGCCATCGACGCCTTGACGCTGGATGGCGAACTCAACTGGTCGCCCCAGCGCGGCACCAACGTCAATCTTGGTCTGCGCACGACGATAGAGGACTTTGCCGGCGGTCCGCAGGGCGGCTGGATTTCCTATCGGCTGGATGCCGGCCTGACCCACGAATTGCGCAACAACCTCGTGGCGCGACTGACGGGGCAGATCGTCCATCGCACATTCCCTTCTTCCGACATGGAAAATGCCGTGGAATATACAGCCGGAGCCGGCCTGACATGGGGGCTGAACCGCTATCTCGATCTGACCGCGGACGTCAGCTACCAGTGGACACCGGTCTATGACAGCAGCGAATTGCGCGTCGGTGCAGGGCTAGTCCTGAAACGATAGCCACCAAACAAAAATCCCGGCGCAAAGGCCGGGATTTCGCTGTTTTGTGGTCGATTATTTCAGCCCGTCGATCAACGCCTTGATCGGCTCTTCGATCGCCGGACGGATATCGCCGCGTTCAAGGGCAAAGGCGACGTTTGCGAGGATGAAGCCATCCTTGGCGCCGCAATCGAAAGTCTGGCCGCGGAAATGATAGCCGGAGAATTCCTGCGACTTGGCAAGCGTCAGCATGCCGTCCGTCAGCTGGATTTCGTTGCCGGCGCCACGTTCCTGATTTTCAAGAATATCGAAAATCTCGGGCTGGAGGATATAGCGGCCGTTGATATAGAAATTCGACGGCGCCGTCCCCTTGGCCGGCTTTTCGACCATTTCTGTGATCTTGAAACCTTCGCCCACGGCATCGCCAACACCGACGATACCGTATTTATGCGTCTGGTCGGGAGCGCATTCCTGCACCGCGATGACGTTGCCGGCAGTCTGGTCGTAAAGTTCGACCATGCCCTTCAGGCAGCTTTTCTGCGAATGCATGATCATGTCGGGCAAAAGCACGGCAAAAGGCTCGTCGCCAACGATATCACGCGCGCACCAGACCGCGTGGCCAAGACCGAGCGGCACCTGCTGGCGCGTGAAGCTTGCCGTGCCCGCTTTGGGCAGAAGGCCGGCCAGCAATGTCAGCTCGGCATTCTTGTTGCGCTCACGCAGCATCTGTTCGAGTTCAAATTGAATATCAAAATAATCTTCGATCACCGCCTTGCCGCGGCCGGTGACAAATACAAAATGCTCGATGCCCGCTTCCGCCGCCTCATCGACGACGTATTGAATGACCGGCTTGTCGACGACAGTGAGCATTTCTTTCGGAACCGCCTTGGTTGCGGGCAGGAAACGGGTGCCGAGGCCCGCGACCGGAAATACGGCCTTCCGAATTTTCTTCTGTTCTACCACATATCCCTCCTGAGAGATAAAACTTGATCACAATCCCCGCACGCTGTTGTTATTTCAAAAATAACAACGTTTTGTAAAGGGTGACGCTACCATCTATTAATGGTAAAGAATTTGTTGACGTTCTTTTGTTATCCATGACGACGCCCGATGCGTTTTCGCAATCGAAATGACATTCGAGAGAACGAAAGACTGACGATGACAAAGATGATCCTTTCAGATGTCCGCAAATTCGGCTGCATGATGGTTGCAGGTCTGGTGATCTCGCTGACACCCGTTTCGGCCCATGCCGATGCCGGTTTCAGACAGTGGATCAACCAGTTCTACGCAACAGCCGCGAAAGAAGGCATTAGCAAGGCGACCTACCAGAAGGCCTTCGCCGGCGTCAGCGAACCGGACCCGGATGCGCTGCGCAAGGCGACCTTCCAGCCGGAATTCACCACGCAGATCTGGGATTATCTCGATTCCCGCGTCAACCCATATACGGTGCGGATCGGCCGCGAAATGAAGATGAAGCATGCGACGACCCTCAACTGGATCGAGCGTAACTTCAATGTCGACAAACACATCATTCTCGCCATCTGGTCGATGGAATCCAATTACGGCGCGGTTCTCGAAAAACCGGAGCGGCTGCACAATATTCCGCAGGCGCTGGCCACGCTCGCCTATTCCGATCCCAAGCGCGCCAAATTCGCGCGCACGCAGCTGATCGCCGCGCTCAAGATTCTCCAGGCCGGCGATGTTACGCCGAAACAGCTGACGGGCTCCTGGGCCGGCGCCATGGGGCACACCCAATTCATTCCGACGAGCTACCTGCTTTATGCGGTGGATGCGGATGGCAACGGCAAGCGCGACATCTGGCACTCGGTTCCGGACGCTCTCGCAACCGCCGCCAATCTTCTGGCCAAGAACGGCTGGGAACCTGGCCGCACCTGGGGTTACGAAACCGCCGTGCCGCGTGGCGGCGCCCGTTACGAAGGCCAGACGAAGACCATAACGGAATGGGCAAAACTCGGCTTCACCCGTCCGAACGGCAAGAACTTCACCCGTGGTTCGGATCGCGCCATGCTGAAAATGCAGGGTGGGGCAAACGGTCCCGGCTTCCTGATGATGAAAAACTTCTTCACCATCAAGAAATACAACGCCTCCGACAGCTATGCGCTGGCCGTCGGCCTGCTTGCGGATGAGATCGCCGGTTATGGCGGCATGCAGCAGAAATGGCCACGCCCGGACGGCACGCTGGATATTCGTGAAAAATTCGAACTCCAGACCCGCATGAAGGAACTCGGTTATTACGATGGCGAGATCGACGGCAATTTCGGCTCGGGTTCGAAAGCCGCCATCAGCGCAATCCAGTCGCGCATGGGTATGGAAAATGACGGCCAGCCGTCGCAGCGATTGCTGAGAGCTCTGCGCAACTGATAATATGCCGGCAAATTCGGCGGCGGCTACGGCCGCTGCCGAAACCACCGGAAAGGTCGATATGATGAGCGGGAAAACTGCGACAAAGAGTGGAAAGAAGGGTTGGCGTATGTGCACCGCCCTCCTTTGCGCCGCCTTGTGCATGCCGCTCGTTCCTTCCCAAAGCATCGCGCAGGAACAGCGGCGCACCCTGTTCGAAATGCTGTTCGGCAGGCCGGTCGGCCAGGACAATGCACCCGGTCGCGATTATCAGCCGCGCAACCGCCGGGATTTTCCCGCCGCCCCGCGCGAAAGATCGGTCACCCGCCCGCAACCCGCCCGAAAGGCGCCGTCAGTGGTTCAGATGCGAACCGTGAAACCGGAGCCCGCCGCCAAGCTCGAAAACGCAAGGCGCGTTCTCGTCATCGGCGATTTCCTGGCTGGCGGCATGGGGGAGGAACTGGTCAACGCCTTCGCCAGTTCGCCGGCAATCGCCGTTGATGTACGGGCGAATGGGTCTTCGGGTCTCGTCCGGACGGATTATTACGACTGGTTCGCCAATCTGCCGCAGTTCATAACCGAGACCAATCCGGCCACCATCGTCATCATGATGGGATCGAACGACCGCCAGCAGATGCAGATCGGCGATAACCGCGAAAAATTCGGCACCGAAGTCTGGTTCAAGGAATATGAGCGGCGCATCGATGAACTTCTGACCCTTGCCGGCCGTCAGAAGGTGCCGCTGCTCTGGGTCGGCCTGCCCGCGTTCCAATCGCCCTCGCTGACAGCCGATCTTGTCGGTTTCAACCGGCTGTATCGCAGCCATGTAGAAAAATATGGCGGCGAATTCGTGGATGTCTGGGACGGTTTCGTTGATGAGGCCGGCAAATTCGTCATCACCGGTTACGACATGAACGGCCAGCAGGCCCGCCTGCGCGAAGCGGACGGCATCGGCATGACGCAGGCCGGCAAACGCAAGCTTGCCTTTTACGTCGAGAAATTCGTGCGCCGCCACCTCGATAGCGCCGGCCCCGATCTTGTCAAACTGGACGGCAGCAATCTGCCGGCGCTCACCTCGCTGCCGGCGCTCGGTATCGATGCAGGCCAGGTTCGCACGCAGCCGATCAGCCTTACCGACCCCAGTCTCGACGGCGGCGACAAGCTGCTTGGCGATACTCCCCTGACAGCCGGCCCGACACGGGTTTCGGTGGTTGAATCGCCACGCGAGCGGCTGACCCGGCGCGGAGAGATGGCCGATGCGCCGACCGGCCGCATTGACGATTATCGCGTCGTGCCGGATATGACGCAGGCAAAACAATAAACGCCTTTCCCTCGACCTGACGGCGCCGTAGCTGGCGTAATGTTCAGGCAACCCGGCCATGGCAGGATGAACAAGCCTTGCAGGAGTGCGGGTGGCCATCTGCCATTCTCCCTTTTGCGCGGCGATATTTGCCCGACGGCGACACGACGCCTGCCCAAAGCATCAAGCGCGCCGTCCTCACTTGATTTCATGCGCCCCCCTTTCTTCCGGAAGGCAGCGCCGGAGAATGCCGGGACAAATTCATGCGCCTGCTGTTGGTTGAAGACGAACGCGAAATGGCAGCCGCCCTGTCCGCCGCGCTGCATCGGTTCGATATTATCGTGGATACGGTCGGCACGCTCGATCTTGCCCGGCATGCCATCATGGATGGTGTTCACGATCTTGTCGTGCTCGACCGGCAATTGCCCGACGGAGATGGAATCCGGCTCATAGACGATCTGCGCCGTTTGCCCGTCACCCCACCCGTCATCGTGCTGACGGCACAGGGTACGCTTGCGGACCGCGTTAATGGCCTGAACCTCGGCGCGGACGATTATCTGGCCAAGCCGTTTGCCGTCGAGGAACTTCTTGCCCGCATCCGCGCCCTGATGCGCCGCCCGGCGGGCGCGGTGACAATGACGGCGAAACTGGGCAGGCTGGAATTCTGCTTCGAAACCCGCGAGGTGCGTATCAAGGATGCATTCCTTCCCCTGACCAGGCGGGAACTTCTGATTCTCGAGGCCCTGCTGCGGCGCCAGGGCAGAACGGTGCTGCGGTCTCTGCTTGAGGAGGCTGTCTATAATTTCGACGACGAAATACAGTCCAATGCGCTCGATTCCCATATTTCCCGGTTGCGCCGCAAATTGACAGCGGCGGATGCTGGAGTTGAGGTTCACGGCATTCGCGGCGTCGGTTATCTCCTGAGGGCGACCGCGTGAAGCCCGGCGGACGAAAGTCGCTGAAACGCCGGCTGACCATTCAATTGCTGCTGTTCCAGATCGGCAGCCTGTTCTTCTTCACGGCCGCCATTGTCACCTACATGTCGAGCGGCGGTGCAGGCAGTGC
Source organism: Agrobacterium sp. NPDC089420 (assembly GCF_044900305.1). Lineage (NCBI taxonomy): Bacteria > Pseudomonadati > Pseudomonadota > Alphaproteobacteria > Hyphomicrobiales > Rhizobiaceae > Agrobacterium > Agrobacterium sp. NPDC089420. Next base: position 80,933 of record NZ_JBJDMY010000008.1, on the reverse strand, counting down.
GCTGCTCAGCCCCGAGGCCGCCCAGATAACTGCCAACGCGATCGTGCGTGACGAGGATAATCGGCTGGTTCTCAAGGAAACGCCGGATTTCATCACCTTGCGCAGCAACACGTCCGATTTCTGGTTCGTCGCGGTCAGCGAGAAAGGTGAGATCGTGCAGGGCGGGCAGGTGCCCGAACCATTCAGCAACATGGATCAGCAGCTGAGCGACATCAAGGTCTCGGACGTGCGCGACGCGGCGCTGTCCTATTCCTATCTCGCCGTGGTGCGCATCGCCGTCGTTCGCCGCGCTTCGGGACCGGCGGGAGAATTCGTCATGATCGGCAAAGGCGGCCCGTTCAGCATGACGTTTCCCGTTTTACTGTTCTCCAACATATTGATCCTGCCGGTCCTCATTCTCATGTCGATCGTCACGATCGTGACCATACCCTGGATCATCCGCAGGGAGTTTCGCGCCCTTTCCGCGATTGCACGCGCAGCCGAAACCATCAATATCGACAAGCGCGGATATCGATTGCCGGACGGCGACATGCCAAGGGAGGTGCAGCCGCTGGTGCATGCCGTCAACGGCGCGCTGAAACGTCTGGACGACGGTTATGAGCGCCACAAACGTTTCATTCTCGATGCCGCCCATGAATTGCGAACACCCGTCGCCATTCTCCAGACCCGGGTCGAAACGCTGCTGGAAGGCCCGGCCCGCAGCAGGATATTGGCGGATGCCAGCCGCATCGCCGTGCTGGCCGAACAATTGCTTGATTTGCAGCGCCTCGGCGGACAGAAGGCGCCCCTCGTTCCGCATGATCTCGTCAGTCTGTGCCGATCGGTTGTGGCCGACATGGCGCCACTCGCCATTTCCCAGGGATATAATCTGTCTTTCGAACCGGAAGAAGAGCCTATCCTCGCGCTTGCGGATGACGCCTCGCTGCAACGTGCGCTTATGAATATCGTGCAGAATGCCATAGAACATGGCGGCAACCGCGGAACGATCACCATAAAAGTCGCCGCCAACCGCGTGATCGACATATCCGACGAAGGCAACGGAATTCCCGAAGCGGACAGGGAACTGGTGTTCGACGCATTCCACCGGTTGAGACCGAAGGATCGCGGCACCGGGCTTGGCCTCAATCTTGTCCAGGAAATCATACGCCACCATGGCGGCGAGATCACCATCAGCGATTCCGCTGCCGGCGGCGCCTGTTTCCGTATCAGCCTTCCCTATTGCTGAGCGTCTGCCGCTCACCGGCAAAACCTGCTTTTCAGCAAAGCCTCAATGCCGCTGCAATTTACGGGCGCGATATATTGCTTGCCCCGGAAATGCGATGTTCTTGTCGCATGTCGGTCGTCCAGTCAGACGAAAGGCCCGCCGTGTTCCACACAACGGGCCTTTTGTTCTTATGCATGTGGCCTAGGCCGCATCAAACCGATCAGCGCGGCAATACGGTCGCGCCCATCAGCGCCTCGTCGATGGCGCGCGCCGCCTGGCGGCCTTCACGAATGGCCCAGACCACCAGCGACTGGCCGCGGCGCACGTCGCCCGCCGCCCACAGCTTGTCGACCGAGGTCTTGTAGTCCGTTTCGTTGGCGACCACGTTGGTGGAACCGCGACGGTCGGTGTTGAGCGTCAGCTTGCCGTCCATTTCCTTCAGCACGCTGTCGGTGAAGGGACCGGAAAAGCCGATGGCGATGAAGGCGAGGTCCGCCTTGATGATGAATTCCGTACCGGCGATCGGCTTGCGGCGGTCATCCACCTGGCAGCACTTCACACCTGTCAGGACGCCGTCTTCGCCAACGAATTCGAGTGTTGCCACCTGGAACTCGCGGATGGCGCCTTCGGCCTGCGAAGACGAGGTGCGCATCTTGGTTGCCCAGAAGGGCCAGACGGCAAGCTTGTCTTCCTTTTCCGGCGGCATCGGGCGAATATCGAGCTGGGTGACCTTCACAGCCCCCTGACGGAAAGCCGTACCGACGCAGTCGGATGCGGTATCGCCGCCGCCGACCACCACGACATGCTTGCCACCGGCAAGGATCGGATCGGCCGGCCAGCCGGCGCTATCGATGTTTTCACGGCCGACACGGCGGTTCTGCTGTACGAGATAGGGCATGGCGTCATGAACCCCATGCAGATCGGCGCCGCCGATACCGGCAGGGCGCGGGGTTTCCGAACCGCCGCAATAAAGAACCGCATCGTGGTCGGCGAGAAGCGCCTCCACCGTCACATCGACGCCGACATTGACGCCGCAATGGAAGGTGACGCCTTCACCCTTGATCTGCTCTACACGGCGGTCGATGAAGTTCTTCTCCATCTTGAAGTCCGGAATACCGTAACGCAGCAGGCCGCCGGGCTTGGATTCACGCTCATAAACGTGCACTTCGTGGCCGGCGCGGCCCAGCTGCTGGGCAGCCGCCATGCCGGAAGGGCCGGAACCGATAATGGCGACTCGTCTGCCGGTGTGGATCGTCGCCGGCTTCGGCACGATGAAGCCCAGCTCATAGGCCTTGTCGGCGATCGCCTGTTCCACGGTCTTGATGGCGACCGGCGTATCCTCGAGATTCAGCGTGCACGCTTCCTCGCAGGGTGCCGGACAGACGCGGCCGGTAAATTCCGGGAAGTTGTTGGTGGAGTGCAGATTGCGGATCGCCTCCTCCCAATTGTTGTTATAGACCAGATCGTTCCAGTCGGGGATCTGGTTATGCACGGGACAGCCCGTCGGCCCATGACAGTAGGGAATGCCGCAATCCATGCAGCGCGCCGCCTGCTTCTGCACCTCGGCATCCGACATCGGAATGGTGAATTCGCGGAAATGGCGGATACGGTCCGATGCGGGCTGATACTTGCCCACCTGCCGGTCGATCTCCAGAAAACCTGTAACCTTGCCCACGTTTATGTCCTCACATCAAAGCGGGGCGCCTGTCGGCCCCCAGTACCAGGTGGCGAAACCGAAAGCCGCCCCCAATACGATGAACTCAAATCCGGTCTCGCCGCTCGTCCAGGTGATCGCCGTGGGAACGGCGATCGCGATCATCAGCGAGACCAGTTGGTGTAGTGTCCTCACGCGGCGGATTACTCCGCCGCCACGCCCATGCGCATGCGCTCCATTTCCTCAAGCGCGCGGCGATATTCGACCGGCATGACCTTGCGGAATTTCGGGCGGAACTCGCTCCAGCGGTCGAGTATATCCTTGGCGCGCGACGAGTTCGTGTAATGGAAGTGGTTGGAGATCAGCTGGTAAAGGCGCTCCTCGTCGTGGCGCGTCATGTCCTCGGAAACGTCGACACGTCCCTTGTGCATGAGGTCGCCGCCGTGATGATGCAGCTTTTCCAGCATGTCGTCTTCTTCCGGAACCGGCTCCAGCTCGACCATGGCCATGTTGCAGCGGGTGGCGAAATCGCCCTTCTCATCGAGAACATAAGCCACGCCGCCGGACATGCCGGCCGCGAAGTTGCGGCCCGTCTCGCCGAGAACGACGACAATGCCGCCGGTCATATATTCGCAACCGTGGTCGCCGACACCTTCGACAACCGCGACCGCGCCGGAGTTACGCACCGCGAAACGCTCGCCCGCCACGCCACGGAAATAGCACTCGCCGGTGATCGCACCATAGAGAACCGTGTTGCCGACGATGATCGAGTTTTCCGCGACGATGCGGGTGTTTTCCGGCGGGCGCACGATGATGCGACCACCCGAAAGGCCCTTGCCGACATAGTCGTTGCCGTCACCCACCAGATCGAAGGTGATGCCGCGGGCGAGAAAGGCGCCGAAGGACTGCCCCGCCGTGCCGCGCAGCGTCACGTGGATCGTATCGTCCTTCAGGCCCTTGTGACCCCAGCGCTTGGCAAGCGCGCCCGAAAGCATGGCGCCGGCGGAACGGTCGACATTCTTGATCGGCACTTCGAAGACGACCGGCTCGCGATTTTCGAGCGACGGCAGGGACTTTTCGATCAGCTTGCGGTCGAGAATATCGTCGATCGGGTGCTTCTGGCGTTCGGTCCAGAAAGTCGCCTCCTTGGGTGCCTCGACCTTGTGAAAGATGCGGCTGAAATCCAGCCCCTTGGCCTTCCAGTGGGCCAGCATCTCATCCTTTTCCAGCAGTTCGGAAGCGCCGATGATCTCGTCCAGCTTGGTGACGCCAAGCGAGGCGAGGATTTCGCGCACTTCCTCGGCCACGAAGAAGAAGTAGTTGATGACGTGTTCCGGCGTGCCCTTGAAGCGCTTGCGCAGGACCGGGTCCTGCGTGGCGACGCCGACGGGGCAGGTGTTGAGGTGGCACTTGCGCATCATGATGCAGCCGGCCGCAATCAGCGGCGCGGTGGCGAAGCCGAATTCATCCGCACCGAGCAGCGCGCCGATGATGACGTCGCGGCCGGTCTTCAGACCGCCATCCACCTGCAGCGCAACGCGCGAACGAAGGCCGTTCAGCACCAGCGTCTGCTGGGTTTCGGCAAGGCCGATTTCCCAGGGCGAACCCGCATGTTTCAGCGAAGTGAGCGGCGAAGCGCCCGTACCGCCATCGAAACCAGCAACGGTGATATGGTCGGCACGCGCCTTGGCAACACCGGCGGCAACCGTGCCGACGCCCACTTCCGACACCAGCTTCACCGAGACATCTGCTTCCGGGTTGACGTTCTTCAGGTCGTAGATCAGCTGCGCCAGATCTTCGATCGAGTAGATGTCATGATGCGGCGGCGGCGAGATGAGGCCGACACCCGGGGTCGAATGCCGGGTCTTGGCAACCGTCGCATCCACCTTGTGGCCGGGCAGCTGGCCGCCCTCGCCGGGCTTTGCGCCCTGCGCCACCTTGATCTGCAGCATGTCGGCATTGACGAGATATTCCGTCGTCACACCGAAGCGGCCAGACGCGATCTGCTTGATGGCGGAACGCTCGGGGTTCGGCTTGCCGTTCAGAAGCGGCATGTAACGGTCTGCCTCTTCGCCGCCCTCACCCGTATTGGACTTGCCGCCGATGCGGTTCATCGCAATCGCAAGCGTGGTATGCGCCTCGCGGCTGATCGAGCCGAAGGACATGGCTCCGGTCGAGAAGCGCTTGACGATATCGGCCGCCGGCTCGACCTCGTCGATGGAGACCGGCTTGCGGCCGAGCGCTTCCGCCGACTTGACCTTGAACAGGCCGCGAATGGTGTTCATGCGCAGCGCCGTCTCATTCACCATGCCGGCGAATTCGCGGTAACGGTCCTGGCTGTTGCCGCGCACCGCATGTTGCAGCGACGCGACGGCATCCGGCGTCCAGGCGTGGCTTTCGCCGCGCATGCGATAGGCGTATTCGCCGCCGATATCGAGCGTATTGGCAAGGATCGGATCCTTGCCGAAAGCCGCCGTATGGCGTGTCACGGTTTCCTCGGCGATTTCGGTGAGACCCACGCCCTCGATGGAGGTGGCGGTGCCGAAGAAATATTTCTCGACGAATTCCGAAGACAGGCCGATGGCGTCGAAAATCTGCGCGCCGCAATAGGACTGGTAGGTGGAAATGCCCATCTTGGACATGACCTTGAGGATGCCTTTGCCGACCGCCTTGATGTAACGGTAGACAACCTCGTCCTCGGAGACCTCCTTCGGGAAAGCGCCGTGCTTGTGCATGTCAAGCAGCGTGTCGAAAGCGAGATAGGGGTTGATCGCCTCAGCGCCGTAGCCGGCGAGCAGACAGAAATGGTGGATTTCGCGCGGTTCGCCGGTTTCAACGACGAGACCGACCGAGGTGCGCAGTCCCTTGCGGATCAGGTGATGGTGTACGGCGGCCGTCGCCAGAAGGGCGGGGATCGCGATGCGATCCGGGCCAAGCTGGCGGTCGGAGAGAACGATGATGTTGTAACCGCCGCGAACGGCGGATTCCGCCCGCTCGCACAGACGGTCCAGCATGTCCGGCATGCCCTCCGCGCCGCGCTCCACATCATAGGTGAAGTCCAGCGTCTTGGTGTCGAAGCGGTCTTCCGTGTGGCCGATGGAGCGGATCTTTTCCAGATCGCCATTGGTCAGGATCGGCTGGCGCACTTCCAGGCGCTTGGCGCGGGCGGCGCCTTCGTGATCGAGAATGTTCGGGCGCGGACCGATGAAGGACACGAGGCTCATGACAAGCTCTTCGCGGATCGGGTCGATCGGCGGGTTGGTCACCTGCGCGAAATTCTGCTTGAAATAGGTGTAAAGCAGCTTCGACTTTTCCGACATGGCCGAAATCGGCGTATCGGTGCCCATGGAGCCGATGGCTTCCTGGCCGGTCGTCGCCATCGGCGACATCAGGAGCTTGGTGTCCTCGCTGGTATAGCCGAAGGCCTGCTGGCGGTCGAGCAGCGACACGTCGCGGCGCAGCGCACGCGGTTCGACCGGCTTCAACTCCTCGAGAATGAGCTGCGTGCGGTCGAGCCAGCTGCGGTAGGGGTGCTTGGCGGCAAGCTCGTGCTTCACTTCCTCGTCGGAAATGATCGAGCCCTTTTCCATGTCGATCAAAAGCATCTTGCCGGGCTGCAGGCGCCACTTCTTGACGATGCGCTCTTCCGGCACCGGCAGCGTGCCGGCTTCGGACGCCATGATGATGCGGTCATCATCGGTGACGAGGTAGCGCGCCGGGCGCAGGCCGTTGCGGTCGAGCGTCGCGCCGATCTGCTTGCCATCGGTGAAGGCGACGGCGGCCGGACCGTCCCACGGCTCCATAAGTGCTGCGTGATATTCGTAGAATGCCTTGCGTTCGGCGGACATGGACTGGTTGCCGGCCCAGGCTTCCGGGATCAGCATCATCACGGCATGCGCCAGGGAATAACCGCCGCGCACGAGGAATTCGAGCGCGTTGTCGAAACAGGCCGTGTCCGACTGGCCTTCATAGGAAATCGGCCAGAGTTTGGAGATATCGTCGCCGAACAGCACCGACGAAACCGAAGCTTGACGCGCCGCCATCCAGTTGACGTTGCCGCGCAGCGTGTTGATTTCGCCGTTATGGGCGACCATGCGGTAGGGATGCGCCAGCTTCCACGACGGGAAGGTGTTGGTCGAGAAGCGCTGGTGCACGAGCGCGACAGCGGATTCAAAACGCGGATCAGCCAGATCCTTGTAATAGGCCCCTACCTGATAGGCGAGGAACATGCCCTTGTAGACGATGGTGGAGGAAGACAGCGAAACGGGGTAGAAATCCTGCGTTTCCTTGCCGCCGCCCTCATCATAGATGCGGTTGGACAGCACCTTGCGGATCAGGAACAGCTTGCGCTCGAAATCGGGATTGGTCGCAGCCTCGCGGCCGGCGCCGATGAAGACCTGAACGTGGTGCGGTTCGGTCGCGGCGATATCCGGCGCCTTGGAGAGCGACGCATTGTCGACGGGTACGTCGCGGAAGCCGAGGAACTGCTGTCCCTCTTCACCGATCACGTCGACGATGACCTTCTTGTAGTGTTCGATGCGGGCCGGATCGCGCGGCATGAAGATATGGCCGACGGCATATTCGCCCGCCTTCGGCAGCGTCACGCCCTGCGCGGCCATTTCCTCGCGGAAGAAGCGGTCCGGGATCTGCACGAGAATACCGGCACCATCGCCCATCAGCGGATCGGCGCCAACCGCGCCGCGATGTGTCAGGTTTTCGAGGATGAACAGACCGTCCTTGACGATCTGGTGGGACTTGACGCCCTTCATATGGGCAACGAAGCCGACGCCGCAGGCATCATGTTCATTGGCCGGATCGTAAAGACCCTGCCTTTCCGGCAAGCCGCCCGCGAAACGCGCCTTCGCAGAAACGGGTGCGGCCGCAGCCGCGGTGGGACAGTCTGTGGTCAGGGTTGCGGCGGCGATATCCGCCTGCGGCTTATTCGTCATTTTTGTCCCTCCTGCAAAATTACCTGCATGGTTTCATGCGAAGATCCGGCTCGACACGAATTTTCGCTTCCCGCAAAATCCGCATTCAGGCCGGCTCGGTCAAATTTAGGACAGCAAAGCTGTCTTAATTCCCGAGAATTTTGGCAGAAACGGGCGGAATTAGCAAGGGTGCGAATCCAATTAGTGAAAGCCTCATTTCGCAGCGAAGTTTCGATACTGACCTATTGCGCGAAACTATCTTGTCGCAAAACGGGCCGACCCGTTGCTTTCATTGCCGGATTTGCCAATCGCCGGCTTAGGTCCTAGAACTTTGCCGACCATCGCTTCACGCAGCCCAACACAGAACCTCAGCTATCGGAAAGCCTTCAGAGATGTTTTTTGCTTCAGACAATTGGGCTGGCGCCCATCCGGCCGTCAATGAACGGCTTTCGCGGGAATCCACCCGCTTTGCCGCTGCTTACGGCACCAGCGAACTCGATCTCTCCATCGAAAAACGCTTCAACGAGATCTTCGAGCGCGAGGTCGCCGTGTTTTTCGTCGCCACCGGCACGGCGGCCAATTCGCTGTCGCTGGCCAGCATCGCCCGTGCCGGCGGCCTGACCTTCTGTCATTCCGAAGCGCATGTGATCGAGGACGAGTGCGGCGCGCCGGATTTCTTCAGCGGCATGCGCATGGTCGCCGTCGAGGGGCCGAACGGCAAGATGCTGCCGGAAAACCTGATCGAACGCATTGCCCGTTACCCGCAGGATGCCGTGCACCATGGCCGCGCCGCCGCCATCACCATGACGCAGGCGACAGAAGCCGGCACGGTCTATACGCTCGATGAAATCGACGCCATTGCCAAAATCGCCAAGGAGAACGGCCTGCCGCTGCATATGGATGGCGCGCGTTTTGCCAATGCGCTTGCCGCACTCGGCACCACGCCCGCTGAAATGACCTGGAAACGCGGCGTCGACGTCCTGTCTTTCGGGGGCACGAAAAACGGCTGCTGGTGCGCGGAAGCGATCGTGTTTTTCGATCCCGCGCTCGCCCGGGACTTTTCCTTCCTGCGCAAGCGGACGGCCCAGCTTTTTTCGAAATCGCGCTTCATCGCCGCGCAGTTCGAGGCCTATCTGCAGGACGATCTCTGGCTTGGCCTCGCCGGCCACGCCAATGCCATGGCCAACCGGCTGCGCGCCGGTTTCGGCTCGCTCAACAGCGCCCGCCTCGCCTGGCCGACACAGGCCAACGAAGTGTTCGCCATTCTGCCGAAGGCCGCCGCGCAGGCAGCAACGGAAAAAGGCGCGAAATTCTATGACTGGCTGGAGCCGCGCGACATGCCGGAAAAGGTCGGCAAGGACGAAGTGCTGATCCGCATGGTCACCAGCTTCGCGACGACCGAGGCCGACGTGGACGAATTCCTGTCGATCTGCGCCGCGGTCTGAAACATATCGGAGGGCGCCTGATAGCCGCGCCCTCACACGTCCTGCAGGCGGTAACCGACACCGGTCTCCGTCAGAATATAACGCGGCTGGTCCGGGATTTTTTCGATCTTCTGGCGAAGCTGGCGAACATAGACCCGCAAATATTGCACGTCGGTCAGTTCGTCCCACACATGTTCCAGCAGGAAGCGGTGGGTCAAGACCTTGCCCGCATGCTGGACCAGAACCCGCAGAATATCATATTCCTTGGGCGAGAGCTTCACCTCCCGGCCCTCCACCTTGACGATGCGCCGGACGAGATCGACCGAAAGGTCGCCCGTCTGGAAAACCGGTCTCTCCCCCTGGCTCTGCAGGCGATGGCGGAGCGCAACACGAATGCGGGCGACAAGTTCGTTCATGCCGAAGGGCTTGGTGATATAGTCATCCGCCCCCAGTTCCAATGCCTTGACGATACCGGCCTCATCCGTGCGGCTGGAAAGAATGATGACCGGCAGCGACAGCCCCTCTCCGCGCCATTTCGCCAGCAGATCATGCCCCGACATATCCGGCAGGCCGAGATCGAGAACAACGAGATCCGGTTTGTCCTGCGCGACCAGTTCCATCGCCACCTTCGCATTCATCGCCTCGCTCACCGCATAGTCCTGGGTCGACAGCCCCACCCGCAAAAGCTTGCGGATCGGCGGCTCGTCGTCGACGATCAGAATACGAACGGCGGAATTGGTCATTTCCGATCTCCTTCGGCGGAACGGTACGGCGCACGCCCTCCTGTCGCCGGCAATGGCGCCTTAATCATGATCCAGCACCGGCGCGTCGGCGGGAACAGGCAGGCCTATGGTGAATTGCGCACCGCTTCGGCCCACCCGGTTCTCCGCACGGATCGAGCCGCCCATGGCCTCGATGAAACCCTTGCAAATGGACAGGCCGAGCCCGGTTCCGGCCTGCACATGATCCGCCTTGCGTATACGGTAGAAACTGTCGAACACCCGCTCGGTATCGTCGGGCGGAATGCCCGGCCCCTCGTCAGTGACGGACAGGAAGACATGCCTGCCCTGCCGCCATCCGTTAATCCCGATTGTCGTGTGTTCGGGGGCGTATTTGGCGGCATTGTCGATGAGATTGAACAGAACCTGTTCAAACAGTACCGGATCGACCTTCAGCATCGGCAGGTCGGAGGGAATATCCAGGACGATCTCATGCCTGACGACGATTTTCGCCGCACGCGAAAGCGCCGTACCGACCATGTCTCCCAGGAAATGCAGCCCGTAATTCGGCTCCATAGCACCTGAGCCGATCCGCGTCATATCGAGAAGATTGGAGATGAAACGGTTTAGCCGTTCGGATTCCTCAACGATCGTCGACAGCAGCTCGGCGCGCGCATCGGGCGGGATATCGTCGGCAAAATCCTTGAGCGTTCCGGCCGAACCCAGAATGGCCGCCAGCGGCGTTTTAAGATCGTGGGAGATCGAGGTCAGAAGCGCGGTGCGCAGCCGGTCGGTTTCCGCCGCAAGCCTTGCCCGGTCGACATCCGAGACAAGCTGGATACGCTCGACGGCAAGGGCCGCCTGATCGGCCAGCGCATCGAAAAGCCGCTGCTGTTCGGGTGTCAGCAGCGGGCCAACCCGGTCGTCATCCAGCCCCACCACGCCGATGGCGCCGCTGCCGGTGCGCAACGGCAGGTAAAGGCGCTTCGCCCCCGGCAGCGTATCTGCGCCGCGGCCCGTGGGTCTGTTATGTTCCCATGCCCATTGCGCGGCGGCGATATCGGCATCGGCCAGCGTATCGTCCGGCGGATAACCCGCCTTGACGGTAATCGCATTGTTTTCCGGCAGAAGCAGAACGACCCGAACCTTCAGCATCGACGCCATCTGATAGGCCGTGGCCCACAGCACATCGTCGAGCGTGCCCGTACCTGCCAGTTTTTTGGAAAACAGATAGAGGTCCTCGGTGGTGCGTGCCCTCGCCCGCGCCGAGGCCGCCTGCCGCTGCACGGCAACCGCGAGATTGGAGGCGACCAATGCCACCCCGAAATAAAACAGCAGCGCCACGACGCTGTCCGGCGCACTCACCGTCAGCGTATAGCGCGGCTCGAGAAAGAAGAAATTGAAGGCGAAGGCGCCGAGCAACGAGGCATAAAGCGCAGGCCCCAGGCCACCGCGCACGGCCGCCGCCAGAACCGCCATCAGGAATACCAGCGCCAGATTCCGGACGTCGAGCATCTGGTCGAGCCCGATGCCGACAACGATCGCCACCGCCACCAGCAATGTGCTGCTGAGATAGGCCTTGACCCGGTTGCCATGCCGCGAGGACGCCGGCCTCACCGCCTGCGCCGGTTTTTCCGCCGTCTTGTCGCCGGAAATGACGTGAACGCTGATATCGCCCGCATGGTCGATCAGGTCATGGGTCAGCGAGCGCTGGAACAGGCGCTGCCACCAGTTCTTCTTCGGGCGGCCGATGATGATGTGGGTGAAATTATTGGCGTTGGCATAAGCGATGATCTCGCGCGTCAGATCGAGCGCCGGCAGGGTCACGGTCTCGCCGCCCAGCTTTTCCGCAAGCCGCATGGTGGCCGCCAGCCGGTCCTTCTCCATCTCCGACAATTGCTGCGAGCGCGGCGTATCGAGATGCAGGGCCGTCCATGGCGCACGCAGCCGGTCCGCCTGCCTTCGGGCATAACGCACCAGACCCGGGCCGTTGCCGCCGTGGTCCAGGCAGACCAGAACCCTGTCCCCCGCCGCCCAGGGGCCGGAAATGGCATGCGATTGCATGTGGTTGAGCAATTGCTCATCCACCCGCTGCGCCGTGCGCCGCAAGGCAAGTTCGCGCAGCGCCGTCAGGTTGCCGCGCGAAAAATAATTCTCGATGGCGCGCCGCGCGGTGCGCGGCATATAGACCTTTCCGTCGTTCAGGCGCTTGATCAGGTCGTCCGGGGTGATATCGATGATTTCCACATCGTCGGCCCGGTCGATGATGCTGTCGGGCACAGTTTCGCGCACGCGGATGCGGGTGATCTGCGCCACCACGTCGTTCAGGCTTTCGACATGCTGGACGTTCAGCGTCGTGTAGACATCGATGCCCTGCGCAAGGATTTCCTGCACATCCATATAGCGCTTGGGGTGGCGGCTGCCGGCGGCATTGGTATGGGCAAGCTCATCCACCAGAACCAGAGCCGGGCGACGGGCGAGAATGGCGTCGAGATCCATCTCCTCCAGCATCTGGCCGCGATAATCGATGCGCTTGCGGGCGATCACCTCCAGCCCTTCGACCAGCGCTTCGGTTTCGCGGCGGCCATGGGTTTCCACGACGCCGATAATGGTGTCGACGCCATCCGCAAGCTTTGCACGGCCGGACATCAGCATTTCATAGGTCTTGCCGACGCCGGGGGCTGCGCCCAAAAAAATCTTCAGCCGGCCCCGCGCCTCGCGCCGGGCGTTTTCCAGCAGCGCATCGGGCGACGGTCGGTTCGGCATATTGCTGATATCGTCAGGCATTTAACCCACCAGTGGTCGAGGCTATGGCGTCCGAAGAAGCCATAGCCATTTCAGGTCATGAGCCGGCTGCGTCAAGAGCCATGTTCAGCGCCAGCACATTTACGACGGGTTCGCCCATGAAGCCCAGTTCCGGTCCCTCGACATGACGCTCGACAATGGCGCGCAACGAGGCTTCATCCATGCCCCTTGCCTTTGCCACACGCGGTATCTGGAAATAGGCGGCCTCAGGCGAAACATGCGGGTCGAGACCGCTGCCCGATGCCGTCACCAGATCGGCCGGCACCTCGGCCTCCGGGTTTTCGGCTTTCGCCGTCTCGTAGTCCTGCTTCACCCGTTCGATCAGCCTGGCGCTGGTCGGACCGAGATTGGAGCCGGAAGATGCGGCGGCATTATATCCGTCACCGGCAGCCGAGGGCCGGCCGTGGAAATATTTCTCCCCGGTGAAGGCCTGTCCGATCCATTGCGAACCCACCACGCTGCCGTTTTTCTCGATCAGGCTGCCATTGGCCTGAAAGGGAAAGAGCGCCTGCGCAAGGCCAGTCATGCCCAGCGGATAGGCAAGGCCGGTAATGGCGGTGGTGGCAAGGATCAGCACCAGGGCGGGACGAAGCTGTTTGAACATTGTGTTTACTCCTCAGGCGAGACCAAGCGCCGTGATGGCGAGGTCGATGGCCTTGATGCCGATAAAGGGAACGATGATGCCGCCGAGACCATAAACGACGAGATTGCGCGACAGCAGCGCACCGGCGCCGATCGGGCGGTATTTGACGCCTTTCAGCGACAGCGGAATGAGCGCGATGATGATCAGCGCATTGAAGATGATGGCGGAGAGGATCGCGCTTTGCGGCGTCGAAAGCCCCATGACGTTCAGGACGCCAAGCTGCGGATAGAGCACCAGGAACATCGCCGGGATGATGGCGAAATATTTGGCGATATCGTTGGCGATGGAGAATGTCGTCAGCGCGCCGCGCGTCATCAGCAATTGTTTGCCGATCTCCACGATCTCGATGAGCTTGGTCGGGTCGCTGTCGAGATCGACCATATTGCCCGCCTCACGCGCCGCCACCGTGCCGGTGTTCATGGCGACACCGACATCGGCCTGCGCCAGCGCCGGGGCATCATTGGTGCCGTCGCCGCACATGGCGACGAGCTTACCCTTGGCCTGCTCCTCGCGGATCAGCTCCAGCTTGTTTTCCGGCGTTGCCTGGGCAAGGAAATCATCGACACCCGCTTCCGCCGCGATGGCAGCCGCCGTCATCGGATTGTCGCCGGTGATCATGACGGTGCGGATGCCCATGCGGCGAAGCTCGGCGAAACGCTCGCGAATGCCGCCCTTGACGATATCCTTCAGCTGCACGACCCCGAGCAGCTTTCCATCGCGCACGACGGCGAGCGGCGTGCCGCCGGCCTTGGCGATCTCTTCGGCAATCGTGCGGATTGCACGTGTGGTATCCGTTTCGGTTCTGACGGCAATTGCCGTATTGCCCTGTTGCACCGAACCGCCGTCGACATAGGCAAGAACGGCATCGACCGCGCCCTTGCGAATGGTCGCACCTTCGAAATCCACGCCGCTCATGCGGGTCTGGGCGGTGAAAGGCACGAAACTGGCGTGCAGCTTCTGCATATCGCGGGCACGGATACCGTATTTTTCCTTGGCGAGAACCACGATGGAGCGGCCTTCCGGGGTTTCGTCAGCAAGGGAAGCAAGCTGCGCGGCATCGGCAAGCTCCTGCTCCGATACGCCGGGAATGGGCCGAAACTCGGTTGCCTGGCGGTTGCCAAGGGTGATGGTGCCGGTCTTGTCGAGCAGCAGCGTATCGACATCACCCGCCGCCTCGACCGCGCGGCCGGACATGGCGAGGACGTTGAAACGCACCAGCCGGTCCATGCCGGCAATACCGATGGCGGACAGAAGCGCGCCGATGGTGGTCGGGATGAGTGTCACGAACAGCGCCACCAGCACGATGATCGGGATGGAGCCGCCGGCATAGGCCGCAAAGCTCGGAATGGTCGCGGTTGCGAGAACGAAGATCAGCGTCATGCCGGCCAGCAGGATGTTGAGCGCGATCTCGTTCGGCGTCTTCTGGCGCTCGGCGCCTTCGACCAGCGAAATCATCCGGTCGAGGAAGGTGGAGCCGGCAGCGGCCGTGATGCGCACCCTTATCCAGTCCGACAGCACCTGCGTGCCGCCGGTGACGGCAGAGCGGTCGCCGCCGGACTCGCGGATGACGGGGGCGGATTCCCCTGTTATCGCCGCCTCATTGACGGAGGCCACGCCTTCGACGACTTCGCCATCGGAGGGAATGATATCGCCGGCTTCGACGAGCACGATATCGTTTACCTTCAGGCTGGTGCCCGCCACCATCTTGTACTGGCTGCGGTCATCGCCGGTCAGCAGTTTCGCCTGGGTTTCGGTGCGGGTCCGGCGCAGCGAATCGGCCTGCGCCTTGCCGCGGCCTTCGGCGACGGCTTCGGCGAAATTGGCGAAGAGGACAGTGAACCAGAGCCAGAGATTGATCTGGAAGGAAAAACCGAGATTGGCGCCGCCGATGAGGAGATCGCGGACGAACAGCACGCTCGTCAGCACCGATACGGTCGCGACCACGAACATGACCGGGTTGCGGGCAAGCGTGCGCGGATTGAGCTTTTTGAATGCGGCGGCGATGGCCGGAACGAGAATGCGAGAATCCAGGATGCTCGCTTGTTTGGACTGGCTCATGAAGAGGCTCCAGCGTTTGAACGGGGACGACCGATGAGGGTCGATCAGCCGTTAAGAACTTCGAGAGCGACAACGGCGGCGAACAGGGCCGCCATCATCGCAAGAATGAGATTGGAGGCGCACCAGCCGCCGGGCGTGGCGCTCCCCTTGACGGGAGCGCCCTTGCGGGCGGAGACGATGCGGTTATGTCGGGACATGTCCTCGCTCATGACATCACCTCAAAAGACCTGACCAGCAGCCATCACCAGATGTTCCGCCACCGGGCCGAGCGCGAGAGCCGGCAGGAAAGTGAGGCCGCCGACAATCAGGATCGTGCCGACAAGCAGGCCGACAAAAAGCGGACCATCCGTGGGGAAGGTGCCGGCCGATGCCGGAACGGTCTTCTTGGTGACCAGCGATCCGGCAATGGCGAGTGCGGGGATGATCACCAGAAAACGGCCCATCAGCATGCCGAAACCAAGGGTGATGTTATACCAGCCGGTATTGCCGGTGAGGCCGCCGAAGGCCGAGCCGTTATTGGCGGCCGCCGAAGTATAGGCATAGAGGATTTCGGAGAAACCATGCGGCCCTGCCGTGCCGACTGAAGCGACGGCCGAAGGCAGGATGGTGGCCGTTGCCGTGAAGGCCAGCATGGCGAGCGGCAGGCAGAGAATGGCCAGAACCGCCATTTTCATTTCCTTGGCCTCGATCTTCTTGCCGAGATATTCCGGCGTGCGGCCGACCATCAGCCCCGCCACGAAGATGGCGATGACGATGAAGAGCAGAATGCCGTAGAAACCCGCGCCGACGCCACCGACGATCACCTCGCCCAGCTGCATGTTGATGAGCGGGACGAGGCCGCCCAGCGCCGTGAAGCTGCCATGCATGGCGTTGACCGCACCGCAGGATGCGGCGGTGGTGATGACCGCAAAGAGCGACGAAAGCGCCACGCCGAAGCGGACCTCCTTCCCTTCCATATTGCCGCCCGCAAGACCGAAACCGTGCATCAGCGGGTTTCCGGCCGCTTCGGCCCAATAGGTGACGGCGACGCCGGCGATGAACAGAGCACCCATGGCGGCGAGGACTGCCCAGCCCTGGCGCTGGTTGCCGACCATGCGCCCGAAGACATTGGTGAAGGCCGCGCCGATGGCGAAGATCGACACCATCTGGATCATGTTGGAAATGGCGTCCGGGTTCTCGAAGGGATGTGCGGAATTGGCGTTGAAGAATCCGCCGCCATTGGTTCCGAGCATCTTGATCGCCAGCTGCGACGCCACGGGGCCGACGGCAATCGTCTGCTGCGCACCTTCGAGCGTCTGCGCGGTGACATAGGCGCCAAGCGTCTGCGGCACGCCGAGCCACACATAGACAAGGGTGAGGACGATGCAGAGCGGCAGAAGCACGTAAAGCGTGGAGCGGACCATATCCACCCAGAAATTGCCGATGGCCTTGGAGGAGGCGCGCGAAAAGGCGCGGATGAGGCCGATGGCGATCGCCATGCCCGTGGCGGCGGAGACGAAATTCTGAACGGTAAAACCGGCCATCTGGGTCAGATAGGACATGGTGCTTTCGCCGCCATAATTCTGCCAGTTGGTATTGGTGACGAAGCTGACAGCCGTGTTGAACGACAGTTCCGGTCCCACGGCCGGCATTGCCTGCGGATTGTAGGGCAGGACGGCCTGAAAGCGCATCAGCGCATAAAGCAGGGCAAAACCAAGAAGGTTGAAGAGAAGCATGGAGAATGCATAGGTCGTCCAGTGCTGCTCTTCGCGCTCGTTGGTGCCGGCGAGGGCATAGAGGCCGCGTTCGACAGGTGCGAGAACGGGCGATAGCAGGGTGCGTTCGCCACTAAAGACACGCGCCATATAAAAGCCGAGCGGCTTCACCAGCGCAAAAATGATCCCGCAAAACAGCAGAATCTGAAACCATCCAGTGAGGGTCATGGTAGTGAACTTTCAATAAAGCATCGGACCGAAAAGTGTCATGCGGTTTTCGGAAAATCCGATGCTCGGATAGAAAGGGAGAGCGGCGGATCCGATACCGTTTCTCTTTGCCGCACGAACAGCCGCTTCCCGATCAGAAGCGTTCGGGGCGGATGAGAGCATAGGTGAGATAGGCGGCGACAAAGACGGTGACGGCACCGCTCAGGACATAGTCGAATATCATCGCGACCTCCGCCTAAAGCCGGTCGCAGGCGCGCGTATAGGCAAAGCAGAGGGCGAAAAACACCGTTGCTGCGCCGATCAGAACAAGGTCCATCATGATGGGACTCCTTTTTTCCACGAGGAGCCGGACAGGAAGAAAAGCGCCGTCATGTGGGACGTCGCTTTTCATTCTTTCTGGCTGAGAAGGGAACACCATCCCTTCCCGCACAGAAGAATGCACCCGAACCGCATAAAGGTTCGAGACGGCCGCAGATGGAATAAAATAGGAATCCTATAGGAATTTCGATGCCCGCTGCTGCGGGCATCGTTACCGTCTCCTAGTGCGGGAACGGTTCGCCGAAAGCGGAAACGATGGCTTCCGCCGGGCTTTTTCCGGCCAGGAGCGCCGCCAGCAGAATGCGGGCCTGCCCCGGGCGAAGCGTGGACGAATGCACGGCGCCGGCCGCGACAAGATCATGCCCGCCACCGCCGCCGCCATAACTTGCGACGAGGCGACCTTCCGGCACACGACTGGAAACCACGACCGGAATACCGCGCTCTGCGCAACGTTTTACCGCGTCAGCGATAAGCGGATTGGCATTGCCGGAACCGAGTGCGGCAAGCACGATACCTTTCGCGCCAGCTTCAAGGCTCGCATCGATATGGGTCGCGTCACAGCCGGGATGGATCGCGACGATATCAACCCTGATATCGGCGACGGAAGCCCCAAGCTTCGGCGCTGTGGCCTGGACCAGCGGTCGTGCCGAACGGAAGGCATCCGCCGCATCCGCACTCAGCTTGTAAAGCCCCCAGGCCGGCAGACAGCGCCCGCCGAAAGAAAGCAGCACACCCTTTTCGGTATTCCGCTGATCGAGCGCTGTTTCTATGGCCCGGGCCAGATTGGCCGGTCCGTCCGCGTCCTTGTGATCTGCCGTAAATTGCGCGCCGGTGAAGACCACGGGCTTGGCAAGGGCGTGCTGCAGATGCACCAGCAGCGACGATTCTTCCATCGCGTCGGTTCCATGCAGAACGACGATTCCCGCCACGGCGGGATCACTGAGTTCGGCACCCACCGCATCGCTGATGCGCTGCATGTCGGCGAGCGTCAGGCTGGAGGAGTCCTTCGCCATCAGGTCGACCGGCTTTAACCGTGCATTGACCTGCGGAACCAGCGCCAGCAGGTCCTCGCCGGAAAGGCTGGGGGTGCTGGCGCCATCGGCGCCGCACCGGCTGGCGATGGTGCCACCGGTGGCGATGACCGCCACCAGTGGGGCTGCGCCCTGCCCGCTCAATGCGATGCTCCCGATCCTGCCCGTTCGGCCGCCAGTCGATAGATACGGTCGCGCAGCAGGTACCAGCCGATGACAAGCGCCGGGATGATGACCAGCAGCGAGGCGATGGTCCAGGAGCCGACGGGATAGTCGAAGGCCATCAGCACCAGCACGCCGAACAGGAAGACGAGCGTGAGAATGCCGGTATAGGGCGCGCCGAACATGCGGAAATCCGGGCGCGCAAGTTCACCGCGATGCGAGAGCTGCCAGAGCTTCAGCTGGCAGAGCACGATGACGGCCCACGCGCAGATGATGCCAAGCGCCGAGAGGTTGAGCGCGATCTCGAAGGCGGAGGAGGGAACAACCGCGTTCAGTGCAACGCCGAGAACGGTAACGACGGCGGTGACCGCAATGCCGCCATAGGGCACGCCGTTCTTGTTCATCTTCGCAAGTGCTGCCGGCGCCGAGCCGGAGACCGCCATGGAGTGGAGAATGCGGCCGGTGGAATAAAGGCCGGCATTGAGCGAGGACAGCACGGCGGTCAAGACGACGAGGTTCATGATCACATCGGCACCCTGCACGCCGATGGACCCGAAGAAGGTCACGAAAGGGCTCTCGCCGGCCTTGTAGGCGGTATAGGGCAGAAGCAGCGAGAACAGCAGCACCGAGCCGACATAGAAGACCACGAGGCGCAGAACCACCGCGCGGATGGCGCGCGGCATGACCTTGCGCGGGTCTTCGGTTTCACCCGCCGCCGTGCCGATCAGCTCGATCGAGGCATAAGCGAACACCACCCCCTGTATGATGACGAAGGCCGGGAGAATGCCGTTCGGGAAGAAGCCGCCATTATCCGTGATGATGCTGAAACCAGTGACGTGGCCTTCGATGGGCGTGCCGAAGATGACGAAATAAATGCCGACAACGAGGAAGATCGCAAGCGCCATCACCTTGATCAGGCTGAACCAGAACTCGAGTTCGCCGAAGACCTTCACCGACAGCATGTTCATGGCCAGCACGACCACGAGTGCGGTCAGGGCAAAGACCCACTGGTCGATACCCGCAAGCCACGGAACGTAGCTCTTGAAGAAATTCATGTAGAGGGCGACGGCGGTCACGTCCGCCACCGAGGTCATGGCCCAGTTCAGCCAATACATCCAGCCGGCCGCAAAGGCCATCTTCTCGCCATAGAATTCGCGGGCATAGGACACGAAGGAACCGGAGCTCGGGCGATGCATGATCAGCTCGCCGAGCGCGCGCAGCACCAGGAATGCGAAGAAACCGCAGAGCGCATAAACGAAGACCAGCGCCGGGCCTGCCTGCGCCAGACGCCCGCCTGCGCCGAGAAACAGGCCGGTGCCGATGGCGCCGCCAATGGCGATCATCTGGATCTGGCGCGGTTTGAGGGCCTTGTGGTAACCGAGGTCCTCTTCGACGAAGACCTCACGGTCGGCGGATGCCGTTTTCCCAGAATGCATGGATATTTATCCTCCCGATAAAGTGCTTTGCAGTCGGCGATAGGCCGGAAATCGAAATGAAACTGGCACAGTCCGTGCTGGAAATATGGCCAGCATGCTCATGCCCGCTGTAAAGCTGCATGACAGATTTTCGACCCTCATAATGGCAGAGAATGCTGCTCGTCAAGGGGACGTGATGATTATTGACCTTCCACCAGCCAAGGACTAAGGTCAAAAAATCTGTAAGACAGCTTTACAGATATAGCAACGCTTGAAGCCATTGGAGGAAGACGTGAGCGTGACGCGCAGGGAGCATGATTTGCTCGGAACGAAGGAAATTCCGGCGGATGTCTATTGGGGCGTGCATACGGCGCGCGCGGTGGAAAATTTCAAGATCACCGGGGTGACCATCGGCCACAACCCTTATCTCATCCGGGGACTGGCCTATGTGAAGGAAGCGGCGGCCCGCGCAAATCACGAACTCGGCCTGCTCGACAAGGAGCGGATGGAAGCCATCGCGGAAGCCTGCCGCGAAATCCGCGCCGGCGCGCTGCATGAGCAATTCGTGGTGGATGAAATCCAGGGCGGAGCCGGCACCTCCACCAACATGAATGCCAATGAGGTCATTGCCAACCGCGCGCTCGAACTGCTCGGCCACGAAAAAGGCGATTATGCCCGTCTTCACCCCAACGACCACGTCAATCTCAGCCAGTCGACCAACGACGCCTATCCGACGGCGGTCAATGTCGGTCTGATCGAAGCGATCGACGATCTGGCGGCGTCCATGGGCGTGCTGAAGGACGCCTTCGACCGTAAGGCGCAGGAGTTTGCCGGCTTCATCAAGATCGGCCGCACACAGCTGCAGGACGCCGTGCCGATGACGCTCGGCCAGGAATTCCGCACCTTCGTGGTGATGCTCGGCGAAGACCAGGCCCGCCTGATCGAATCCGCCGCGCTGCTGCACGAGATCAATCTCGGCGCCACCGCCATCGGCACCGGCCTCAATGCGCCGCGCGGTTATGCGGCGCTTGCCTGCCAGCATCTGGCAAAACTGACCGGACGACCGCTGGTGACGGCGGCAGACCTGATCGAAGCGACACAGGATCCCGGCGCGTTCGTACACCTGTCCGGCGTGCTGAAACGCGTCGCCGTCAAGCTGTCGAAAACCTGCAACGATCTTCGCCTGCTCTCCTCCGGCCCGCGCGCCGGCATCGGCGAGATCACCCTGCCCTCGGTTCAGGCAGGCTCGAGCATCATGCCCGGCAAGATCAATCCGGTCATTCCCGAAGTCGTCAACCAGGTGGCCTATGCGGTGATCGGCAACGACATCACCATCACCATGGCGGCCGAAGCCGGACAGCTGCAGCTGAATGCCTTCGAGCCGATCATCGTGCGCGCCCTTTCCCAGAGCATCGGCCAGTTGAGCGCCGCCTGCCGCACGCTGGCGGAACGCTGCGTCGACGGCATCGTGGCCAACCCGGCGATCATGGCGCAGCGCGTGGAGGAATCGATCGGTCTCGCCACCGCGCTCAACCCGTTGATCGGTTATTATGCGGCGACGGAAGTGGCCAAGGAGGCGCTTGCCAGCGGCCGCACGGTGCCGCAGGTGGTTCTGGAACGCGGTTATCTGACGGATGCGCAATTGCAGCAGGCGCTCAGCCCGCGGCACCTTGCCAATCTGCCTGCCGTCACGGCTGGCGAGCCCGATCTTCACCAATGATCGTCGTCACCACCTGCTTCACCTGGCCAAGGTGAAGTTCCATCGCCGCGCGCGCTTCGGGCGCCGAACCCCGCCGGATCGCTTCGACGATCCGGCGGTGCTCGAAATTCGAGGCGACACGGCGGCCCGCCATCAGGTTCACCATCTCGGATTGCTGGGACAGCGCTTCACGGGCATCGGCCACCACTTTGGCGAACAGCCCGTTGGCCGAAGCTTCCGCGATGGCGCAATGGAACTGCCCATCCAGCAGCACCCAGGGATGCGGCCTTTCTTCGGCTTCCATCCGGTCGCAGAGGTCCAGCAGGGCGACCAGTTGCGCATCCGTGCGCCTGAGCGCCGCCCAGCCGGCAGCCGGCACCTCGATGAAGGGCCGGGCTTCGATCAGATCGCGGGCGGAATAGGCTCCATAATTCAGTTCGGAAGGCGGAGCGAGCGTCATCACATAGGTGCCGCTGCCGGTGCGGGTCTGTGTCAGCCCCAAAGTCTGGAGTGATCGCAACGCCTCGCGAATGATCGGCCTGCTGACGCCATATCGTGCCGCCAGATGGGCTTCCGAAGGCAGCCGGGTGCCGACCGCAAGCTGCCCGGAAGTAATGGCGGAGCGTATATCCTCGAACACCGCTTCTGCGGCATTCTTGCGATTGATCGGCTGTGCCTCCGCAAGCCAATCCGACAACCCGCCCATCTTTCAACCCTCCTGCATCCCGACATGATCAGCAGTATCGGCGCAAAATCATGAAAGATCTTACAAGGCGCGACATGCGGATTCGATACGCCAGACCATGCGACCGCCCGGAAACGAAAGGACGGCCGCCGTTCTTACGGCTAAGCCGACCTTCCTAACATTATCCAGGCCGCCGGAACAACGACGACGGCTATTTTTGTGGGAGTGAGAACGCCGCACCCTCACTTCGCCTCAACATCAGGCCGTTGCGTCCTGTCCTTTCGGTTCGTCATCCTCACGCGGAATACGGAACCACGCGACGTAAAGCGCCGGAAGGAAGAGCAGCGTCAGCGCCGTGCCAACCACGATACCGCCCATCATCGCATAGGCCATCGGCCCCCAGAAAATCTCCCGGGATATGGGGATGAGGGCAAGCGTGGCCGCCGCCGCCGTCAGCATGATCGGCCGCATGCGGTGTTCTGTCGCCTCGATGACGGCACGCCATGCCGAAACGCCTTCGCTTCTGAGATGCTCGATCTGCACGACGAGGATGACCGAGTTGCGGATCAGGATGCCGATCAGCGCCAGCACGCCCAGAATGGCGACAAAGCCCATGGGCGCATTGGAGAAGAGCAGCGCCACCACGACGCCGATCAGGGCCGTGGGCGCCACGGCAAACACCAGGAACAGCCGGCTGAAGCTCTGCAGCTGGATCATCAGGATCGTCGCCATCGCAAACAGCATCAGCGGCACCACGGCGATGATCGGCCCTTGAGAATCGGCGCTCGATTCCACCGAACCGCCCGTCTCCAGCTTGTAGCCGACGGGAAGCGTTTTCTGGAACGCCTCGATCTTCGGCTTCAGCTGCTCCACGATCGTGGCGGGCTGCGTCGAGCCGATGACGGCGGCCTTAACCGTGACCGTCGGGATCCGGTCGCGGCGCCAGATGGTCGGCTGCTCCAGCTCGTAGCGGAAATTGGCGATGGCCGAGAGAGGCACGGCCTTGCCGTTGGTCGCCGGCAATTGCAGGTTTTGCAACGTCTCGATCGAACCGCGCTCGGACATCTGCGCCCGCGCCACCACATTGACGAGATAGATGTCGTCCCTCACCTGGGTGACGGTGGAACCCTCGACAATGCTGTTCATGGCATTGGCGATGTCTTCCGACGAGACGCCGAGCTGGCGGGCCTTGTCCTGCAGGACGTCGACCTTGACCACACGCGTGGGCTCGTTCCAGTCCATGACCATGTTGGACAGCAGCCGGTGTTCGCCGACAATGCCCGACAATTGCTGCCCGAGTTCGCGAACCTTCTGGATGTCAGGACCGCTCAGGCGATATTGTACCGGTTTTCCGACCGGCGGGCCGATATCGAGCAGTTTCACGAAGGCGTCGGTGCCGGTGAAGGTGCGGTTCAGATAATCCTGCAGCTCGGCACGCACCTTGTCACGCACATCCAGCCCCTTGGTGACGATGACCGTCTGGCCGAAGGTAACGTCCGGCGTCTGCACGTCGAAGGAGAGGATGAAGCGCGGCGCGCCTTCGCCGACATAGGTCGTCCAGTGGTCGACATCCGGATTCTTGGCCAGCATCTCCTGTTCGAACTGCGCCATCTGCCGGTTGGTTTCGGCAATCGAGCTGTTCTGCGGCAGGTTCCAGTCGACGATAAGCTCGACACGGTCGGATGACGGGAAGAACTGCTGCTGCACGAGGCTCATGCCGCCGAGGGAGAGACCGAACAGTGCAATGGTGAGGAGGATCGTCACCCAGCGCCAGCGCAGCGCCCGGCCGAGAAGCCAGGAAAAGGCGGAGGCGAACCGGCCCTTCTTTTCGTGGTGCGATTTCATCGTCTTCGGCAGGATGGTCACGCCGAGCAGGGGCGTGAACAGGACCGCGACAATCCAGGACACGATCAGCGAAACGGCGATCACAACGAAGAGCGTGAAGGTGAACTCGCCCGCCGCGCTATTGTTGAGACCGACGGGAATGAAGCCGGCGACGGTGACCAGCGTACCGGTCAGCATCGGGAAGGCGGTCGAGGTATAAACATAGGTCGCCGCCTTTCTGAGATCGTCTCCCACCTCAAGCCGCGCCACCATCATCTCGACGGCGATCATCGCATCGTCGACGAGAAGGCCGAGCGCGATGATGAGGGCGCCGAGCGAGATACGTTGCAGCGAAATGCCGCTATATTCCATGTAAACGAAGGTGATCGCCAGCACGAGCGGAATGGAGACGGCAACCACCATGCCTGCCCTGAGGCCGAGGCTGATGAAGCTGATGACGAGAACGATGGCGATCGCCTCGAACAGCGCCGAGGTGAAGCCGGAAACGGCCTCATCGACCACGGCCGGCTGATCGGAGACGCGGTGCACGTCGACGCCGATCGGCAGATCCGCCTCGACGCGTTTCATCTGTGCATCCAGCGCCTCGCCGAAATGCAGCAGGTTCGCGCCGGTTTTCATTCCGATCGCCAGACCGATGGCCGGCTGGCCGTTGAAACGGAACAGCGATGACGGCGGATCGACATAACCGCGCCGGATCGTCGCCACTTCCGTCAGCGGGAAGAACCGGTTGTTGACGCGCAGATTAATGGCCCTCAGGCTGTCTTCCGAGGTGAACTGGCCGCTGACGCGCAGCGCCACGCGCTCAGGCCCGGCATTGACGAAACCGGACTGGGTGACGGCGTTCTGGGATTGCAGCGTCTTGATGATCGATTGCTGGTCGATGCCGAGTGCCGCGATCTGCCGCGTGGAAAACTCGAGATAGATCGTCTCGTCCTGTGCGCCGATGACATCGACCTTGCCGATATTGTCGACGGTCAGAACCTTCGCGCGCGCATCCTCCACCAGATCGCGCAATTGCCGCTGGCTGAGACCGTCGCTGGTGAAGGCGTAGATATTGCCATAGACATCGCCGAAGCGGTCGTTGAAGGAGGGGCCGACGACGCCGGAGGGGAAATCGCCCTTGATGTCGCCGATCATGTTGCGCACCCGCACCCAGGTGGGTTCGACGTCGCGCGCCTTGGTCTCCGGCACCAGTTCGACGAAGATCGTCGTGCGGCCGGCCACCGTCTGGCTGCGCAGATGGTCGAGATTGTCGAGCTCCTCGAGCTTCTTCTCGATCCTGTCGGTCACCTGGCGGGCCACTTCTTCCGCCGAAGCGCCGGGCCACTGCGCGCTGATCACCATGGTCTTGATGGTGAAATTCGGATCTTCCTCGCGGCCAAGGTTGAGATAGGAGAAAACGCCGGCGAGAACGAAGACCAGCATGAAGTACCAGACGAGCGAACGGTGTTCGAGCGCCCAGTCGGAAAGGTTGAATTTCTTCACTGACGGACCTCCTGATCGATCCTGATGGCTTGTCCATCCTTGAGCTTGTGAACGCCGGCGCTGGCGACGCGTTCGCCTGGCTTGACGCCGCCGGTGACGCGCACGCTGTCGCCTTCGGCCGGCTCGCCCTCAATCGTGACCGGGCGGTAGGTCACCGTTGCCGTATCGGCATTGACGATCCAGACGCCCCATCCACTATCGGTTTTCAAGAGGGCGGATGACGGAAGCACGATCTGCGGCTCGGAGGTGGCAAGCGCCGAGGCCTTGACGACGGAGCCGAGACGGAATGCCGGCGGCGCATCCTGCAGGCTGATTTTCGTGCGGCGCGTGCGCGTCGCCGTTTCTGCCTCCGGGGCGATTTCGCGCACCACGCCGGTGGTGCGGATCTTCGGGTCGAGCTGCAGCGCGATCTCGAAGGCCGAGCCGATTTCCAGCCGCTGCGCCGCAAATTGCGGGACGTCGACCACCACGTCGCGCACTTCGGGGCGGGCAATGGTCACCACCGTCTGACCGGCGGAAACGACCTGGCCGATTTCGCCGGCGGTGGCGGTCACCACGCCGTCAAATTCCGCATGCAACTGTGCATAACCCAGCTGCTCCTCGGCCTTGTCGAGATTGGCGCGGGCCTTGGCGACGGAGGCATTGGCGGTGCGGGTGGATTGTTCGGCCTCTTCCAGCGCGGCTTCCGTGCCGCTGCGGGCTTCCGCCAGCACGCGCTGGCGCTGTTCGGTCGTCACCGCATTGGCAAGCTGCGCTTCGGCATTGGACAGATCGGATTGCGCGCTCTTTACCGCAAGCTCGAGCGCCAGCGGATCAATCGATGCCACGACGTCGCCCTTCTTCACAAGATCGGCCACATCGACATTGCGGGCGATGATCCGGCCCAGAACGCGAAAACCCAAATCGGTCTGAATACGCGATTCCACCGTGCCGGTGAGCCGCAGCGCATCCGCCGGCTTCTCCTCCACGACGACGGACAGAACCGGACGCGGCGCCTCGGCGGCCGCTTCCTGCTTTTCCTGGCAGGAGGATACCGCAATCGCCACGAGCAGCAAAAACAAGCTTCTGTATATTCTGGACATTATCGTGCCTGCCCCTTTTCATAGGCGACCTTTTCACCGGTCCGGAGAAATTTGGTGCCGGCGGTAACGACGAGATCGCCGGGAAGAAGCCCTTGCGTAACGACAAATCGGCCCGTCTCGTAATCGGCGACCTCGATCCGGCGCATGGCGATTTCCGCGGACTGCGGATCGACCACCCATACGGCCGGATGCCCGTTCTGCGATGCCATCGCCGACCACGGAAGCTCGATCGCATCGACCTGCCTGAAGCGGAAATGACCGGATACGGGCGCACCGAGCGGCATGGTCATGTCGCCGTTCAGGCCGACCTTGACCCTGATGGTTCCATTGTCCGGATCGATCGTCGGCGAAATCTCCCTGACCGGCGCCGCGACGCTGCGGGCAGGATCCGACAGGAGGCTGACATTGACGAGATTGTCGATGTCGCGCTCGAGGAACAGGGATTCGTAGACATCGAAAACGGCGTCGCGCGGCCCGTCATGCGCCAGCGTGAAGACGAGCTGGGCGGCCTGCGCCACCTGGCCGACCTCGACATTGCGCGCGGTGATTACGCCGTCCGCGTCCGCCCTGAGTTCGGTATAGGACAGCGCATCGCGCGCCGTGTCCAGCTGCGCCTGCGCCGATCTGACCGCGCCCTGGGTGGTAAGCAGGGTTTCCTGGGCCTTGTCGACCGCCGAGCGCGAGGTGACCTGCGTCTTGAAGAGGCTTTGCTGACGGTCGAACGCCAGCTGCGCCTGTGTCATCTGCGCCTCGGCGGATTGCAGGTTCGCGAGCGCGACATCGAGATCGGCTTTCTGCTCTTCCGGATCGATGCGGGCGAGCAGCTGCCCGGTCTTGACCCGCGCGCCCACATCCACCAGCCGCTCGGTGATCTTGCCGCTGACCCGGAAAGACAGATCCGTCTGGACCCTTGCCCTGACTTCACCCGTTATGACGCTGCCGCGATCGACGGGCTTTTTTTCAGCCGCGACCACGTCGACGGTGCGCAGCGGCTTTTCGGGGGGCGGTTCTTCATTGCTGCAGGACGACAGGGCAAAAATACCGCCAAACGCCGCCGCGATAAGGATGGTTCTCATGGTGACCTCTTGATCTTCGCCTCATCCTATAATATTTGACTAACCGAATAGTCAATGAAATTTTTATGCCGCTGATCGGGGGCTGAGCGGGCTATCGGCCGAGACCCCCCCGATGATCATTCCTCTTTCGTCCGGCACATCCCAGCGGGCGTCGGGAATGTTCCGGCATATTGAACCACGCGCGCCCTGCAAAAATCGATTCCGGTTTTTGCGCCGGTGCTATAGGCAAACCATCTCTCGTTTCCGCCAATTGCGACGGACGGTAGGGCACGCGCCGAAAAACACAGAAGGATCCGGGGTCATGGCGAAAACAAAACTGACACGTGCCGAACAGAAGATACAACGTCCGCTGCAAATTCTCGATGCCGCATTCGAGGAATTCACCCAAAGGGGATTTGCGGCAACCCGGGTGGAGGACATTGCGGAACGGGTGGGGGTGACGAAAGGGACGGTCTACGTCTATTTCGAAACCAAGGAGGCGCTCTTCGAAGCTATGGTCAAGCACGCCTCCGTGCCCTTCCAGGAGGCGTTGAGCGCCTATGGACGTAAATCGGACGATCCCGTCGAGGAGCTTCGCCTGTTGCTGGAATTCCTGTTCGACACACTCGTCGACAACAGAAGAATGCGAGAATTGTTCCGCCTGATCGTTGCGGAGGGCGCCAAGTTCCCGGACCTCATCGACCAGCACCATGACACGTTAATTGCCCCGGTCTTCGCCCGCATCCATATGATCCTCGAGGAAGGCGTGGCGAAAAAAAGATTCAGGGCCAATCCGCCCGAACTTGCCAAGGTGGTGATGTCGCCGATGGTGGGAACATTGGTGTTCCGGCTGATTTTCGACGACCGTCGCAGTCTGGACAAGCACGCCGTCCTGACAATTCATCTCGAACTGATCATGCGCGGGCTGCTGGCGTAACCGTCAATCCCCAAGGCGCTGTCTCAGCCGACGCCGCCGATGCAGACATATTTGAGTTCAGTATATTCCTCGATGCCGTGGCGCGAACCCTCGCGCCCGAGACCCGACATCTTCACGCCGCCAAAAGGCGCCTCGGCAGTGGAAATCGCACCCGTATTGACGCCGACCATGCCGTATTCCAGCGCTTCCGCAACCCGGAAGACCCGTGAGAGATCACGCGCATAAAAATAGGAAGCAAGACCGAAATCGGTATTATTGGCCTGCGCGATCACATCCGCTTCATCCTCGAAGCGGAAAAGCGGGGCGAGCGGCCCGAAGGTTTCCTCACGCGCCACCTGCATGCGGGTATCGACATTGCGCAGGATCGTCGGCTCGAAAAAATTCCCGCCGAGCGCATGTCTCCTGCCGCCCGTGGCGATATTGGCGCCTTTCGCGAGCGCATCGGCAATATGCGCTTCCACCTTGGCGACGGCGTTGCCGTCGATGAGCGGGCCGAGGATGCTCGCCTCCTCCAGCCCGTTGCCGACCTGAAGCCCCGAGACGGCCCGCGCGAATTTTTCCGAGAAGGCGTCGTAGACACCGCTTTGCACATAAAGACGGTTGGCGCAGACACAGGTCTGGCCATTGTTGCGGAACTTGGCGATCAGCGCCCCTTCCACCGCGGCATCCAGATCGGCGTCATCAAAGACGATGAAGGGCGCATTGCCGCCGAGTTCCAGACCCAGTTTCTTGATCGTCGGCGCGCATTGCCGATAAAGATGCTCTCCCGTGCGCGTCGAGCCGGTGAAGGTCAGGAGACGGATATCCGGGCTTGCCGTCATGACGCCGCCGATTTCACCGGCAGGTCCCGTCAATATGCTGAAAAGTTCGAGCGGCAGGCCAGCGCGCTCGGCGAGGATGGCAAGAGCGATGGCCGAAAACGGCGTCTGCGGCGCCGGTTTCAGCACCACCGCGCAGCCGGCGGCCAGCGCCGGACCGACCTTGCGGGTGATCATGGCATTGGGAAAATTCCACGGCGTGATGGCCGCGACCACGCCGACCGGCTGGCGAAGCACCAGAATGCGCTTGTCCGGTTGATGGCCGGGCACCGTCTCGCCATTGATGCGGCGCGCTTCTTCGGCGAACCATTCGATGAAGCTCGCGCCGTAGGCGATCTCACCTTTGGCTTCGGCGAGCGGCTTACCCTGTTCCAGCGTCAGGATCATGCCCAGATCGTCGCGGTTTTCCAGGACGAGCCGATGCCACGCCTTCAGGATAGCCGCACGCTCGCCGGCCGTGCGGCGCGCCCAGGCTTTCTGGGCGGGCACGGCTGCGGCGATAGCCTCCTGCGTTTGCGTTGCACCCAGTTCGGGAACCCGCCCGACAATCTCTCCCGTGGCAGGGTTGCGGATCGTCTGCGTTTCGCGGCCATCGCAACCGATCCAGCGACCGGCGACCGGCACCTTCTCGCCGAAAAGCGTGGGATCATTGAGGTTCATGGACCAATCCTTCAACAGAAAACCTGGGCTGCCGCCGGATCGAAGGCGAGGTGCACGAGATCGCCGCGGCCGAGGCCGGAAATCGCC
Organism: Agrobacterium sp. NPDC089420; assembly: GCF_044900305.1. Classification (NCBI taxonomy): domain Bacteria; kingdom Pseudomonadati; phylum Pseudomonadota; class Alphaproteobacteria; order Hyphomicrobiales; family Rhizobiaceae; genus Agrobacterium; species Agrobacterium sp. NPDC089420. The sequence continues at coordinate 50,297 of NZ_JBJDMY010000008.1, read as the reverse complement.
TCATGGCCGAAAGGCAGCCGCACCGCAAGCGGCTCGCCCGAAGCGGTATGGGCAACCACATGCACATTATTGCCGAGGAAGGTGATGTCGCTGACCGTGGCCTGAAAACCGGCGGAAGCGACCGGCCGGTTGCGGCTGAGTTGCAGGCGTTCCGGACGCAGCATCAGTGCCGCCTTTTTGCCCGGAGCGGCCTCACCATGCATCGGGACCTGATCGAAGACGATATCCTGCCCCAGTGAAACCGTCGCCTTGCCGCCGGATGCGGCGAGGAGATCACAGGCGATAAAATCGCTGTCGCCGATGAATTCCGCCACGAAACGGGTGGCGGGATGGGCGTAAAGTTCCGGCCCCGTGCCGATCTGGTCGATCACGCCCTTCGAAAACACCGCGATCCGGTCGGAAAGACGCAAGGCCTCCTCCTGATCGTGGGTGACATAAAGGATCGTCACTTCCGTCTGCTGGTGGATGCGGCGGATTTCGAACTGGATTTCTTCCCTGAGCTTCTTGTCGAGCGCAGACAGCGGCTCATCCATCAGAAGCACCGGCGGGTCGTAGGCAAGGGCGCGGGCAAGCGCCACGCGCTGCTGCTGCCCGCCCGACATCTGCGCCGGCTTCCTGTCCTCGAAACCTTCGAGGCGGACAAGCCGCAGCATCTCCTTCACCCTGGCATCGATCTCCGCCTTGCTCTTGCGGCGGACCTTCAGCGGAAAGGCGATGTTCTCGCCCACCGACAGATGCGGAAACAGGGTGTAGCGCTGGAAGACCATGCCGATATTGCGCTTGTGCGACGGCGTCGACAGCAGGCTCTCGCCGTTCAGCAGGATGTCGCCCGAGGTCGGCTGCTCGAAGCCGGCGAGAATATAAAGCGTCGTGCTCTTGCCCGAGCCGGACGGCCCGAGAAACGTCATGAACTCGCCCGGCTGCACGTCGAGATTGACGTCCTGAACGGCGACGACCGGCCCATATTGCTTGCGGATGCCGCGAATTTGCAGGAGCGGTTTGGTCATGTTTTCAGTCCTTTTCGCACAGCCGCGACAAGCAGCATGAGAATGATGGTCACCGCGATGAGAAGCGTGGAGGCGGCGGCGATGACGGGCGTCAGATCCTGACGCAGCGTCGCCCAGATTTTCACCGGCAGCGTCTGCAAGGTCGGGCTTGCCATGAAGATCGCCAGCACCACCTCGTCCCAGGAGGTGAGGAAGGAAAAGATCGCCGCCGAAAACAGGCCATGGCTGATGGCGGGAAGCGTGATGCGGATTTTCGCCTGCAGCGGGCTCGCGCCGCACAGCACCGCCGCGTCCTCGATCGACTTGTCGAAACCTTCCAACGCGCCGGTCAGCGCCAGGATGGAAAAGGGCAGCGCCACGACGAGATGGGCGATGACGAAACCGACCGTGGTGCCGGCAAGGCCAAGTTTCAGGAAAAAGGCGTAAAGCGCCACCGCAAGCACCACGACGGGCAGGATCATCGGCGTCATGAACAGCGCACGCAGCGTGTTACGACCGATGAAACGGCCGCGCACCAGCCCGAAGGAGGCGACAAGACCGATCAGCACGGACAGCACCGTCACCATGAGAGCGATGCGCAGGCTTGTCCAGGCGGCGTCCAGCCATCGCGGATCGGCGAAGAAATCCGCGTACCATTTCAGGGTCCAGCCCGGCGGCGGAAAGATCAGCCATTGCGACGAGCCGAAGGACAGCGCGGCGATGAAGATGATCGGCAGGATAAGGAATGCCGCCGTCAGCGCGGTGATAAGAAGGAGCAGCCATTTCCACAGGCCGAGGCTGTTATAGTTCAAGAGCATGTCAGCGCCCCCCTGCCCCGGCCGCGCCGAAGAATTTGAGCTGCACGGCATAAAGCGTCAGCGTCACCACCAGCAGCACCAGCGCCGCCGCCCCGCCCATGCCCCAGTTGACGAGCGACTGCACGAACTGGGCGATGAGTTCGGCCAGCATCATGTTGGCCGTGCCGCCGAGCAGCGCCGGGGTCACGAAATAACCGAGCGACATGACGAAGACCATCAGCGCGCCGGAAATCATGCCGGGCGCCGCGAGCGGAATGAGAATGCGGACAAGCGCCTGCAGGCGCGTTGCGCCGCACAGCGCCGCCGCCTGCAGAATGGCGGGGTCGATCTTGCGGATGACGCCGTAAAGCGGAATGATGATGAAGGGCAGCATGATATAGGTCATGCCGATCGTCACGCCGGTGAGATTGTTGACCAGCGGCAAGGGCTTGTCGATGATGCCAAGCCCCATCAGCGTCTTGTTCACCACCCCCGTGCGCTGCAGCAGCACCATCCAGGCATAGGTGCGCGCCAGAAGATTGGTCCACATCGAGAGGAGCAATATGGCAAAAACGATGGAGGCAAGCCGCGCCGGCATGATGGCGAGCGCCCAGGCGACGGGAAAGCCGATGGCCAGCGAGACGACCGTGACGAGCGCCGATACTGCGAAGGTATTGAAGAAAATCTTCAGATAGGTGGAGCTGCCCAGCAGTGCCGCATAGTTGCCAAGGCCGAAGACCGGTTCGGTCACGCTGCGCGACAGCAGGATGAGAACCGGAACAACGAAGAACAGGACAAGCAGCACAAGCGCCGGCAGTGTGGCGGCAAAATTGCCGGGCCGGAAGGAGATCCGCATCCTCGCCTTCGGGCTGACTGTTTCATCGGTAAGCGAGACCATACCCAAACCTCCCCGGACGTGGAAAATCGCGCGGGCGCCTGTAGCCGCCCGCGCCGTTCAGTTATTTCGCCTGCCAAGCGTACCAGCGTTCACCGATCTCGTCGCGATGCTCCGCCCAATAGCCCATATCGGCATTGACCTGGCTTGCCGTCTGCTGGTCCGGCAGGGTTTTCGCCGTTTCCGGATCCATCAGCTTGGCGGATTCGATGTTGACCGGGGCGTAACCCGTCGCCGTCGCCATATCCGCCTGTGCCTGCGCCGATGTTGCAAGCGCGATGAATTTCATCGCCGCGTCCCTGTTCTTCGTTCCCTTGGGCACAACGAGGGAGTCTGCTGCGGTGATGTTCTGCTCCCAGGAAGTCTCCACCTTCACGCCGCTTTTCTCAAGCGCCGTCATGCGGCCGTTCCAGACGCTGCCGAAAGGCGCTTCGGCGGATGCGATCAATTGCTGCGACTGCGCGCCGCCCGACCACCAGATGATGTCGGATTTGATGGTGTCCAGCTTCTTGAAAGCACGGTCGAGATCCAGCGGATAAAGTTTGTCGGCGGTCACACCGTCGGCAAGGAGGGCTGCCTCGATCACGCCCGGGGCAGACCATTTATAGAAGGTACGCTTGCCGGGGAATTTCGCCGTATCGAACAAATCCGCCCAGCTCTTGGGGCAGGCCGCCACGGCATCGACATTGCAGCCGATGACGAAGGAATAATAAAAGCTGCCGACGGAGTAATCCGTCACGAAACGCGGATCGAGCTTCGCCTTGTCGATGACGGAAAAATCGAGCTTCTCCAGCAGTCCTTTCGGACCGGCCTGCGCGGCATAGTCACCCTCGACGTCGACCACATCCCAGGTTACCCCGTTTGCCTCGACCATGGCTTTCAGCTTGCCATAATCGGTCGGCCCATCCTGCACCACGTTGATGCCGGTCGACACCATGAATTTATCGGCCCAGGCCGCCTTCTGGGCATCCTGTGTGGTTCCTCCCCAGCTGGAAAAGACCAGGTCATTCGCCTGCGCGGATGCGCCAAGGGCGAAAAGTGCTGCAAATGTCGTCAATACCAGTTTCGATCTCATGTTCCCTTACTCCGTTTTAGAGCTTGTCGTTGGCATGCACGTCGCGGCCGGCGCCCTTCACGTCAGCGGTGAAAACCGCGCCGGTTTCATGATCTTGTTTTCGGCGACTTCGATGAGGTCGCGGATTTTCGGCAGGAAGGACAACCAGCGCGGATCGGCCATCAGCCGTGCGCGCCGTTCCTCACGATCATCGAGGCTGGTAAAAGCCCAGATGTGGACGATCTCATTGATCGGGCCGATCTCAGAGAAAAAGTAGCCGACCAGTTCGCCGAGATGGCTTTTCTGGATTTCGATGCCCTCTTCCTCCACGACCTTGAGATAGGCGGGAATGGCGCCGTTCTTCAGCCGATAGGTGCGGATTTCGTAAAACATCGGCTCACCGCATCACGAAGGGATCGGGGATCGGGTCGTCGGAGGTGCGCAGCCATATGGTCTTAGTGCGCGTATAGTCGAGCGCCGCCGCAAGCCCGCCTTCACGCCCGTCCCCCGACAGGCCAAAGCCGCCGAACGGCGCGATCGGCGAGACGGCGCGATAGGTGTTAACCCAGACGATGCCGGCGCGGATCGCCTTCATCAGCCGGTGGGCGCGCGTCAGGTTCTGCGTGAAGACGCCGGAGGCAAGACCATAGACCGTGTCATTGGCCAGCGCGATGGCTTCCGCCTCGGTCTCGAAGGAAACGACCGAAAGAACGGGGCCGAAAAATTCCTTTTCCATGGAGGGCGAACGGATGCCATCGCAATCAAGAATGGTCGGCCGATAGAAATAACCGTCACCATCTACAGACGTGCCGCCCGTCACCACTTTCGCACCCGCGTCCACGGAGGCAGAAACCAGTGAGACGATGTGCTTCCTCTGTCGCTCCGTCGCCAATGGTCCCACTTCCGTCGTCATGTCCAGCGGCGAGCCGATGCGGATCACCTCAGCCTTCGCCGCCAGAATCTGGAGGAAACGGTCCTTGACACTTCTTTCGATAATCAGGCGTGATCCTGCTACGCAGCTCTGGCCGGTTGCGGCAAAAATGCCCGCCACCTGCGCATTGGCGGCGCTCTCAAGATCGGCATCGGCAAAAACGAGGATCGGCGATTTGCCGCCGAGTTCCAGCGATGTCGAGGCAAGGTTTTCAGCCGAATTGCGCACGATATGACGCGCCGTTTCCGGCCCGCCGGTAAAGGCGATATGGGCGACCTTCGGATGGGTGGTCAGCGCAGTGCCGCAGGACGCGCCGAAACCGGTGATGATATTGACGACGCCGGCGGGAAAACCGGCCTCATGCACCAGCCGGGCAAATTCCAGAAGCGGCGCCGGCCCATCTTCCGACGCCTTGACGACGATGGTGCATCCGGCGGCAAGCGCCGGACCGATCTTGACGGCGGCGAGAAACAGCTGGCTGTTCCACGGCACGATCGCCGCCACCACGCCAACGGGCTCGCGCCGCAGCCAGACATCCATGTCCGGCTTGTCGATCGGCAGGTAGGCGCCTTCGATCTTGTCGGCCAGCCCGGCATAATAACGATAATAGTCCGCGACATAGGCTATCTGTGCGGAGGTCTCGCGAATGATCTTGCCGGTATCGCGGGTTTCGAGTTCGGCCAGCGTCCCGGCATTTTCCGCCACCAGATCGGCCAGCCGGTAAAGCAGCTTGCCCCGCTGCGTCGCTGTCAGTTTCGACCAGGCCACATCCTCGTAAAGCGCCCGGTGCGCGGCCTCGACCGCGCGGCCGATATCCGTCTCGCGGCTTTCCGGCATTTCGGCCCATGGTGCACCGCTTGCGGGATCGAGGCTTGAAAAGCTTGCCTCGCCATCCTCGAAACGTCCGTCGATATAGCACTGAAAACGGCGCATCATCTTACTCCGCAAAAGCCGGCATGACATCGGAAAGGAAACGCTCCAGAGAAGCCTTCTTCCGCTCGAAGCTCATGCCCGTATCGATCCAGAAGGAATATTCGTCATACCCCATGGCCTCGTAGGCTTTGAGGCGAGCAATGACCTCATCGGCATCGCCGACGACGTTGTTCTTACGCATGACATCGCCGGAAAGCATGGCGTTTCCGGCAATATCCTCCGGTGCAATGCGCTCGATGAGGCCCTGATGAACCGGCTTCTCGTTTTTGAACCAGGCGAAGAAATAATTGTAATAGACGCTCATCTCATGGGCGGCCTGGGCTATATCGGCTTCATCGGAACCGACATAGGTATGGCGCAGCAGCATGATTTTCGGCCGCTGTTTTTCCGGATTTTTGGAGCAGGCATCGTTGAAGCGGCCCATCAGGGTCTCCACCTCGTCATCGCCCTGCCAGAGCGGCGTCACCTGCACATTGCAATCATTGGCGACTGCGAATTCATGGGAATTCGGATCGCGCGCCGCCACCCAGATGGGCGGGAAAGGCTGCTGCAGCGGTTTGGGAGCCGAGGTGGTGGCGGGGAACTTGTAGAATTCACCGTCATGGGCATAGTCGCCTGCCCATACACCTTTGACGGCCGGTATCAGCTCGCGCATGCGCTGGCCGGCGCCCCAGGCATCGAGGCCCGGAAGCAGCCGTTCATATTCGAAGGAATAGGCGCCGCGGGCAATGCCGATATCGAGCCGGCCATCACAGATGAGGTCCGTCATCGCCGCTTCGCCGGCAAGTTTGATCGGGTGCCAGAAAGGGGCGATCACCGTGCCGGTGCCAAGACGCGCCGTCTTCGTGCGGCGCGCCAGATCGGCAATCGTCACGAAGGGGTTCGGGGCGATGGTGAAATCCATGCCGTGATGTTCGCCGGTCCAGATGGCATGCATGCCGCCGCGATCGGCGATTTCGCAAAGGGTGACGAATTCCTCATAGAGGGTCTTGTGATCCTGCGAGGCGTCCAGCCGTTCCATGTGGACGAAGAGCGAAAATTTCATGGGTTTGCTCCCTTCATGGAAATGGGATGGACCTTGCCGGCGGTCTCGTTGCCGACATAGACGCCGAAATTGCCGATGGAGCTTTCCAGCGCGAAACGATTGACGATATCCGCCGTTGCGCTGGAGTCGAATTTTGCCGCCCCTAACGCACCGGGCGCCAGGAAGTGCCCCTGACGCGGCGCATCGTCACCCTCGGCAACCGCGTGATAGACAATATGCTGGCGCCCATCCGCCTTGTTTTCATAAACCGAATAGAGAAAGCCTGTCCGGATCGACAATCCGGTAAGCTCCTCAAGCCGTGACGTCAGCGCCGCCACCGGGTCACCACCCGCCACGACGCAGCCGGGGAGAGACAGCATGTCCTCGCCGACAAGATAGATCTCGCCACGCCGTTCCAGCACCGCGCCGACGGCGATTTCACCCTCCGCCGCCGCTGACACCGCCTTGGCAGCCAGCATCGGCGTGAAATAACCGCCGCGCGCATAACCGAGGCCGTTCAGGCCGCTATTGTCGAAAGCGCCGATACGACCGAGCAGGATGACATGATCGCCCGCTTCGATAACCTCCTGCATCGTGCACTCGAACCAGGCCGCGACATCTTCAAAGACGGGGGACCCCTGCGGCGCATCCGACCAGGCGGCGGCGGCAAAACGGTCCTCCACCGGACGCGCGAAGGTATTGGACAGGTCCTTCTGGCTTTCCGACAGAATGTTGACGGCGAAGTTTTTCGCGCCGGCCATGGTCGCGAAATTGCGCGAGGTGCGTGCGAGGCAGATCAGAAGCAGCGGCGGATCGAGCGATACCGAGGTAAAGGAATTTGCGGTAAAGCCGACGGGTTTTCCCGCATCATCCCGCGTGGTCACGATCGTGACGCCGGTGACGAAAGCGCCGAAGGCATCGCGCAAGGCGCGCGGGTCAAGCGTTGCAACAGTCATTGCGGCTCCTCCTCAATAGCCAGCCATTCGGCCATCAATGCATTGACAGTTTCAGGTGCGGTCAGATTGACCATATGCCGGTGCGCCTCGACGATGCGAGCGTAACCGCGCGGCGTGATCGCCGCCATCTGCTCTGCCATCAGCGGCGTCGAATTCGGATCGTCAGAACCGGTCAGGAAAAGCGCTGGGCAGGTGACCGACGGCCAGCGATCCGCATAGGTCTCGTCACCACCGGCAAACGCCGTGTAGGCGACTGCGTAGCCTTCCGGATCGACCATTTCCAGCCAGCCGCGTGTCAGCTCCCGCGCATGCTGGCTCTTGGCGTCATCGCCGAACCAGCGCAGCAGCGGGCCTTCCTTGTCCACGCCCTCGGTGCGGATGGCCGCAGCCCGCGCAAGCACCGCCGCCTTCGCCGCCGGATCACGGCGATAGACGCCGTTCAGGTAACCGACGCGCGCAATACGATCGCCGAAGCTGGCGGCGGCCCCGCCGGAGATCAGCGCGCCCATGGAATGGCCGGCGACATTGGCCCGTGTGATCCGCATGTCATCCAGAAAACGGCCAAACCAGCTGACAAAATCCGTGAGCGTGCTGCCCGCAGGCAACCGTGCGCTGCCGCCATGGCCCGGCATGTCCACAGCGATGACGCGGTGGCTTCTGGAAAAGACCTCGATCTGCGGCTCCCATGCTTCAAGCCGCATGCCGACGCCATGGATGAGGACCAGATTTTCACCCTCACCCGCTTCGAAATAGGCCGCCCCGCCCTTTGTCGTCTTGCGAGGGAGCGCGGCGGCACCTGCCTTTGCAACATTGATCCGTGCGGTGGTGGCGGCCTCCTGCATTGGCGTCGCCCTCAAACGCCGGCCGGGTTTGCGACATCCTGGCCGAGATCCTTCAGATCCTGGTAACGGTCGCCAATGCGGTGGTGGGGCCGGCCGCCAACGGAGGCGCCGAGCGCGACCACGATCTCATCGGCCGCCGGGGCATCGGGAATGGCGGTCTGGATGGTCAGATAATGCGAACGGCGACCCTCATCGTTCTTGTCCATCAGCGGGATCATGATCGGCGCATTGCCCGGACCGCGGGTGTTGCAGAAGGCGAGATAGGACTTGGCGCCAACCGCCTGGCGATAATGATTGCCGAAGCGCAGCGTATGGATGAGCGCGGACGCATGTTCGATCTCGCCATCCAGCCCAACGACCGCCGCCTTGCCATAGGCCTCCACCGCCTCGCCCGAACCGACGGCATCGAGGATCATCTTCGTCAGCAGTTCACCAAGGACAGGCGCGCCGGCATGGATTTCCGGTTTCAGGTTATCGACGAAGCCTTTCCCCGCCCAGGGGTTTTTCACGACCGCGATCGCACTGAACAGTTTTAAAGGCGTCGCCGCAGCCTTGCCTCCCTCAATCAACGTCGTTTCGACCTGCAAAAGCGTCTTGCGGATCTGGATGGACATGGGCGTTCTCTCCGTAAATATGATATCTTATGGTATGCCATAATACATTACTGTCAAGTGCCGGGCGACCTTCATTCTAAGAATCGAAAATCGTGAATTTTAACAGCATGTTATGACTTAAAATTCCGCGACGCTTCCGTCATAGGCGAGTTCGTATAAACGCTTCATCTCAGCGATTGTCGGCACGCGGGGGTTATTCGCCGGTGTACCGGAAGCGAGGCCCTGGCGAACCATTTCCGGCACGAGTTCGAGATAACGGCTCCTGTCGATGCCGAATGCCTCGGGGGTCGGCACCTTCAGCCGCCTGTTGAGGCCGATGAAAGCCTCCACCAGCTTCGTGCCGGCAATCCGGTCGCTATCCGCCGCGCTTGCACAGCCGAGCGCCCGCGCGGCTGCCGCATATTTGGAAAGAGCCGAATTCAGCGAGAACTGCGTGACCAGCGGCAGCACCATCGCATTCGACATGCCGTGCGGCACGTGGAAAAAGGCGCCGACCGGCCGGCTGAGGCCATGGATCAGCGCGGTGGAGGTGTTGGAGACGGCAAGCCCGGCATGGGTCGCGCCCAGCATCATCGCCTCCCGTGCGTCGCGATCGTCCGGATTGTTCGCCACTCTTTCAAGATTGGCGCCGATGAGCTTCAGGGCGGAAAGCGCCAGCGCCTCGGAATGGGCGTTGCCATTGCGGTTGACCAGCGCTTCCAGGGCATGGGTCAGCGCATCGATGCCGGTGTCGACCGTGACCCGGTAAGGGCAGGTCAATGTCAGCTCGTAATCGATGATGGCCGCGACCGGCAAAGCGGCGGTGCCGAGGATCAGCATTTTTTCGCTGGCAGCCGTATCGGTGACGACGGCGGCGCGGGTCACTTCCGATCCGGTTCCGGCCGTCGTGGGAATGGCAATCACCGGCATGACGGAAAAATCCACGATGCGCGGCACTTTCAGGGCGCTCAACTTCTCGCCGCTCGTGGCGACGATGGCGCCGGCCTTGGCCGTATCCATCGCGCTGCCGCCGCCAAGCGCGACCAGGCCATCATGATCGCCATCGGCCACACGTTTCACCAGAGCGGCGATGGACAGGTCCGTCGGATCTTCGACAACATCGGAAAAGACCGCAGCCTCGATGCCCTCCCCGGCAAGCGCCTGCAAAAGCGCCTCGGCATGACCAAGCTTCTGCATCACGGGATCGCAGACCAGCAGCGGGCGATTGACCCCCAGCGATTTCACCACGGCGGGCAATCGGAAACGGCTGCCGCCGCCGATGAGCATTTCGCGGGGCATCAGGACACGGTTTATCATTGCGGTTCTCCGCCACTATAAGTCTGCGTTGCTCGAAATGGCCGAAGCGGGTTGAGGCACCTGCTCCGGCCTGCATGAACCTAGTGCGCCAGGATTTTCGACAGGAAGGAGCGCGCACGATCCGTCTTCGGATCGGTGAAGAAACTGTCGCCCTCACCGATCTCGACGATCTCGCCGCCATCCATGAAGACGATGCGATCCGCCACCTTGCGGGCAAAACCCATCTCATGGGTCACTACCATCATCGTCATGCCCTCCTGCGCGAGCGAGACCATGACGTCGAGCACCTCGTTGATCATTTCCGGATCGAGCGCCGATGTCGGCTCGTCGAACAACATGGCGACCGGGTCCATCGCCAATGCGCGCGCAATGGCGACGCGCTGCTGTTGCCCGCCCGACAATTGGCCGGGATATTTCCTGGCATGCGCCGTCAACCCCACCCGTTCGAGAAGGGCATTGGCCTTGGCAAGCGCTTCCGCCGGTGAGCGACCCAGAACCTTTTCCTGCCCGATGCAGAGATTTTCAAGGATCGTCATATGCGGGAAAAGTTCGAAATGCTGGAACACCATGCCGACCTTGGAGCGCAGTTTCGGCATGTCGGTCTTCGGATTTGTCACCTCCACCCCATTGACGGTGATAACGCCGTTGCCGATCGTCTCCAGCGCATTGACGCATTTGATGAGAGTGGATTTTCCAGAGCCGGAAGGGCCGCAGATGACGACGACTTCCCCCTTGGCGACATTCAGGCTGCAATTGGTCAAAACCTGAAAATTCGGCCCGTACCATTTGTTGACGGATTGCAGTTCGATCATGCTGATTGCTTGCGACATCAGACCACTCCTTAATGTGCGTCAGCGGACATGGGGCCATAGGCCTTGCCGAACCGCTTCTCGATGCGGCGCTGGATCAGTTCCCAGGCGGTCGTCATGGCGAGATAATAAAGGGCCGCGACCATGAAGAGCTCCAGAACCAGGAACTTTTCCTGAATGAGCACCTGCGTGCGGCGCAGAAGCTCCTCCATGGAGATGATCGAGGCGATCGACGTCGTCTTGAGCACGCCGTTGACGGAATTGCCGAGCGGCGGAATGATGATGCGGAAGGCCTGCGGCGCAACGATGTAGCGCATCACCTGCGCCTCGGTCATACCGATGGCGCGGGCGGCATTGATCTGGCCTTTCGGAACGGCGGCGATACCCGCGCGGACGATCTCCGAGAGATAGGCGGCCTCGCAGAGCGACAGGCCGATCAGGGTGGATTGCAGGACGGTGAGCTTGATGCCGATCTGCGGCAGGCCGGTATAGATGATGATGAGCTGGACCAGAAGCGGCGTGCCGCGAAAGATCCAGGTGTAGAAATAGGCGGGGCCGGACAGGATGCGGTATTTCGACATGCGCATCACCGCAATGACGAAGCCCAGCGCAAGGCCCGCCGTCATGGCGAAGACCGTGAGGCCGAGCGTCACCAGCGCGCCCTCGAACAGATAATAATTCGTCAGATATTCGAAGAAACCTTCCCAGTTCCAACCCTTCACGTCTTTCTCCAATTCATGCGGGAACGGTCGCGGCGGGAGCCTTCCCGCCACGATGACAGTTCAGATGGATGAAGTTCAGCCTTCCGGACCGAGAACGGCGAGGTCGCCCGGCGCTATGCTCACACCATAACCGCCCATCAGCTTTTCAAGCGAACCGTCGGCCTTCATCGCCTTCAGGGCGACGGAAACGGCATCGGCCACGTCCTTGCTGCCGAAGGAAAGCGAACCCGGGGTGGGATACATGCCGGACAGCGCGTGGGTAAATTCGCCGCGATCCTGATATTGCTTGGCAACGGGATCGATGGAGACAGCCGCCTGCACCTGACCGGCGCGCAGCGCCTGATAAACCGTGGCATAATTGTCGAACAGGTTGATCGTCATCGGCGAAAGACCGCGCTTCTTGAAGTCTTCGTTGAGTTCCTTGATCTTGCGCTCGGCATAACCGCCAATATCGGTGCTGACGGCCTTGCCGGCGAGATCATCGACCTTGGTGATGGGATCGGACGCGCCGACGGCCGTGGAAATGCTGATGGCAAGGTTTTCATAGGGGATCATGAACAGGATCTTGCGCCGCTCCGCCGTGACGAACAGACCGGCATTGATCATGTCCCAGCGCCCGCCCTGCAGACCCGGCACCATGGTGGCATATTCGGTGCTGATATATTCCGGCTTCAGGCAGAGCCGCTTGGCAATCTCATATCCGAGCTCGATGCGCAGCCCTTTAAGGACACCCTGCTGATCGGCATAAGCCATGGGCGGCAAGGTCGGGCTGGTGGCCATGACGAGATGACCGGGCTTGATGAGATGGTCGTCGGCTATTTTCGGCGTGCAGTCCTGTGCCACGGCGGCACCGGCAAAAAGGGTAAGTGCGGCCCCCGCCAAAAGGGTTCCGGCGCGCACGGCTATGCATTTCCGGGAAATCGGATTCCAGTTCATATTAAGCTCCGCTCTTTTATATTATTGATTATGGCATACCATCACATCAAATGGTTTACCCTGTCAAGAAGCGGTAAATTGATTTTCTAAATTATTGTAAAACAACAATAAAATAAAGAAAATCGCATCCGTGCGGCTCCCGGCGGGGAGCCACAAGGATGGATAGATTTCAGCCGAAAAATCCGTCAATCGGCGGTTTTTTGCGCCGTCAGGACGGCTTCGGCAATGGCGCAGGCGCTCGTCACATGATCGAGCGCGGCTTTGTAGGCGGCGTCGCCGTCACCCTTTCGGATGGCCTCGACGATCTTTTCCATCTGTGCGGGACCATCGGTATCGCGGCTTTTCGTCTTGATGGTCATGGAGCGGAGATGATTGATGCGCACCGTCAGCAGATTGACGACACCCCAGGCGACATGGCGATCTATCTTGCTGAACAATGTCTGGTAAAAGGACGAGGTATGCGCCAATACGCCCGGCATGTCCTTGGCGGCATAACTTTCGCGGATATGCTGGAGTGAAACCTCAAGGGCCTCGACGATGGCCGGATCGCGGCGCTCGGCGCAGAGCCGCGCCGCCATTCCCTCCAGCGCGCCGCGGATCTCATAGATCTGCTTGGCCTCGTCGAGATCGAGCATCGCGACCATCGGTCCCTTATTGGGCAGGTTCGCCACCAGTCCCTCGGATTCCAGATGCCGCAGGACTTCACGCACGATGGTGCGGGAAACACCGAGCTGGGCGCAAAGATCGCGCTCCACCAGACGGTCTCCCGGACGGAAATAACCATTCACGATGGCATCCCGCACCTTGTCGAGTGCAAGCTCCCTCAGCGTCTTCGTCGGACGTTCAACACGAATGGCAGTTCCCTGCAAAGCACCGGTCATGGTATCACCTCGTCTGGCACATCCCGCCGGCGCTCGCCGCACGCCAAAGCAGGTTCTGGCTCTTGATATTATGGCGTACCAAGTTATTTAGCCGCGCATCAGGGTTCTGGCAACAGCCGCCGCGCGGACGGACAGCCTGCCGCAACACGAAAGGCGTCATCCCATCCTTTCAGACGCATAGGAACCGGGACTGGGCGGGAACACCACGGTACGACTGCCATTCAAAAACACGCGCCGGTGGATATGGGCGTGGATGGCACGCGCCAGCACCTGCGCCTCCACGTCACGACCGAGCGAGACATAATCCTCCGCGCTCTGGGCATGGGTGATGCGGACAATATCCTGTTCGATGATCGGGCCTTCGTCGAGATCGGCCGTCACATAATGCGCTGTCGCGCCGATCAGCTTCACGCCGCGCTGATAGGCCTGCTTGTAGGGGTTGGCGCCCTTGAAGCTCGGCAGGAAGGAGTGGTGGATATTGATGATCTTTCCCGACATCGCCTCGCACATCCTGTCGGAAAGCACCTGCATGTAGCGCGCCAGCACGACGAGTTCCGTGCCGGTGTTTTCAGCGATCTCCATGATCCGGGCTTCGGCCTGCGGTTTGTTCTCCTTCGTCACCGGAATGTGGTGGAAGGGAATATCATGATTGACGACGACCTTCTGGTAGTCGAAATGGTTGGAAACCACGCCGACAATGTCGATTGGCAGCGCACCGATGCGCCAACGGTAAAGCAGGTCATTGAGGCAATGGCCGAAACGCGAGACCATCAGCAGAACCTTCATCCGCTCCGACTGGTCGTGCAGCGCCACTTCCATGCCGAATTTTTCCGAAATCGGTGTCAGCCCCGCCATCAGCACATCACGTGTCGCGCCCTCCTCGGAAATGAAACCCACGCGCATGAAAAAGCGACCGGTGCCGAGATCGTCGAACTGCGAACTGTCGACAATATTGCAGCCCTTCTCGGCCAGAAAGCCTGAAAGAGCAGCGACGATGCCACGGGTGGACTTGCATGTTACGGTCAGGACGAAGTTCGTCATCTGGCGATCTCTCTGTCATCAATATGGGAAAAACCCGCGCGGTTTGACGCGCGCGGGAAAAGCCGCAAGGGCGGCGGGGAAAACCGGGCTCAGACGTCGAGCGTGGTCTGGTGCTCCCAAGCGGTGAATTGTGCGCAGTAGCTGTTCCACTCGCCCTGCTTGAGCTTCAGATAGGCTTTCGAAAATTCCACGCCGAGCGCCTGCTGCAACTCCGTATCCTTCTCATATTCGCGCAGCGCATCGAGAAGATTGAGCGGCAGCTTCGGCGCATCCGTGACCGTGTGACCCTCGCGATACATGTCGATATCGTGGTGCGGGCCGGGATCGGCCTGGGAGCGGATGCCGGAGAGGCCGGCGGCGATGATGATGGCCTGCAGCAGATAGGGGTTCACGGCTCCATCCGGCAGGCGCAGTTCAAACCGCCCCGGCCCCGGCACACGCACCATATGGGTGCGGTTATTACCCGTCCAGGTCACCGTATTCGGCGCCCAGGTCGCGCCTGAAATGGTGCGCGGCGCGTTGATGCGCTTGTAGGAATTGACCGTGGGATTGGTGACCGCGGCAAGAGCGGACGCATGTTTCATGATGCCGCCGAGAAAGGTCTTGCCCTTGGCCGACAGACCGAACGGCATCGCCTTGTCGGCGAAGGCATTGACCTTGCCGTCGAGGTCCCAGACCGAGATATGGGCATGGCAGCCATTGCCGGTCAGCCCCTTGAACGGCTTCGGCATGAAGGTGGCGCGCAGCCCGTGCTTTTCGGCAACGGACTTGACCATGAACTTGAAGAAGGAATGTTTGTCTGCGGTCTGCAGCGCATCGTCATACTCCCAGTTCATCTCGAACTGGCCATTCGCGTCCTCATGGTCGTTCTGGTAGGGCTTCCAGCCCAGTTCCAGCATGTAATTGCAAATCTCGGCGATCACATCGTAACGGCGCATCACCGCCTGCTGGTCGTAGCAGGGTTTTTCCGCCGTGTCGTATTCGTCGGAGATTTTCGCGCCATCCGGCGAAATCAGGAAAAATTCCGGCTCCACGCCGGTCTTGACCCTGAGCCCCTCGCTTGCCGCTTCCGCGATGAGTTTTTTCAGAACCACGCGTGGCGCCTGTTCCACCGGCTGGTCTTCCATCACGCAATCGGCAGCAACCCAGGCGACATCCTTTTTCCACGGAAGCTGGATGACCGAGGATGGGTCCGGCACGGCGAAAAGATCGGGATGGGCCGGCGTCAGATCGAACCAGGTGGCGAAACCGGCAAAACCCGCGCCATCCTTCTGCATATCCGCGATCGCTTCCGCCGGCACCAGCTTGGCGCGCTGGCCGCCGAAGAGATCGGTGTAGCTGATCATGAAATATTTGATGCCCTTTTCG
Source organism: Agrobacterium sp. NPDC089420 (assembly GCF_044900305.1). Classification (NCBI taxonomy): domain Bacteria; kingdom Pseudomonadati; phylum Pseudomonadota; class Alphaproteobacteria; order Hyphomicrobiales; family Rhizobiaceae; genus Agrobacterium; species Agrobacterium sp. NPDC089420. Next base: position 34,212 of record NZ_JBJDMY010000008.1, on the reverse strand, counting down.
GCAGCAAATTTGGAGAGGTCCAGTGTCACGTCATTCCCCTTTTTTTGGTATCAGACACTTCATTGAAAAAAGACGGGCACATCCTCCCAAATGCGCCCGTCCGTTCTTATGGCTTAAAAGCTGCCTTTCCCCGGGAACCAGTTCGTTCCCGCGAGCGGAACCTGCGCCATGGCAGCCGCCTCCATGGTCAGCGCCACCAGATCTTCCGGCTCCAGATTGTGGAGATGGTTCTTGCCGCAGGCGCGCGCGATGGTCTGCGCTTCGAGCGTCATGACCTTCAGGTAATTGGCAAGGCGGCGACCGGCAGCGACGGGATCGAGACGGGCCGCCAGTTCCGGGTCTTGCGTGGTGATGCCGGCGGGGTCTTTGCCCTCGTGCCAGTCATCATAAGCGCCGGCCGTGGTGCCGAGTTTCTGATATTCCTCTTCCCAATGCGGATCATTGTCGCCCAGCGCCACCAGCGCCGCCGTGCCTATGGCGACCGCATCGGCCCCGAGCGCCAGCGCCTTGGCGACATCAGCACCCGACCGAATGCCACCGGAGACGATGAGCTGCACCTTGCGGTGCATGCCGAGGTCCTGCAGCGCCTGAACGGCGGGGCGAATGCAGGCGAGCGTGGGCATGCCGACATTTTCGATGAAGACATCCTGCGTGGCGGCCGTTCCGCCCTGCATGCCGTCCAGCACCACCACATCGGCACCGGCCTTTACCGCGAGCGCCGTGTCGTAATAGGGCCGCGCACCGCCGACCTTGATGTAGATCGGCTTTTCCCAGTCGGTGATTTCGCGCAGTTCGAGGATCTTGATTTCGAGATCGTCCGGCCCGGTCCAGTCAGGATGGCGGCAGGCAGAGCGCTGGTCGATGCCCTTCGGCAGGTTGCGCATATTGGCGACGCGATCGGAAATCTTCTGGCCGAGCAACATGCCGCCGCCGCCCGGTTTTGCGCCCTGGCCGACGACGACCTCGATGGCGTCCGCACGGCGCAGGTCCTTCGGGTTCATGCCGTAACGCGAGGGCAGATATTGATAGACCAGCGTCTGGCTGTGACCGCGCTCCTCATCCGTCATGCCGCCGTCGCCCGTCGTGGTGGAGGTGCCGGCGATGGTCGCACCGCGGCCGAGCGCTTCCTTGGCATTGCCCGAGAGAGCGCCGAAGCTCATGCCGGCAATGGTGATCGGCGTTTTCAGCGTGATCGGCTTCTTGGCGAAACGGGTGCCGAGCGTCACGGTCGTATCGCATTTCTCACGATAACCCTCGAGCGGATAACGCGAGATGGAAGCGCCGAGAAATAGCAGGTCGTCGAAATGCGGCACCTTGCGCTTGGTGCCCGCACCGCGAATGTCATAAATACCGGTCGCCGCCGCACGACGGATTTCCGCCAGCGTATGGTCGTCAAAGGTTGCGGATTTGCGCGGCGGGGTGAAGGGGTTGTGATAGCTCATCGGAATATCCCTCGCCTCAATACGCGTCGGCGTTGTCGATGTTGAAATTGTAGAGCGTGCGGGCCGAGCCGTAGCGCTTGAACTCACCGGGGCTGACATTCGTGACGCCGGCCTTTTCGAGGAGTTCTGCAAGCTTTTCGAGATGCTCGGGCCGCATTTCCTTCTCGATGCAATCGGCACCCAGGCTCTTCACCGAACCGCGCACGAAAAGCTTCGCCTCATAAAGGCTGTCACCCAGCGCATCGCCCGCATCGCCGCAGACGACGAGATGGCCGGACTGGCCCATGAAGGCGGACATATGGCCGATATTGCCCTTCACGACGATATCGATGCCCTTCATGGAAATGCCGCAGCGGGAAGCGGCATTACCTTTGATGACCAGAAGCCCGCCGCGACCGGTGGCCCCGGCATATTGGGAAGCGTCACCCTCGATGACGACGGTGCCGGACATCATGTTTTCAGCGACACCCGGCCCGGCCGAACCGTGCACGGTAACGGTGCCGCCATCATTCATGCCGGCGCAATAATAACCGACCGAACCGTGCACATCGACGGTGACGGGGCTGTCGATGCCGACCGCGACGGCATGGTGACCGCGCGGATTGACGACTTCGAATTCGGTATCGTTTGTGCCCGAGGAAAGGCCGTGAAGCGCCTTGTTGAGTTCACGCAAGGGCGTGTGGGAGAGATCGAAAACTGGCATGGATTATGACTTTCAAAACAGGCGCCGATGACGGGTCTCAGGCGGCCTTTTCATGGTCCCAGAAATAGACGGTCGCCGGTTCCGGCTCCCAGACGCGGGCGTTTTCAATGCCGGGCAGGTTGACGAGCGCGCGATATTCCGAGCCGAAAGCGACATATTGGTCGGTCTCGGCCATCACTGCCGGCTTGCAGGCGATGGGATCACGCACCACGCCGAAACCGGATTTGGTGCCGACGACGAAGGTGAAGAAACCGTCGAGATCGTCGAGCGCGCCGGTGAGCGCCTCGCCCAGATCCTTACCCTTGGCCATTTCCGCCGTGAGATAGGCGGCAGCGACCTCCGAGTCGTTCTGGGTCTCGAACGTCATGCCTTCGCGCACCAGTTCGCGGCGCAGATTATTGTGGTTGGAAAGCGAACCGTTATGCACCAGGCATTGGTCGGCGCCGGTGGAGAAGGGATGCGCGCCAAGCGTCGTCACTGCCGATTCCGTCGCCATGCGGGTGTGGCCGATGCCATGGGTGCCGGCCATGGAGCGCACGTCGAAACGGGTGACCACGTCCTTTGGCAAGCCGGTTTCCTTATAGATTTCCACACTGTCGCCGGAACCCATCACCCGCACATTCGGGCGGATTGCGGCAAGAACCGGACGGATACCATCCAGCTTCCCGGCGGGAATATCGAGAACCGCATGGGTGCTTTTTACCGTGACCGAGGCGTCAACGCCGTTTTCCTTCAGCGCCTCGGCGAGACCGGAAAAATCAGCGGCGGGATCGGCCGACTGGATCGTCACTTTCGCACGGCCATTGGCAGCGCTTCCATAGATCGCAATGCCGGCCGAATCCGGCCCGCGATCGGTCATGGTGACCAGCATGTCCGAAAGCAGCTGGCCCAGCTGCGGTTCAAGGCTTTTGTCTTTCAGGAATAGTCCAACAATGCCGCACATCGACAGGCACCTCCATTCGTTTCTGAATGAAGGGCTAACATATGGAATTCCATTCCGTCAACTATCAGGAATATTTTTTTCTTCTAAGGCAAATTCTCAGTCATTGGTCATTCGCCTTTGCGGATAGGAGATGATCGACAGATACCGCGCCGGAAGCTTCACCAGCTCTTCCGGCCCGTGCGGCGCATCGGCGTCGAAAAACAGGCTGTCGCCGGCCTGCATGGTGAAAAGCTGCTCGCCATGGCGATAGACCACCTCGCCTTCCAGCATGTAGAGAAACTCCATGCCCTCATGCTGGAAGGTCGGGAACACATCCGAATCCGTGGTGAGCGTGATGAGATAGGGCTCGACGGTGACGCCGCTGGTATTGTTGTCGATGTGGCCAAGCAGGCTGTATTGATGGCCGGCGCGGGTGCCTCGGCGTTCAATATTCACGCCCTGCCCCGCCTTGACGAAGGTGGCGCTGCGCGGCTCCTCGAAACCGCGGAAGAAGGCCGTAATCGGCACGCCGAGCGCCTTGGAGAGCGTCTGCAGCGTGGTAAGCGACGGCGAGATGTTGCCGTTCTCGATCTTGGACAGCATGCCCACGGAAACGCCGGTGGCAGATGCAAGATCCGTGACGGTGATGCCGAGCTTCTTGCGATAGGCGCGCACCTCGTGGCCGATCGCCATTTCCAGATTGTTGACCCTCGGCTCGCGAACGGCATGCGGATCCTGCGACGGAAACGCAGCTTCGGTCTTGGTGGTTTCCTTGGCCATGGTGTCCTCCGGCATTATCGTATTTTCCCTTCCTTACAGGAAAACTATTTTAATTCGGAGGAAATCTTTGCCGCAGGGCATTTGGTGTTTGACCGAAGCGGGCCTTGAAGCATCCCGAAAAATGGCCTGCACTGGAAAAGCCGGTGGCGAAGGCCACTTCCGCAATGGAGAGCGGGCTTTGCTCCAGCAATCGCCGGGCGTGGTCGAGGCGGATCGCGCGGTATGTCTCCAGAAAACTCGACTTCAGATGGGTGGCAAAAAGCCGGTCGAGGTGGCGCGCGCTTGTGCCCGCCAGCCTCGCCATGGTCTGCCGGTCGAGCGGGCTTTCAATCGTTGTTTCCATCTTTTCCAGCACGGTCAGCAAGGCCGGATGGTGGGTGCCGTGACGCTCCGCCGAGGAGCCGCGCTGCGGCGCACCGGGTTCGGCGACCGCCGTGTGCAGATACCAGTCGCTGACACGCCTTGCGAAATGCGCGCCCATTCTCTGCGAAATCATCGCATGCATCATGTCGAGGGGCGCAACGCCGCCAGCGCAGGTGATGCGGTCTCCATCGAAAACAAACCGCGCCTGTCGGGGTGTGAGATGGCCGAAGGTCTCTTTCAGCACCGGCGCATGTTCCCAATGAATGGTGAAATCGCGGTTATCCAGCAATCCCGCCGCTGCCAGCACATAAGCGCCGCTGGAAATGCCCCCGATCCTGACACCCTGCCGCGCCAGCCGCCGCAACGTCCCGTAAGAATTTTCCGCAACGGCCCAGTCCTGCGGCCCGCCGCCTGCACAGACGAAAATCGTGTGGCATCGCTCGCCTGCGCCGGCGAGTGCCTCGCAGCCGACAATGATGCCGGAAGAACTTCTGACGGCCTCGCCATCAAAAGACAGGGGAACTACATCGTAAAGATCGGTTCCAGCGATGAGGTTGGCGGCGCGCAACGGCTCCGCCGCCGAGGCATAGGACATCAGCGCAAAATTCGGAACCAGGACGAAACCAATGCACTGGACATTTTTCTGTTCGATGGCGGCCATGTCTCTTTTTTAAATCATAATGTCTCTTATCCGCAATATACTTCTGAACAGCATCGCTAAGCTTGCTTGATATCGTTCGAGGTACGCCAGATGCGCTATTCTGCTTTTTCGATTTTAAAGAACGGCCTTTTCGGCAACAAGAGTTGGAAACCCGCATGGCGGGACGTGTCACCCAAACCGCATTACGACGTCATCATCGTTGGCGGCGGCGGGCACGGGCTGGCGACCGCTTATTATCTCGCCAAGGAATTCGGCATCACCAATGTCGCGGTGCTGGAGAAAAACTATATCGGCTCCGGTAATGTCGGCCGCAACACCACGATCATCCGCTCCAATTATCTGCTGCCGGGCAACAATCCCTTCTACGAACTGTCGATGAAGCTGTGGGAGGGGCTGGAACAGGATTTCAACTTCAACGCCATGGTTTCCCAGCGCGGCGTGCTGAACCTCTATCATTCGGATGCACAGCGCGACGCCTATACAAGGCGTGGCAACGCCATGCGGCTGCATGGTGTCGATGCCGAGTTGCTGGACCGCGCCTCGGTAAAGGCGATGTTGCCGTTTCTCGATTTCGACAATGCCCGTTTTCCCATTCAGGGCGGCCTGCTGCAAAGGCGCGGCGGCACCGTCCGTCACGATGCCGTAGCCTGGGGTTATGCGCGCGGCGCAGATAGCCGGGGCGTCGACATCATCCAGGGCTGTGAAGTGACGGGCATTCGCCGCGAAAACGGCGCGGTCGTGGGCGTCGAAACGAGCCGCGGCTTCATCGGTTGCGGCAAGCTGGCTTTGGCGGCGGCGGGCAATTCTTCGCAGGTGGCGGCCATGGCCGGGCTGAAGCTGCCGATCGAAAGCCATGTGCTGCAGGCTTTTGTGTCAGAGGGTCTGAAACCCTTTATCGATGGCGTCGTCACCTTCGGGGCGGGCCATTTTTACGTCTCGCAATCGGACAAGGGCGGCCTCGTTTTCGGCGGCGATATGGACGGCTACAATTCCTATGCCCAACGCGGCAATCTGGCGACGGTCGAGCATGTGGCGGAAGCCGGCAAGGCGATGATACCGGCGCTTTCCCGCGTCCGGGTCCTGCGCTCCTGGGGCGGCATCATGGATATGTCGATGGACGGTTCGCCGATCATCGATCAAACGCCGATCGACAATCTCTATCTCAATGCCGGCTGGTGTTACGGCGGCTTCAAGGCGACGCCCGCCTCCGGTTTCTGCTTCGCCCATCTTCTGGCGCGCGGCACGCCGCAGGAAACGGCAACGGCCTTCCGGCTGGACCGCTTCCGGCGCGGTTATCTCATCGATGAAAAGGGCCAGGGCGCACAGCCCAACCTTCACTAAATCTGTAGCGGGATTTCAGGCGAAATCCGTTCCTAGTTTTCGCCATCCCCGCTCTCTGGCGGATCAAGGACATTCGAAATGGCAAGTCTCGTGCCCTGCCCGCATTGCGGGCCAAGACCCAAGGAAGAATTCACCATCAAGGGTGAAGCCCTTCAAAGGCCCGCTGCCGATGCCGGGACGGAGGAATGGTTCGATTACGTCTATCTGCGCAACAACCCGCGCGGCATTTACGAGGAATATTGGCACCATACCTCCGGATGCCGCCGCTGGCTGGTCGTGACGCGCGATACCGTCACCCACGAGATATCCGCCTGCCGCGATGCGGCCGACAAAACGAAAGTGACAAGCGCATGAGCTCCCACCGCCTGAAGACCGGCGGTCTGATCGACCGCTCCAAACCGCTTTCCTTCACCTTCGACGGCAAACCGATGTCAGGCTTTGCGGGTGACAGCCTCGCCTCCGCACTGCTCGCCAATGGCCAGCAACTCGTCGGCCGCAGTTTCAAATATCACCGCCCGCGCGGCATATTGACGGCGGGCGCCGCCGAGCCGAATGCCCTGATGACCATAGGCCGTGGCGGCCGCACGGAGCCGAATACACGCGCCACAATGCAAGAGCTTTATGCCGGGCTGGAAGCGAGAAGCCAGAACCGCTGGCCTTCGCTCGATTTCGATATCGGCGCCTTGACCGGCCTTCTTTCGCCGTTCCTCGGCGCAGGTTTCTACTACAAGACCTTCATGTGGCCCGCCGCCTTCTGGGAAAAAATCTACGAGCCCTTCATCCGCAAAGCCGCCGGTCTCGGCAAGGCGAGCTACGAGGCGGACCCGGATGCCTATGACAAATGCTGGGCGCATTGCGACCTGCTGGTGATCGGCGCCGGCGCGGCGGGCCTTTCCGCGGCCCTTGCCGCCGGCCGTGCCGGCGCGCGCGTCATCATTGTCGATGAGCATTCCCTGGCAGGCGGCGGACTTCTTTCCGAGACCGCAGCCATCGGCGGCAAAAGCGCTCCGGATTTCGCGGCGCAATGCGTCGCCGAACTCGAAACCCTGCCGAATGTGACGGTGCTGACGCGGACCACGGCCTTCGGCTGGTACGACGGCAATGTCTTCGGCGCGCTGGAGCTTGTGCAGAAACACCTGGCTAACCCCAAAGCCCACGTGCCCGTGGAGCGCCTTTGGCGCATCGTGGCCAAGCGGGCGCTGCTTGCCAGCGGCGCGGAAGAACGGCCGCGGGTCTTCGGCGGCAATGATATTCCCGGCGTGATGATGGCGGGCGCCATGCGCAGCTATCTCAACCGTCATGCCGTAAGCCCCGGCACTGCGACGGCGGTCTTCACCACCAATGACAGTGGTTATGCGCTGGCCCGCGATCTGGAGGCCCAGGGTGTCACTCTTGCCGCCATCATCGACAGCCGCGAGCAGGGTAACCCGGACTACGAAGGCAAGGCGCGCGTTATCAAAGGGGGCGTCGTCTCGAATGCAAAGGGCGGCAAGGCGCTGTCCGCCATCGAGATTTATGCCAATGGCCGCACGCAGAACCTCAATGTCGATGCATTGGCCATCTCGGGCGGCTTCAGCCCCGTCATCCATCTTGCCTGCCATCGCGGCGGCAAACCGGCCTGGTCGGAAGACGATGCTGCCTTCCTAGCGCCTGCCAATCTCAAGGGGCTCGAGCTCGCCGGCGCGGTCGCCGCGATAAACGGTATCGCCGCCTGCCTTGAAGAGGGTGCACGAAAGGGTGCAGCGCTGGCGCAGGATCTCGGTTTTGCAGCGACCACACCGACATTCGGCGTCGTGGAAAACGATATCGTGGCTCGGCCCGCAAAGGCGCTCTGGTCCATCCCCGGCATCAAGGCAAAAGCCTTTGTCGATTACCAGAACGACGTTCATCGCAAGGATCTCGGCCTCGCCGTCAGCGAAGGTTACGGCCATGTCGAACTGGCCAAGCGTTATACGACGAACGGTATGGCGACCGACCAGGGCAAACTTTCCAATATCAATGCCATCGGCCTGTTGGCGGAAGCGCGCGGCGTTTCCCCGGCGCAGGTCGGCACCACCACCTTCCGCCCGTTTTATACGCCCGTCTCCTTCGGCGCGTTGACGGGAGCCTATCACGGCCATCATTTCCAGCCGGTGCGCAAATCGCCGCTGCATGGTTGGGCAGAGAAGAATGGCGCAGTCTTCGTTGAAACCGGTCTCTGGTACCGTTCCTCCTGGTTTCCCCGCAAAGGTGAAAGCGGCTGGCGGGAAAGTGTCGACCGCGAGGTTCTGAACGTCCGCAAGAATGCCGGGCTCTGCGATGTCTCGATGCTCGGCAAGATCGAAATTTGCGGCAAAGACGCCGCCGAGTTCCTCAACCGGGTCTATTGCAACGCCTTCCTGAAACTGCCGGTCGGCAAGGCGCGTTATGGCCTGATGCTGCGCGAAGACGGCATGATCTATGATGACGGCACCACCAGCCGGCTGGAGGAGGACCGCTTTTTCATGACCACCACCACGGCCTATGCCGCGGGCGTCATGAACCATCTGGAATTCTGCGCCCAGGCGCTCTGGCCGGACCTCGACGTAAGGCTCGCCTCCGTCACCGACCAGTGGGCGCAGATGGCGATTGCCGGACCGAAGGCGCGCACCATCCTCCAGAGGATCGTCGATGAAGATATGTCCAATGAAGCCTTCCCCTTCCTTGCCGCCAGGGAAGTCTCGCTATTTGGCGGGCAATTGCACGGACGATTGTTCCGGATTTCCTTCTCCGGCGAACTGGCCTACGAACTCGCCGTCCCGGCCGGTTACGGCGAAAGCGTCGCCGATGCACTGATGGAAGCCGGCAAGCCCGACGGGATCATGCCCTATGGCGTCGAGGCGCTGGGCGTGCTGCGCATCGAAAAGGGCCATGTCACCCACAACGAAATCAACGGCACAGTGGTGCCAGCCGATCTTGGCTTCGGCAAAATGGTCTCCACCGCCAAGGCCGATTTCATCGGCCGGCGGATGCTGGAGCGAGAGGGACTTTCCGCAGCCGATCGTCCAAGCCTTGTCGGCGTCGTACCGCTTGATACAAACCAGTCTTTCCGCACCGGTTCGCATATTCTCGAAAGGCATGCGGCGGCAACGCTGGAGAACGATCAGGGTTATGTGACCTCAAGCGCGTTTTCACCGCATGTCGGCTCCACCATCGGTCTCGCCCTCGTCAAGAACGGCCGTGAACGGCATGGCGAGGAAGTCGTGGTCTGGAACGGTCTGCGCAATGAGTTCACCGCCGCCCGCCTGTGCCACCCGGTTTTCTTCGACCCTGAAAACGAGAAGCTCCATGTCTGATTTCAAGCCTGATTTCAAATCTGGTTTCCGGCCGGCCCTCCGCCCGGTTCTGGGCAAAAAGGGAGCGATTGCTTCCACCGCCATCAAGCTCTCCCCCCTGCCGGAGGGTACGATCATTCATGTGCTCGCCGCCCCCGACACATCGGACATGGAGACCCGTCTCGGCAGCCTCGCAAAAGGCGACGTGCGTGTGGTTTCTCCCGGCCAATGGTTCATCGTCGGCGAACAACCGCTGTCTCCCCCGGATATGAAGGCGCTTCTTGCAGCACTCGAGCCGCAGGCGACGGGTGTGGACCAGAGTCAGGGGCGTGTGCGCATCCGCATCGAAGGCAGAATGGCCGAACGGGTGCTGGCAAAAGGAACGGCGGTCGATCTTTCGCCTAGAGCCTTTCCGGTCGGACACTCGGCCACCACGCTTATCGGCCACATCGCCGCCCACATCACCCGGCTCGACGGGCAGGCCTTCGAGATCATCGTGCTGCGCGGCTTCGCCGAGAGCCTTTGGGACGATCTTGCCCGGATGGGCCTGGAATTCCAGTGACGCGGTCAATTCTGCAAATGCGGATGTGCCCTAGGTCCAGATGCTTTCCGGCGTCAATATCTCGAACGGAACGATCCGCTGCTCAACAGACGAGGAATCGCCGTTTTCGATACGCCGCACCATCACGTCGATCAGTTGCTGCGGCATCCTGTCGAGCGGGAGCGGAAGCGCAGCGGTGATCAGACCCTCGTTCAGGCCCTTGCGCGTTTCCGGGCCGATATCGTTACAGACGATCTTGATGCCGCGCTGCTGTTCGGCAGGCAATTCGCGCAGGGCACGCAAAACCCCGGAAATACCGCCGCCATTCACGTAGAAACCCTTGAGCGACGGTTCGGCGGCAACCATGTCCCGAACGATGACATAGGCGTTTTCCGGCTCTTCAAGCGTCAGAAGCGTTTCTCCAACCTGAAGTTCCGGGGTGTTTTCGCGGATATACGAGCGGAAACTCGCCTCGGAAACGTCCTGTGTCTGATAACGGTTGCTGCCGATCAGCGGCACGACCATCCCCTCGCCCTTCACCGTCTGGCTGAGGAACCAAGCGGCTGTCCGACCACGTTTCCAGCTGTCGGTCCCGACAAAGCCAGCGCGGCTTGCCGCCGACAGATCGGACACGTAAGTGACCACGGGAACCCCTTGCCCCCGCAATTCGTCGATCGCCTGGCTGACCAGCGGATGATCGGCCGTCACCACCGCGATTGCGCTGCAGAATTGCCCCATCTTCAGGAGATTGGCGGAAACGGCCTCCGGTGAAAGATCGTCCTCGAACACCACCTCCGGATCGATGACACTGTCCGGCCGCTGGCGTGCGGCAGCAACGATCCCCTCCGCCCATAACCGGTAAAGCGGCCGGTGGGATTGCTGCAGCAGGAAACCGAGCCTGTAGTGGGGCATGGCCTCACGACGGCGGTCCTTGATGGTGCCGAGACCATAAAAACCGATCTCTTCCGCAGCCTTGAGAATCTGGTCGATCGTATCCTGACGCACGGCGGTCGAACCGTGCAGCAACCGGTTGACCGTGGAGATGCTGACACCGGCTGCCTTGGCGAGATCGGTAATGGTCGGTCGGTTCATGACACCTCACAATCGTATCATTCATGAATGACATGGAATGATACGAAATACAACATTAAATGAAATATAAATTCCATTCTCACGAAAATGAAAGATATAAATCATCCTGTCATTTTGGCCCATCGGGAGAATGGGCAGGGAGGAAACGATGGCATATTTCAAGAAATTTCTCATCGCGGGTGTTGCATCGCTGGTGATGGCGTCCGGCGCATCTGCGGCCAATATTGCCGTCGTCGGCGGCAAGAACGACGATGCGTTCTGGAACCTCATCAAAAAGGGTCTGGATGACGCACGCCTCGTGGTCGAGGCGAATGGCGGCAAGGTCAATTATCTGCGCCTGCAAACCTATGACAATTTTGCGCCCGATGTGGTGCAGCTGATCCAGACCGCCATTAGCCAGAAGGTCGACGGTCTTGTCATCCCGAACTGGGTGCCGGAAGGTGAGGATCCGGCGATCCGGGAGGCCGTCAAGGCTGGCATCAAGGTCATTCTCATGAATGCCGGAGGCCATGACAAGGCCAAGGAACTCGGTGCGATCAATTATGTCGGCTCCGACGAATATCTGGCCGGCGTCGGCGGCGGCGAATATTTCGCCAAACAGGGCAGGAAGAACGTCATCTGCGTCAACACCGTTCCGGGCGCCGCCAATCTCGAAGCGCGGTGCAAGGGCGTCATCGACGGCATCACCAAGGCCGGTGGCGTCGGCAAGCAATTGCCGCTTCCCGCCACCAGTTTCGGCGACGCTACCGCGGTCGCCGAAGCGATCAAGGCCACGCTGCTTCAGGACAGCAAGATTGACGGCGTCCTCACCATCTCTGCAGGCGACGCGGATTCAGCCGCGATCGGCGTCATGCAGGCCGGCAAAACCGAAACGGCTCTGCTCGGCACGTTCGACCTCAACCAATCCGGCCTCGACCGTATCAAGGACGGGACACAGGGTTTTGCAATCGACCAGCAACCCTATCTGCAATCGCTGCTGGCGGTGACATTGCTTGCCTCGGCCATCGATTTCGGAACGGATCTGCCGACCGCGCCCATCCTGACCGGACCCAACATCGTCGACAAATCCAACATTGAAGCCACGCTTTCCGGCGTCGCCAAGGGTGCACGCTGAGCAATTGTCCCGCCCGATCCCGACACCCGGCAGGACCGTGGTTCAGGATCGGGCAGACATCGCCTCGAAACCCAGGGTCAGCAGTGGAGTAAACGACGTGAAAAATCTCTCTTTGGGCGACCTTTTGCGCCGCCCGGAATCAGGCGCCTTCCTTGGCCTTGTTTTCGTTCTTGTCTTCTTTGTCGTCTTCGGCAGCATTGAGTTCCTGAAACCGGCGGGGGCCGCAAGCTGGCTGAATGTCGCCGCCAATCTCGGCATCGTCGCCATTCCTGTCGGACTGTTGATGATTGCCGGGGAACTGGACATCTCCATCGGCGCGATGATCCCGGCCGGCGCGCTGACGGTCGCCATCATCTCCGGTTATTACGGCATGCCGATCTGGCTCGGCATCATCGGCGCGCTTGGCCTCGGCGTGCTTGTCGGGCTGATCAACGGCTTTCTGGTCATCAGAACCGTGGTGCCATCCCTCATCGTCACGCTCGGCACGCTCTTTGCGGTGCAGGGTCTGATCCTCGGCTTTTCCGTGCTGCTGACCGGCACGACCAGCGTGGCGCTGAGCCCGGCGCAATCCGGCCCCATCGCCAAATTCCTGTTCGGCCAGTTCATCGGCGGCAGTTTTCAGGTCAGCATCGTCTGGTGGCTGCTGCTGACGGCGATCTATATTTTCTACGTCCATTATTCGCCCTTCGGAAACTGGATCTTCGCCATGGGCGGCGACCGGGTGAGCGCCCGCAATGCCGGCATTCCCACCGACAAGCTGACGGTCACGCTTTTTGTCCTGTCCTCCGTCAGCGCCTCCTTCGTTGGCACCTGTCAGGCGATCCTCTTTAATGTCGCCCAGGTTTCGGCCGGCATGACCTTCATCTTCAACTCCATCATCGCCGTCGTCGTCGGCGGGGTGCTGCTGACCGGCGGTTTCGGTTCGGTGATCGGCATTTTTCTCGGCACCATCACCTTCGCCATCGTCAACCAGGGCATCTATTTCACCGCGTTTGACCGCAACTGGTCGAGCCTCATCATCGGCGTCATGTTGCTGCTCGCGGTGCTGATGAACAACACCTTCCGCGTCATGGCGCTCACCTATTCGCCGAAGAAGAAGTGAGGCAAGACGATGTCGACACCCATTCTCGAACTTAGAAACGTCAACAAATCCTTCGGCCCCATCGATGTTCTGCACGATATCTCGCTGAAGATACGCGCCGGCGAAGTGCTCTGCCTGCTGGGCGACAACGGCGCTGGAAAATCCACGCTGATCAAGACGCTGGCCGGCGTCTACCAGCCCAGTTCTGGCCAAGTGCTGATGGATGGCGAGCCGGTCGATTTCGACGGGCCGCGCGATGCGCAGCGCATGGGCATTTCCACCGTGCACCAGTTTGGCGGCACCTTTCCGTTGATGAGCATCGGCCGCTCCTTCTTCGTCGGCGCTGAACCCACCAAAGGCTTCTGGCCCTTCCGGGTCTACGACCGCAAGACGGCCAATGAAATCGCCGTCAAGGCGGTGCAGGAATTCGGCATCACCCGTATCGATGACGGCGACCGGCTGATCGGCGGGCTCTCCGGCGGCGAGCGGCAATCGCTCGCCATCGCCCGCGCAGTGCATTTCGGCGCACGCGTGCTCATCCTAGACGAGCCGACGGCCGCATTGGGCGTGAAACAGGCGTCGCACGTCCTGCGCATCGTGCTGGAGGCGCGCAAGCGGGGCATCGCGGTGATCTTCATCACCCATCAGGTCACACACGCCATCGCCGTCGGCGACCATTTTGCCGTGCTCATCCGCGGCGCGGTCGCCGCCAATTTCCGCAAGGGCGAAAAATCCCGCGAGGAGATTACCGACCTGATGGCCGGCGGCGAAGCGCTCGCCGATCTCGGTGCCGAGGTGGAAAATTACATGGCCAGCCATGACGGCCATCCGCCGCCGCCGCCATCGAATTAAGACAGAGACAAGGATCAAGACCGATGAAAATCGCCATCGACCCCCACATGCATCGTTTCACCAGCCTCGATGAACTGCCCGCCAAGGTGAAGGAACTCGGCTACGACTGGATCGAACTCAGCCCGCGCGCCGATTTCCTCGAATGGTTCAAGGCGCCGCGCGTCTTTCCCGAGCGCATCCGGTCCTTCAAGAAGGCGCTGAAAGACGCGGACGTCGGCATCGCCGCGCTGCTGCCGATGTATCGCTGGGCCTCCAATGACGAGACCGAGCGGCAGGCGGCGGTAAAACACTGGAAGCGCGCCATCGAGATCGCCATCGAATTGGAGGTCGACACGATGAACTCCGAATTCGGCCGCGGCCCGCATCCCGACAAGGGATCATGTTATTGCTGCCATACCGGCTCGATGATCGAGGCCTGCGAGGATGCCTGGTGGCGCTCCATGGAAGAACTGGTGCCAATCTTCGAGCGTGAAAACATCAACCTGCATGTCGAGCCGCATCCGGAAGACTGGTGCGAGACGCTGCAGCCGGCGCTCGACATCATCCGCACCGTCAATTCCAAGAACGTCAAATTCCTCTATTGCGCGCCGCACACCTTCTATTTCGGTGACGACACCAAGGCGATGCTGCGTGAAGCCAAGGATGTGCTCGCCCATGTGCATGTCGGCGACACCTTCAACCACAAGGCCAGCTCAGGGCTTCGTTATATCCTCAACCCGCCGGGCACGCAGGCGCGGGTGCACCAGCATCTGAATATCGGCCAGGGCGAAGTTCCATGGGACGACTTCTTCGGCACGCTTTCCGAAATCGGTTTCGACGGCATCATGACCTCCTGCGTTTTTGCCTGGGAGGACAGGGCCGATGAATCGAGCCGGTTCATGCGCGCCAAGATGCAGGACTATATCGACCTCTATTTCAAGAAATAACGCGGCAAACCGGCGCTGAGGCCGAGGCGGACCCTGCCTCCGGCCACGGCCATTGGCAACATCAAATGGAAAGACGACCGACATGATCAATGGAGAGAGACTGATTTCACGCCCGCTGCGCTGGGCCATGGTGGGCGGCGGACGCACGGGACAGGTGGGCTACAAACACCGTACCGGCGCCCTGCGCGACGGCAATTACCAACTCGTCGCCGGCGCCTTCGACCTCGACGCCGAAAGAGGCCGCGATTTCGGCGTCAATCTCGGCGTGGCGGCGGAACGCTGCTATCAGGATTACAAGGCGCTGATTGCCGGCGAAACGGCGCGCGAAGACGGTGTGGACGTCGTCTCCATCGCCACCCCCAATTTCACCCATTACGAGATCACCAAGGCCTGCCTTGAGGCCGGGCTGCATGTCATCTGCGAAAAGCCGCTGTTCTTCACCGTGGCCGAATGCGACGAGGTGGCGCGGCTGGCCGAACAGAAGGGGCTGATCGTCGGCGTCACCTATGGCTTTACCGGGCACCCGCTCGTCCACCAGATGGCGGCCATGGTGAAAAAGGGAATGCTGGGCGACATCCGCATCGTCGACCTGCAATATACCCACGGCTTCAACGCCGGTGACGATGTGGGCGCGGGCGAGGCCGTCAAATGGCGCACCAATCCCCGCACCGCCGGCCCTACCTTCGTTTTGGGCGATATCGGCACGCATCTTTATTATCTTTCGGAAGTCGTGCTGCCGCATATGAAGGTGGAACGCCTGCTCTGCGACCGCAAGGCCTTCATCCCCACCCGCGCGCCGCTGGAAGACCACGCCACGGTTCTGATGCATTACGACAACGGCGCGCGCGGCCGCCTCTGGGTCTCCTCCGTCAATGCCGGCAATATGGGCTCGCAGCGTTACCGCTTCGTCGGCTCCAAGGCTTCGCTCGAATGGTCCGATTCCCATCCCGATCAGCTGATATACGAGGTTCAGGGCGAACCCGGTCGCATCCTTCACCACGGCATGCCCTATCTGGAACAGGAAAGCCTCGCCATCGACCGCATGGGCGCACTGCATACCGAAGGTCTCGGCGACAGCTGGTCGAACATCTATCTGTGGATCGCCCAGGCAATCGACGCGGCAAATCGTGGCGACAGGGTCTTTCTGAAGACCCACCACTATCCCGGCATCACGGCCGGTACCGAAGGTGTTCGCTGGCTGGAGAACTGCGTGCGCTCGGCCGATGCAGGCGCCGCTTGGGTCGACTTCGCATAACCGGATTGGGGGCGCGCGCCGGACCACTCTCCCGTCCTCCTCATCCTCAAGCGCGTCCCCATGCCTCCTCAGAAAGATGACACGATGAAACTCGCAATTTGTACTGACGTCATGGCAAACCTGCCGTTCACCGATATGCTCGACAAATGTGTCGCGCTCGGCGTCGAGGGCATAGAGATGACCGGCGGCGGCTGGTCCAGCGGCCCGCATTTCCGGGCGGACGAACTTCTGGCGGACAAGGGGCTGCTCAAATCCAGGCTCAAGGAAATCGAGACCCGCGGCCTCGAAATCGCCGCGCTGAATTGCTCCGCCAACCCGCTCGATCCGGGCGACATGGGCAAACGCCACCTGAGGGAGATGGAGGATACCGTCCGGCTGGCGGGCGAAATCGGCGTAACGAAGATCGTCACCATGTCCGGCCTGCCGGAGGCGGCACCCGGCGATACCGTGCCGAACTGGCTCGTCTATACCAAGAGCTGGCCAAACGAGATGCCGGAACGCGACCGTTACCAGTGGGAAGACCGCGCCTTCCCGCTCTGGCACAGGCTCGTCAAGCTCGCAAAGGAAGCGGGCGTCGAGAAATATGCGCTCGAGAATTTCTCGGCCATGCTCGTCTGGAACCCGGAAACCCTGTTTCGCCTGCGCAACGAGGTCGGCCCGACGGTGGGCATGAATCTCGATCCCTCGCACCTGATGTGGATGGGGGCAGATCCCATCGCCTCTGCCCGGGCACTCGGCAGCGCTATCCACCATTGCCATGGCAAGGACACCCGCATCGAACGCGGGCTGGCGGAGGTGAACGGCCTCTTGGAGCTGAAAGAGGTGACTGACGTCGCCAACCGCAGCTGGAACTACGTGGCGGTGGGCGCCGGCCGCGACCTGCAATGGTGGAAGGAATTCTTCTCCGTGGTGCGCATGGCCGGCTACAATGGCTGGGTCAGCCTGGAAATGGAGGATTTCACCATGTCCACCGAGGCGGGCATCCAGTCCTCCATCGACGCCCTGCAAGCCACCATCAGCCGCTGAGACCCGGAGCCGGGCCGCAGGCCGCGGCCCGGTATCGATTGCGCCACGAGGATGCCATGATGACCAACCCGATCACCATTACCACCGCTCCCTGCTGCTGGGGCGTCGATGACGTCAAAAATCCGCATCTGCCCCATTGGGAAAAGGTGCTGGACGAGGCCAGCGCCGCCGGCTTCGGTGGTCTGGAACTCGGTCCCTACGGCTATCTGCCGCTCGATCTCAGCCGCGTTTCGCAGGCGCTGGACGAGCGCGGCTTGAAGATCGTCGCCGGCACGATCTTCGACGACCTGGCCTCACCGGAAAACCGCGGCAACCTTTTGCGCCAGACCGGCGAGATCTGCGCGCTGATCACCCGCCTGCCAAAACCGGAAACCCATGCCGGCCAGCGATTTCCCGCCCCGTATCTGACGGTCATGGACTGGGGCCATGACGAGCGCGATTATGCCGCCGGACATTCCGACCGCGCTCCGCGCCTCGATAAAAACGCATGGCGGGAGATGATCGACAACATCCGCGCCATCGCAACGCTTGCCCGCGACACATATGGCGTGCGCGCCGCCATCCATCCCCATGCCGGCGGCTACATCGAATTTGCCGACGAGCTGCAGCAAATCGTCGAGGATATTCCTGCCGATCTTGCGGGCCTCTGCCTCGATACCGGCCATATGGCCTATTCCGGCATGGATCCCGTCGCCACGCTTCGCCGCTATTGGGACCGCGTCGACTATATTCACTTCAAGGATATCGACGCTGCGGTCTTTGAAGAGGTGATGACAGAACATATCCGCTTCTTCGATGCCTGCGCCAAGGGCGTGATGTGCCCGATCGGCCGAGGCTCGATCGATTATCCCGCCATCCGCAGCCTGCTGACGGAACGCGGCTACGGCGGTTACATCACCATCGAACAGGAGCGCGACCCACGCAATACCGGCAGCATTCTGGACGACCTCGCGGCCAGCAGGGCGTTTCTCGCTCAAAGCGGTTTCTGAGCCGACGGCTTTGTGACCGACCGTGCCCTATCGAGACGCCAGCGGCCGATACTTCTCCGGTCTCATCAGGGTGATCGCATATTCCAGGCGCGCCTCTTGCCTATTCACCGCCCAATTGTCGCCAGCGCTCTTCGCTCATCCAGACATATTCGAGATAGTGACCAACCAGTTCCCGTGCATCGAGGTAGAGAAACTTCAACGCATCTCCGCCTCCCTCCAGCACGACAGGCAAGCTCTGCCGGTCCACGCGCCGCCGGAAATCGTTCCACTCGCCGATCCGCATGCAGATGTGATGAAAAGCGGGGCGGTCGTTCTGCGACAAGCCCTGCCTGTAGATATCGACCGCGCCGCCGATCGGCTGGATCAGTTCATATTGCAGATTGCCCACCCAGACGAAGGCCAGTTTCGTATGCTGGAAACCCGCACCCTGCGGGGTTGAAACTGCCGTTTCGGTTTCGAACTGGATGATTTTTCGGACCGCGGCGCGCTGTCTGAAGGTATCTAGCGTTTGCTCGACATTGTGTGTGACATAAGCATTCTGAAAATGCAGGCCTTCCAGCATTTTTGATCCTTTGCGATATAGCGATGCGAAATTCGAATGAACCGCCGCACAGTCTTCGCGTCTGCCGGCGGATGCGGCGCCATCTCCGACAATATTGCGGCCCGCTTGGCGGCAGGAGCGCCCCTCATGCCCTGTCGCGCCGTCCGCTTTGCAATATCCGCATCATCCAGCTTTCCTCTAGCACGAGACGGCGGCGACCATCTTAACCAGGTGGGTAATGTGCGCCGGTTTTCTTTTCTCCAATGTCAGCAAAGCGTTCGCTGCCGCTGGTCCGTCCTTTCCACCACAGGAGCCCCAGCGCGAAGCGGATAAGCGACAATGCTCAAGGAGGAAGCATGATGAATTACGAGGGAGGAAAACCAATGGCGCAGGATGTTGCCAGCCGCATAGAACAGGCTGGCCCCGAACTTGCGGAATTGGCCTGGGAAAATGAACGTCTCGGCAAGCTGAGCGCCAGAACCGTGGAGATCATCCGCGCGGCCGGGGTTATGCGAATCCTGCAGCCGATCGACCATGGCGGCCTGGGCGGCACCCCGGCCCAATTTGCCGAAGCGGTCATGACCACGGCGCGTTTCGATGGCTCGGCCGGTTGGGTCTGTGGCGTGGTCGGCGTGCATCCGTGGGAAGTGGCCCTGTTCTCTCCCAAGCTCGGCGATGACATCTGGGGACAAAATCGGGATACCTGGATTGCCTCACCATATACGCCCACCGGCATCGCGGAACCGGTCGAAGGCGGCTACAGGCTGACCGGGCGCTGGCAATTCTCGTCAGGAACGGACCATTCCGACTGGGTGTTCCTCGGCGCCCTGCTGGGCGACGGCAACGGCAGGCCCGAAATGCCTCCCCGGGCGATGCACCTTATCCTGCCGCGCGCCGAATACGAGATCATCGACGACAGCTGGGATGTCATCGGCCTTCTGGGCACGGGCAGCAAGGACGTCGTGGTGAAGGATGTTTTTATTCCCGAATATCGCTCGGTTTTTCATGAGGATGTGGCATCCGGCGCAGCCGCTGTCAGACAGGGTCTCGACAACCCGATCTACAAGCTGCCATTTTCTGCGATCTTCCCGGTGGGTATCACCAGCGCCATCATCGGAATGGCCGAAGGGGCGCTGGAAGCCCACGGCGCCTACCAGCGTGACAGGGTTTCAGCAGCGGGATCGAAATTGCGTGACGACCCCTACTCCGCCTATTTCACCGGTGAGGCGGCGGCGGAAATTCACGCTTCCCGCGTGCAGCTGCTGGCCGGGATCAACTGGGCTTACGAGCAGGTGCTGGCGGGCAACGAAATCTCTTTCGAGGATCGCTCGAAGATCCGGAGAAACCAGATTCGATGCGCATGGCGAGCCACGGCCGCAATCGACGCCATCTATGCGCGTTCGGGGGGCAATGCCAGCCGCCGCACCAACCCGATCCAGCGCTTCTGGCGCGACGCGCATGTGGGCCTCAACCATTTCATCCACGTGCCGGGGCCGACCTACCATGCCAATGCGATGACGCAATATGGTCTGGAGCCTCCGGAAAGCCTGCGTATGGGGATCTGAGCCATGGCAGCCGCAGAGAAGAGCGTCGCTCCCGGCGACACCATCGACCCCCGGCATTTTCGCACGGTGCTGGGCAGCTTTCCCACCGGCGTTGTCGCCATTACCTCGACCGAGGCGGACGAGCAGCCCGTGGGAATGATCGTTGGATCCTTCACATCGGTTTCATTGAAGCCGCCGCTGGTGTCTTTTCTGGCCGATCACACCTCGACCAGCCAGGCGCGGATCAGAGCCACGGGACGGTTTTGCGCCAATGTACTCGCCGCCGATCAGGAGCGCCTGTGCCGGAAACTTGCCGGCAGGGGCACGCAAAAATTCGACGGCGTTGCATGGCAGGCCTCGCCGCTGGGAAACCCGGTTCTGGAGGGTATCGTTTCATGGATCGATTGCACGATCGAAGACACGATTGAAATCGGCGACCACTATCTGATTGTCGGTCGGGTCCGCGAATTGACGAGCGTTTCGGATAAAACCCCGCTCCTTTTCCTGCGCGGGGGCTACGGAGACTATTTCTCGAACTCGGCCCTGCTGCTGGAGCGGCTGCGGGAATGGCCCTGAAGCATCAGGCAACAGTCTCGCCGGCCACCGGCCGGCGGGATGAGCATCAATGGATTTCTTCCTTTTCGGTCTGAAGGCGCTTCAGCAGCTCCACCTGCGAATGGGTATCGGTCTTGGCATAGATGGCCTTGAGATGCGCACGCACGGAATTGATCTGTACCCCAAGCTCGGTCGCCATGTGACGTGAGGTCTTGCCGTCAAGCAACATCCCCGCGACGCGCGCTTCGGCCTGGGTCAGCCCATATGTCTTGCGCAACGCCTCAATCAGCAAACCCTTCGGTCGCGAACTATCGGTTACGATCAGCACGACCTTGCTCTCATGCTGCCCCTCCCAGTCGAACGCGGCCGGCGCCGGATAGGTCAGGATACTGCCGCGGCAGCTGTCCGTTTCATCGCCATAAAGCAATCGCCCGCCAATACCGCTTCGCCGGGTGCGATGAACAATGCCCGGCAAATCCGGCAAGCGAACCGAAGAACCGGGAGAAAGCCGGCCCTGCTCGACCTTCAGGACATTCCCCGCATGCAATATCTCGCTCATGCTGTTGTTCGCATGTTCAATATGTCCGTCCTCGGACAGCAGCGCGACGCCGATCCCCTTATGATCGAGACTGCGGATGACATTTCCGGTTATGTTGCTCGCCAGCGTCAAGCTGCCGGCAATTTCAAAGGACAGGAGCAGATCTTCATACAGGCTGGCCAGCAGGTCCTGGGCGATCGGCTCGTAACCTGAACCTTCCGGCTGGCTGGCGTGAAGCAGGACTTTCGCCGTCCGGATGGGCAGCATCATGCCGATGCCGGCGCCTTCATCCAGATGCGTGTGATAGCGTGAATAAAATTCCGTGCGCCTGAACGATTCATCGATGAGGCTGCTATCTATGCGCACCACGCGTCCCGGGGCCGCCGTTTGCCAGAACTTCCGCAGCGGATTGATATATTGGTAATGTTCCATATATTCTTGGCCAGCCTTGCCATCCGAACCGACGCTGCCATTGATGACCGCAACGCCCGACGGCGAAAATACCGTAAAACCCGCAATGCGGGTGCCGAGCAGTTTCGCAATTGAGCGGGACCAAAGATCAAGCGGATTGGGTTGAAGTGCGGCACGATAGAGCTCGCGTGCAACATCATGCAAGCGCCGCGCGGCTTCTGGATGCCCCATCAGTTCCTCCCTCCTGAACATGAACTCCACGCCGGAACGGTAAGACCGAAGGTGTGGGTACGTCAAGCGGTCATCAATTTTCATTGGGGTACATGCGAGCGAGGCCACCCCGTACCGGAGCGGCCTCTCGTCCTGGGAGACGTATTGGAAACATCAGGCCGCCTGCAGACCCGCGCGTTCTTCCTCCTCCTCGGAGCGCACCGCTTTCAGCAGGCAAACAATCATCATTATCTTCCAGATGGGGAAGGCCGAAGACGGAATCCAAAGGGTGAAAAGGCCGTTCCAGGCCAGCGGCCCGTCGGTAAAGGCGTATACAAAGATGCCCGGTGCGAAGACCAGCGCCAGAAAGAAATTCGCATAACCGAACCAGCGCGGGAAAACCGGCTTTTCCCGTCGGTCGACCAGCGCCGCCATGCCGATCGACCAGATATTGATCGAAAAGATGAAGGCCACGCCCACGAAGGTCAGAAAGAACTGATCGCTCATCGCAAGGACGAGTTCGGGGCTGCGTTCGGGCCTATAGGCCGCCGTTGCCAGAACCGACATCGGATAGACCCAGCCGGTTGGCGCAACAATGCCGGTCGTAAGCTGGATAAAGGACAAAAGTCCGAATTCGCCCTCGACCCGCTTGATCTGAAGGCTGGTAATCACGGCGAAGAAATAAAAGAAGGGAGCGAAGAACGCCATCGTGATGACGCTCCAGAGAATGCGCTCACGGTTCTCCGTGAAGAAAGCGACGGTTTCCGTTGTTCCCCATGCAGGGTCCGGCGGCGGAAACAGCTTTCCCAGGAAAAAGAAGGCAACCGTATTCGCAAGCAGAACGATTGCTCCGCACCAGACGGAGAACCGATACAATCTGTATTTCAGCGCCGGATCCAGCCCGACATTATTGTCCTTTACCACTTTCTTCTCCTCCTCGATGACCGCTCCACCGGTGCCGTACCGGAAATCAGCCAATATCCGGCACGCGGCTGGCAGCGGCTTTTGCTAATTCTGTCCTGTATGAAAATCGGGTTGGTGACGGCGCTCGGTACAAATCAGAACTTTGTACTCAGTCGAACGAACACCCCTGTGGACTTCGCGACATTGCGGCCATAAACGCTGTGAATACCCTTGACCGTGACGTTGGCCGGACGGTCGCCGAGCATGAAATCCCGTGAAACGATCGGTCCGAGACCAATGACCTCCGAACGGTTGCCGCCGTTGGGATGAACGATGCCGCCGATCTTGTCATCCTCGAGCTGGGCATAGGCGAGGCCCGCAAGACCGTATTGCCATTGGCCTTTCATCATCACCACGGCCCAGTCGAGGCTCAGCACCGAACCGGTCTGGAACTGGGTGTCCTTGTTTTCGGTATACATGTGATAGAACATGCGGCCGTTCAGCTGTATTGCATCGCCGAACAGATCCGGCAGCGGGCTCGGGGCCGTATAGGTGACGGCAATATTGGGTGAAAAACCCCAGAAGTTGGCGCTGTTGTTGATGGGGCTTTCCTTGCTGTAGTTCCCCGTGGGTATGGTCAAGCCGAGACCGAAAAGAACCGCCGTGCCGAATGGCCGCTGAACATCGCCCTTGGACTGGGTAAGCGCCGCATCGCTCGGAAAAAACCGGCTCCACATCAGCACATCGGAATAGACGTCCTTGATGCCGCTCGAACAGCTTTTTTCATAGGGATCGACACCGAAACAAAGACGCTCATACCCTGCAAAAAGGGTCGAGGCGAGCTGGCCCCCCATGAATTGGCCGGGATAGGAATAGAGAATCCCGACGCCGCCCAGCGTATCGCTGCCTCTAGCCTTCAGCTCATTGCGATCATTGTCATAATAGTCGGAAAAACCGACCGCCGCCCCGATGCCGGATATCCACAGCCCTTCCGGCGGCAGCAGCGCCGCATTGATGTCAGAACCGCCGATAGGGCCTGTGGCAGCGATGGATTCCGCCGCCTGAACCGCACCGGCTTGCAATGCAGCCAGAATGATGGTCACCGCGCAAAGCGCGACTACCGAGAATTTCGTGTTGAACATTCATTGTCCCTCCCTTTTTGATGGGCTTCCTCCCTCTGGAAGCCCCCTCCTCAACAGTTTTTCCGACCGGCTCGGCCAAGCGTCTCCTCGCGCTTGTCTGAGCAGAAACGGCATCAACGCGTATGGAACTCCGTCGATACGCGCTCGAAATCCGATTTGCGTTCGACCTGCACCCAGTGGCCGCAACGCGAGAAACTGTGCAGTTCCACCTCCGGCAGTAGCCGGTTGGCCAGATGGGCGTGGTCATAGGGCAACATCCGGTCGTCCCGTCCCCAGAGAAGCAGCGTCGGTGTCTTGATGGTGCCGGCGCGGGTCCACAAAGGTGGAACGCCCTTGCGCAATGTGGGATTGAACATCGCTCCGAATATGGCTTTCATCCTGGCGATCACCCCGTCTGCCAAGGCGTTGCGCATCCGCTCATCGACGAGTTCATCCGTGATCAGGCGATGGTCATAAACCATCGTCTTGATCCATCCGATCATGCGTTCACGTGTCGGATCGTCGAGAAATTCGAAGAGCCGCAGGAAACCTTCGCTCGGATCAGTGCCGAAAACCCCGACAGACAATCCGCCCGAGCCGATCAGCGCCATTTGCTTGACCCTCTCGGGATGCAGGGCGGCCAGCTCCGCGACGACGGCGCCGCCCATGGAATTTCCGGTGAAGGCCGCGGATTCTATCTGCAGATGATCGAGGAGCAACGCGATGCGTCTCGCCGCGAGCGTCGCATAAAACTCATCGAGTTCCGGCAGGCCAGATGCCCCGAACCCCGGCATATCCGGCATGATGGTGCGGAAACGTTTGGCGAAGACCGGCAGGTTGTGCCGGAAATTGGACCAGGCGCTGACCCCTGGCCCCGAACCGTGTAGAAGAACCAGCGGATCACCTTCACCCGCCTCGTGCCAGGAAACGACAACACCGCCGATTTCGGCCGTTTTGCGCGTTCCCTCATAGGTATATTCCGTTGTCATGCTTGCTCCACCTCCCGAATGACCGGGCCGTCATGACGCGGCCCGGCTGCATGCTGCTGTCTCGCCGCCTGATATCAGGCGGCCGCTGCCCGGCGCTGCGGCAGATCGAGCCCGGCCGACGGGGTCGTCGTGACATATTGGCTGGTCTGGGGATCGACGTTCGGCAGATCGCCGTACCAGGTCATGCCGTGTGGATTATCGATCTTCCATTCCAGCGCCTGCCAGTCGGGCTCGTGGAATTCGCGTCCTCCGGAATAAAGTTCGATACGGTGGTTGGAACCCGGATCACGGATGTACAGATACATCGCCTGACCGATCCCGTGCTTGCCCGGCCCGGCATCGATCTGGATGCCGACGTCGCGCAACTGGTCCACTGCGGTCAAAATGTCGTGGAAATTCTCGATCGAGAAGGCGACATGGTGGAACTGTGCGTCCTGCCCGTTGGGCGACGCGCCGATGGCGATGTCATGCAGCTTGGAATTCACGGACAACCACGACGCCACGATGAAATCGGGGTTCTGCGGCAAGGTCAGGAATTCGCGGCGCTTGAGACCGAGTTTCTCGCGCAGCCAGCCTTCGGCCCGAACGATATTGGCCGGACCCGTCATGATGTTGAGGTGATCGAGACGGCGAACGCCGAGCCCGCGCCGACGCGAACTGTTGCCGAGCAGGTGAGAGCGCAGATCCTCCGCCGCCAGGGGTTTGTCGATATCGTAATAAAGCTCGATCGGGTGCCCGCCGCCGGGCAGCAGGAAACGGATCGCTTCACCGCGGCCAATTTCCGTTCCAGCCGGAATAACCCGCACGTCCAGGCCATCGGCCTTGAGCTGATCGTGAAAAAGCTCCACATCCTGCGGCCGTGCGACACGGAAGCTGTAGGTGTTGATGAGGGCTTCATCCTGCTGCGTGAGAACCAGCGAATGATGATCGAACTCCTGATAACCGCGCAAATAAGCGACGCCATCGTCTTCGGCCGTCACTTCCATGCCGAACAGATCGCGGAAGAACCAGAGCGAGCGTTCAAGATTGGGCGTACCGATGTTGATGCCGCCGGCATGGGCAATGCGTGGACCGGGATCGTAGGTTTTGGTCATGTATGCTTCCTCCATATTTCAGTTGTTTCAATGCGCCGGCTGGGCCGAACGCGCACGAAGATTGAGAGCGATATCGGTCAGCATGTCTTCCTGCCCGCCGACCAGTTTGCGTTGTCCGGCTTCGATCAGGATGTCGCGCGCATCGACTCCATAGGCATTTGCGGCGTTTTCGGCGTGACGCAGGAAACTGCCGTAGACGCCGGCATAACCGATCGTCAGCGTCTGCCGGTCGACGCGCACGGGGCGGTCCTGCAGCGGCCGCACCAGATCGTCCGCCGCATCTTCGAGCGCGAAGAGATCACAGCCGGTTTCCCATCCGATGAGATTTGCAACCGCGACGAAGGGCTCTATCGGCGTATTGCCGGCCGCCGCTCCATGCCCGGCCAGCGAAGCGTCGATCCGCCAGGCGCCTTCCTGGATCGCCGCCACGGAATTGGCGACGGCGAGCGAGAGATTTTCGTGGCAATGGATGCCGATCTGGGTTTCGGGCTTCAATACGTCCCGGTAGGCCCGGACCCGATCGCGCACCGCCTGGGTGGTCAGTCGCCCGGCGGAATCCGTGATATAGACGCAATGGGCGCCATAGGATTCCATCAGTTTCGCCTGTCTCGCCAGTTCCGTCGGCTCACTCATATGGGCCATCATCAAAAAGCCGGAGACATCCATGCCCAGCCTGCGCGCTTCCGCTATATGCTGTGCCGATACATCGGCTTCCGTGCAGTGGGTCGCAACACGGACGGACCGGACGCCAAGATCGAAGGCGCGACGCAACTCGGCAATCGTTCCGACCCCTGGCAGCAGCAGGGTCGTGATGACGGCATTCTCCGCCGCTTCCACTGCCGCTTCGATCCACTCCCAGTCCGTGTTCGACGCCGCGCCATAGTTGAGGCTGTTGCCCGCCAGACCATCGCCATGGCTGACCTCGATTGCCGAAACGCCGGCCTTGTCAAGCGCGCGGACGATTTCACCAAGCTTCTTGGGGCTGAGCCTGTGGCGCAGGGCGTGCATGCCGTCCCGCAGGGTCACATCCTGGACGTAAAGCTTGTTTGACATCACGCCGCCTCCTTTTCGCGCACGGCGATCTGTTCGGCCACGCTCATGGCAGCCGAGGTCATGATGTCGAGATTACCGGCATAGGCGGGAAGATAGTGGGCGGCACCCTCAACCTCCAGGAACACCGTCACCTTCGTATCGACTGGACCGGACCCCTCCGGCAACAGCGTCGCCACATCCGCGGCATCCACCGGCGTGAACTGCACCTCCTGCACCAGACGATAGCCGGGAACATATTTGGCGACCTCCGCGACCATGCGGGCGACGGAGTCTCGGATCGCTTCCCGGTCGGCGTTGCCGACGAGGCAATAGACCGTATCGCGCATGATCAGCGGCGGTTCCGCCGGGTTCAAAATGATGATCGCCTTGCCCCGCCTTGCCCCGCCGACCTGCTCGATCGCATGGGCGGTGGTTTCGGTGAACTCGTCGATATTCGCGCGGGTACCCGGGCCGGCGGATTTCGACGACACCGAGGCAACGATTTCCGCATAGGGCACTTCGGTCACGCGCGAAACGGCGGCGACCATGGGTATGGTCGCCTGTCCCCCGCACGTCACCATGTTGATGTTCTGTGCATCGAGATGGGTGCCGAAATTCACCGGCGGAATGACGAACGGGCCGATGGCCGCAGGCGTCAGATCGATCAGCCGAACGCCATAGGGCGCAAGCCGTTTCGCGTTGGCAATATGAGCCGAGGCGCTGGTCGCATCCATCACGATACGCACATCCTTGAATTGCGGCATGGCGATCAATCCCTCGACCCCACCCGCGGTCGTGGCCACTCCAAGGCGCGACGCACGCGCCAACCCGTCAGAGGCCGGGTCTATGCCCACCATCGCCGCGACCCGCAAATGTTCGGAATGGCGAAGGATCTTGATCATCAGATCCGTGCCTATATTTCCCGAACCCACGATCGCCACACCAATGCGATCAGTCATGCATTTCCTCCATCCTTTTTTGAAAATCGTGCGGAAATCGTCCCAAGGGGAACAATCTCCGCCTCAAAAATGTCGCCTGGCATCACCGTCACCATCGGCCCGAGGGCGCCGGACAGGACGATGTCGCCGGCGCGCAGCGGTGCGCCGACGCCAATGGCGGTGTGCGCCAACCACGCCAGCGCGTTCAGCGGGTCATCCAGGCAATCGCGCCCCGTGCCCTGCGAGACGATTTCGCCATTGCGGCGCATCGTCATCCGCACCTCGGCCGGCTCGGCCCTGTCGAGCGGCACGCCTTCACCGCCGATCACGAAGACCCCGGATGAAGCATTGTCGGCAACCGTGTCGGTGATGCCGATGCGCCAGTTGGCGATGCGGCTATCGACGATTTCAAGAGCCGGAAATGCCAGCAATACAGCCGCGCGTATCGCCGCCGGATCATCCGCGTCGAGGATGTCGCGACCGAGCAGGAAGGCAACCTCGGCCTCGGCCTTGGGCTGCAGCAGCCGGGTAAAGGGAATTTCATCCCCACCCTCAAAACGCATATCGTCGAAAAGCACGCCGAAATCCGGTCGATCCACTCCGATCTGTGCCTGAACGGCTTTTGAAGTCAGCCCGATCTTGCGCCCGACGATGCGCGCGCCCGCAGCGACACGGCGTTCCGTAATGCGTTTCTGAACCTCATAGGCGGCATCGATATCACCGACACCGACGAGATCGGCGACAGGTGGACAGGGTTCGCGGTTGGCACTGGCCTGTTCCAGTTGCTCGACAGCAGCCGCCAGATTGACGGTAACCGCCACCGGTTGCGGTTGAGACATGCTTCCTCCTCTTCATATTCTTTGCGCGAGGCGACGGAATGGGCGGCGATGTCGCTCGTCCGTCACCTCACGGCGATGTTGGTGGATCGGGACGTTTGCCGCATTACCCAGATGGACAAGATTGACGGCGAAACGACACGGGCGTCACAGCAGCAGATAGAGGCTGACAAGCGTGACCCACAAAATCAGGCAATAGACTTCGAAGACAACGCGCATCGCGACAGGTGCATGGCGAAGCTCCATGAAATCCAGCCCGACAAAGCGCACTTTCACGACGGCGAAAGCCAGTATGGCGGCTGCGACAAAAGTACGGTTCTCACCTTCGCTTCCAAGGGTAGGTCCGAGGATCGATAGCGACACGAGGACGAACCAGATTGCCAGAAGACGGGCGGGCACAAGTTTTTGGGCTGTCATCGGCTCATCCCAGAAGATAAAGAAGCGGAAAGATGACCATCCACAGCAGGTCAACGAGATGCCAGTAACAGGCGCAGGATTCGACCAGTCTTACGTCCTTGCCTGACGGCGCCGTATTTCGGCGCACTGTCGCGATCATCATTCCCAGCGTGACGAGACCGATCAGGACATGCATCAGATGCGTCCCGGTGAGGATGAAGAAATAGGTGTAATAAAGGTTCGAGCCCGGGCCGTTGCCCGCCTGAACCAGATGCACATATTCCGCGGTCTTGAGGGTGATGAAGACAAAGCCGCAGACCAGCGCCGCGCTGAAAACGAGCGCCGCCAGCCGGTTTGCGTTGCCGCGCATGGCGTTCACCCCGACAACAACCAGCAGCGAGCTGCTCAGCAGAATGATCGTGTTCACGAGGCCCGTCGTCACACCGATTTCGGCACTCGAACTCGCGAACAATGCCGGAGCCGCCGCGCGTTCGGACAGATAGGAGACGAAAAAAACGAGGAATATCGCCATGTCGCCGAAAAGAAACACCCAGAGTCCGGCTTCACCGGGAATCCGCCCGTGCTGTTCTTCCATCCGTGCGAACGGCGTGCGCGACATGGCGCGGGGTGGCGCAGTATCAAGCATAAGACCTCCCAGCTTTGCTTGCGGCCAATGCTTGAGGCGTTGAGGGACTCCCTTCCCCCTGTCCGCCGCATCATCAGCCGGTGTTTTGCAAAACTGGAGCATCACGCCAAAGAGCGCATTGCCCACCTGGTCAATCCTCTAAGATTCTCGAGGCGCCGCGTTTTCGGCAAGCGGAAGACAGCGACGCGAAGCGCCCGTGGCGACAACGAGAAACGGCCTTCCCGCCAACCAGCCCGGTGACGGCGGTCAGGACGTAATCGTTGTCCGGTCGGGAGCAGATGTCAGAGCAGGTTCGCACGCCTGCTTTCGCCCACGGCACGCTCGGCATTTTCCTTGATCCGGCGCAATCCCCCCAGGAGAGCACGCTCCTCATCCTCGGAGAAACCATCGAGCAAGGTCTCGAACAACGCCGGTCCGCCGGAGACGATCGCATCGAAGGCCGGCCCCACCCCTTCTGCCAGGAAAATGCGCAAAAGGCGCTGGTCGTCCGCGTCCGGCCTGCGCTCGATCCAGCCTTTTGACTCCAGGCGATCAAACAGCTTACCTGCCGCGGACCGTCCCATCTGCATTACACGCGCAAGATCCGACTGGCTCTGCCCCTCGTTCAGCATGATATGCATGATTGCCCACCATTGCGCACGCGTGAGGTTATGGGGCTCCATGACCTTGTCGAAATAGGTGCTGATCAACCGCGAAAGCTCATGGATGGTATAAAGAAGATCGCCACGCCGAAGCTGGTCGGCGTCCGGATTGGCGCGGCTCAGAAGATTGGTGATAGGTGCGGGCATGTCGTCTCACATGTTGGCTTTTCCGGTCAAGAATCGCATATATGCCCGACCTTGACCACCCGTCACGCGCCGCGCAGCGACAGGTTCGGCACGGCACGCCGCAATGCCGCTTGAACCGCGACATCCCCGTCCGGCAACGAGACGCTGAGCCGGCCGATATCACCGATATGCAGCGGCATACGATCGAAATTCCCCGGAAAGGCCGAGCCGATCGCGGTGACATGGTTTATCCGGTCCGGATGCGAGAGAGCCAGAACCAGCGCCATGGTTCCGCCTTCGCCCTCCCCGAGCAGGTTCAACGACGACACTCCGTCCACATCGCGGAGATCGTCCAGCAGCAGGCTGAGTTGGTGGAGCGCATCCCCGAACGTCGATAATTCCGGCCAGTCCGGCTTCCCGATAAACCAGAAATTTCCCTTGGGCGGCAGCAGACTGCCCATGGTCTGCGTTCGCGCGCTGCGTACGGCGATACGCAATGTATCGGCAGGCAGTTGCTCCGCACCCAATCGACGGGCGGTATCGAGATTGCCATAACGTCCGTGCAGCACAAGCCAGGGAATACCTGTTTCGGGGCCGTCGAAAGCAATGTGCAGCAGGCTTCGGCGTCTTGTCGTCATCGTCCGGCCTCTTGGCGGGGCGCG
The DNA here is from genome assembly GCF_044900305.1 of Agrobacterium sp. NPDC089420. Classification (NCBI taxonomy): domain Bacteria; kingdom Pseudomonadati; phylum Pseudomonadota; class Alphaproteobacteria; order Hyphomicrobiales; family Rhizobiaceae; genus Agrobacterium; species Agrobacterium sp. NPDC089420. Next base: position 2,648 of record NZ_JBJDMY010000008.1, on the reverse strand, counting down.
GAATTTCCGCCCTCCCCGCCTCTGGTTCAGCTGCGGCGCGCGGCATGTTCCCCGGCGATGAAGCCGAAGGTGATGCCGAGACCGAGCGTGCCGCCGGCGCCCCAGTAGGACTGGCCGGAAGGCGACGCGCTGGCATTGCCCGCGACATAAAGCCCCTCTATCGGCCTGTCGTCGGTATCGAGCACCCGCCCATGTTCATCGAAAACCGCGCCGCCTTTCGTATCCAGCGTTCCGGCCGCAAGGACGATGGCGTAATAGGGACCCTTGTCGGAAATCGGATGGAGCCAGGGATTGGGCGTCGTGACTTCAAATCCCTGCGGCGGCGCGAAATATTGATCGATCGGCGCCTCGCCCCGCAGGAAATCCCGGTCCTTTCCGGTTTTGGCAAAACCGTTGAAACGATCGATCGTCTCGTGCAAATTCGGCAGGAAATCCGCATCCAGCCGGAAGTGACCGATGCGATCCTCGAAGGAAGCGAGCTTTTCATCGATCTTTGTCGCGAGTTCCTCCAACGTGTCGGCCTTGATGATATAGGGCGGCACGAATTCGCCTGGCGGCGGCACCATCACGCCGCCAAAGCTGCGGGCATGCTCATCGAAGATCATAAACTGGAAGCGATTGGAATATTCCCCGCGCGCCGGATCCCAGACGAGATGCGAGCGCGTGCGCTCATTATAAGTCGTCTTCTCGTTGCATGTGCGCCTGCCCAGCCGGTTCACCTGAACCATGCTGTCGCCGCCGAGAAAGAACACGCCGAACGGTACGCTATTATAGTCGAGAACCTCGTCCAGTACCTCCTGCTGCAACCAGGCTTCATTCATGTTTCCAAGTTGCGCGCCAAGCTCGATGGCGATCTTGACGAAATCGCCCTGGTTGGTCGGCACCGCGCAACCGCCCAATACGGGCACACGCAGATAGGCTTCACGCATTTCAGGGTTCTGCGTGAAGCCTCCGGAGGCAAAAATCACCCCTTTTTTTGCACGGATGGCGACCTCCTTTCCTTCTCCTGTCTTTGCAACGACACCGAGAACGCGCCGATCGGCATCGACAAGCGCACGGATGACCCCCGTTTCAAGGGCAACTTCGCCGCCGTGTTTTTCCAGGAAGGCCTGAAGCTGCTCGATCAGATCATTGCCCGCACCTGGCTGGCCGGCCGGGTCGGCCGGATGGATCGAACGTCCCCGGGGCGCCTTGTTTTCCGGCAGTCCCGCATAATAATCCGGAATGGGTTTCCAGCCATAGGTCGGATAACGCACGGACTTCAGGGCGCCTATGTCCGAAAGCTGCTTGTTCACGCGGGCAGCCTGATCGTAAAAGGTCTCAAGAAGGCGGAAATTGTGATCCGTCAGGCCGAATGTCGGGCTGGCGGCACGGTAAAGATGGGGCCATGCGCAGCGCGCCATATAACGCAACGCATCTTCCTTTTTATCCTCGATCCCATCCTCGACCATGAAGGGATTGTTCGGAATCCAGTACACGCCGCCGGATTTCAGCGTCGTGCCGCCGGCCAGCTCGGCTTTCTCCAGCACTCTGACGCTGGCGCCCTGATGGACGGCGCCTGCCGCCGCCGCCAGCCCGGCCCCGCCCGAACCGACAACAACGACGTCATATTCCTCGCTCCAGCTCTGCGCGGCGGCATCGGTAACCACGGTCACGCCGATTGCAGCACCGGCGGTTCCCATTGTCGCCGCTTTCAGAAAGTCGCGCCGCGAAACGCGGCTCACGCCATCCTGTTTCTCAGAAGTCATTGATTTCATGGTGATCCTCCCAAACGCAGCTGCGGAGCGACCTTTCGCCAATCCGCAGCTGGCGGCGTGACGGTAAGGCACAAGATCAGCATTTGTCAATAATGTATCCTACGATACATACTTGTTTCATGCGATACATTCTGTTACCTCGTTGTCCAGCTGCACGGGTTTGCAGTTCAAGGGAGGAGACACATGAAAAAAGTAGCGACGGTCGCGTTTGCGGCCCTGATGTTGGCCGGACTGGGGACGGCGCATGCGGAGACCCATGAAGTCCGGATGCTTAACCGCGGCGAGACCGGCGCCATGGTGTTCGAGCCCGCCTTTCTCAAAATCGCACCCGGCGACACCGTTAGATTTCTTGCGGTTGACCCGGGCCATAATGCCGAAACGATCAAGGACCTGATCCCAGAAGGCGCCGTACCCTTCAAGGGGCGCATCAATGAACAGATGGAAATCACCTTCCAGGTCGAGGGCGCCTATGCCTATAAATGCGCACCGCATTACGCAATGGGCATGGTCGGGCTGATCGTGGTCGGCGATCACCCGAAGAACCTTGAAACGATCACCGCGGCGCGAATTCCCGCCAAGGCCAAAGAGCATTTTGGCACATGGATCAAACAGCTGAGCCAGTGAGCCCGGTCATACTCGTAATCACGAAACATTGCCGCAGCCTCTTCATGCCAGCGGGTGCGGCAGTAAGGTCAAGCCGATTGATGTGCTGCCGGACAAAGGCTATTCCGGCAATGCGAAATAGACGTCGCCGGCTGCGCCTCTCCGGCCCGCCATTCGTTCGAACATGTGTCAAAGCGCTTTTTCGATGCCCGGCAAAGCCTCGAACAGGTCTGCGACGAGACCGTAATCGGCGACCTGGAAGATCGGCGCTTCTTCATCCTTGTTGAT